>CAYVQK010000023.1:0-30282 GCA_964454145.1 uncultured Oceanicola sp. | reverse complement strand
GTGGTGATGATCAGCCTCGGGGCCTTCCTCGGCACCGACGACGACCACGTGGATGACGCACCGGCCTCCTCCAACACCTCGGAGGACCGCCCGTGAACCACATGATCATCCTTCCCATCGTCCTGCCCGCGCTGCTCGCGCCCTTCATCGTGCTGGCCGCGCGCTACCACGTGGGCATCCAGCGGGTGTTCTCGGTGGCAGGCGTGGTGGCGCTCATCGGGCTGTCTCTGGCGCTGGTCGCCGAGGTGTCCGACGGCTCGGTGCTCTACTACCGCCTCGGCGACTGGGCGGCGCCCTTCGGCATCGTGGTGGTCGGCGACCGGCTCTCCACCTTCATGGTGCTGCTCACCTCGGTGCTGGCGCTCTTCGTGCTGCTCTACACCATCGGCTCCGGCTGGGACCGGCGCGGGCGACACTTCCACGCGCTGTTCCAGTTCCAGCTCATGGGCATCCTCGGGGCCTTCCTCACCGGCGACGTGTTCAACCTCTTCGTCTTCTTCGAGGTGCTGCTCATCGCTTCCTACGGTCTGATGATCCACGCCGGCGGCAACGCGCGGCTCCGGGCCGGGGTGCAATACGTGCTCTTCAACCTCATCGGCTCCACGCTCTTCCTCTTCGCGCTGGGCTCGATCTACGCCGAGACCGGGACGCTCAACATGGCCGACCTCGCGCAGCGGGTGGCCGAGATCGGGCCGGAGGACACCGCGGGCATCCGCATCGCCGCCGTGCTGCTGATCCTCGTCTTCGCGATCAAGGCCGCGCTGGTGCCGCTGCACTTCTGGCTGCCCTCGAGCTACGCCGAGGCCCCGGCGCCCGTCGCGGCGCTCTTCGCGATCATGACGAAGGTGGGCGCCTACGCGATCATCCGGGTCTACACCATGGTCTTTCCGCCCGACCTCGAGGTGACACAGGGCGTCTATGACCAGTGGCTGCTGCCCGCGGCCCTCATCTCGCTCGCCATCGGCATGATCGGCGTGCTGGCGGCGCGCAAGCTCGACAGGCTGGTGGCCTATGCCATCATCGGCTCGATGGGCATGGTGATGGTGGCGATCTCGCTCTTCACCCCCGCGGGCATCGCCGCAGCGCTCTACTACATCGTCCATTCCACGCTGGCGGGCGCGATCCTGTTCCTGATCGCCGACATCGTCCTGACCGGGCGCGGCAACCTCGACCTCACCGCGCAGACCCCGATGCGGGGCACCTACATGACGGCGGGCATGTTCTTCGCCGCCGCCATCGCCATGGCCGGCCTGCCGCCGCTCTCGGGCTTCCTCGGCAAGCTCCTGGTGCTCGATGCCTCCTACGGCACCGATCTCGTGGTCTGGGTCTGGGCCGTGGTGCTGGCCTCCAGCCTCATCAGCGTGATCGGCTTCGCCCGCGCGGGCAGCGTGCTGTTCTGGAAGGCCCACGGGCTCGAGCCCGCCGCGCCGGCCGCCGACACCGCCCCGCCCGCCGCCGACACGGCCCAACCCTCGGCGCTGGCCTATGTGTCGGTCGGCGGCCTCTTCGCCCTGCTCGTCGCCCACACCGTCTTCGCCGGGCAGGTCCACGCCTACACCAGCGCCATGGCCGAGCAGCTCTTCGCGCCCGAGGCCTACAAGGCGATGGTGCTGGAGACCCCCGGCAAGATGAGCAACCCGGAGGAGGGACACTGACATGACGCGCGCCTACCGCTGGCTCTTCCCCCATCCCTTCCTGACCGTGGTCCTCGCGGTGGTCTGGGTTCTGCTGCAGAACGAGATCACCCCCGGGATGGCCGTCTTCGGCATCATCCTCGGCATCATCATCCCGCGGATGACGGCGATCTGGTGGCCCGACCCGCCCAAGGGCATGCGGGTGGGCAAGGTCTTCACCTATACGCTCATGGTGCTGTGGGACATCATCGTCGCCAACGTGCAGGTGGCCTGGATCGTGCTCACCGTGCCCAACGCCAGGCTGAAACCGGCCTGGATCGTTATCCCGCTGCGGCTGAAGAAGCCCGAGGCCATCACCGTGCTCGCGGGCACCATCACCCTCACCCCGGGCACCGTCTCGGCCGACCTTTCCGACGAGGGCCACAGCCTGCTTGTCCACGTGCTGCACACCGACGACCCCGACGCCGTGCGCGACGACATCATCGCCCGCTACGAAAGCCGCATCCTGGAGATCTTCTCATGATATCCGCCCCGGAATTTCTCGATATCGCCCTGGTCGTCGCGCTGGTCACGCTGGCGCTGGGCCAGGTCCTCTGCATGGTCCGGCTGGTCATCGGCCCGACCATCGGAGACCGTATCCTCGCCCTCGACACCATGGTGATCAACGCGCTCGGGCTCGTCGTGGTGCTGGGCATCCACCAGGGCGTGAAGGTCTACTTCGAGGTGGCCCTGCTCGTCGCCATGCTGGGCTTCGTCTCGACGGTCGCGCTGGCCCGCTTCATCCTGAGGGGAGACATCATCGAATGACACTGGAAACCCTCGCCACCTTCGCCGCTGCGATCGCCCTGTTCATCGGATCTGCCTTCGTGCTCGTCGGCGTCATCGGCCTGCTGAAGT
Source organism: uncultured Oceanicola sp. (assembly GCA_964454145.1). Classification (GTDB taxonomy): domain Bacteria; phylum Pseudomonadota; class Alphaproteobacteria; order Rhodobacterales; family Rhodobacteraceae; genus Vannielia. Next base: position 27,751 of record CAYVQK010000023.1, on the reverse strand, counting down.
TCAACGACCCGATGACCCGCCTCCACGCCCCCACCAAGGTGGGCACGGTGGGCATCGGAATGCTGCTGCTGGCGTCGATCCTGGCCACCATCGCCCGGGGCGATCCGTCGTTTCACGAGCTTCTGATCATGGCCTTCCTCTTCGTCACCGCGCCGGTCTCGGCCAACTTCATCGCCAAGGTCAGCATTCACCGCCGCGCCTGCGACACGCCGCCGGCCCCGCCGCGCGACGGCACCTGGTCCACGCTCGACACGCCCGACACCGAAGCGCCTTAGCGCGACGCGGCACCTGGCAGGCGGGAGAGAAGGCGCAGTACGTCATATGACCATTCAGGAGGGCGGGCGGCCTGCTAGGGTCCGCGCATCTGCCCACCTTCCTGCCCGAAAGCCCCTGCCATGCTGTATTCCGCTGCTGCCTTCGATCCCGATGCGATGTCCGTCGCGCGGGACCATCTCGGGGAGCGGAGCCATGTCTGCGCCCGGGTGCTCGACCAGGAAGGCCGGGTGATCGCGGTGGAGACCCGCGGGCTGGGGCAGGCTGCCGTCGAGGCCGAGGAGACCTGCGGCGAAGTCTGGACGGGGTTCTGGCAGGGCGAGGCCCGCGTAAGGGCCGAACGCTGTCTTGCGGAGGCCTTCGAGGGCGGGCAGGCCAGCTTCGTCGGCCATGTCGAGGGCGGCGCCACCTGGGCGGTCGAGCTCTTTCCCTGCGCCTGGCAGGAAGGCCGGGTGTCTCAGGTGATCGTGCTCTCCTCGCCGGTGGGCGCCCCGCCGGTGCCCGCCGCACCCGACACCGGGCCGCAGCTGGACGACGCCCTGCGCGAAACCCTTCACGCCATCGCCAATCTCTCCGGCACCGCCACCTCGGCGGCCCGCATCCTGCGGCGCGGGGTCGATGCGGATGTGGCCGAGCAGCTTGCCGCGACGCTGGAGCAGGGCGGCACCGCGGCGGCCGAGGCCATGGAGCGGCTCAGGGACCAGCTCGACAGCTCCGCACCTCTGCGCTGAGCCGACCGTCTAGCCCTTCAGCCGGTTCAGCGCCCGCGACAGGGTCTCGATGGTGAAGGGTTTGTTCACCACCGGCACCGAAGGAAAGCGCCCGAGCGAGTCCGACTGCCCGCTGTAGCCGCTGGCCAGCACGAAGGGCACGCCGCGGGCATCGAGATATTGCGCCACCGGCAGGCTCGTCTCCTTGCCGAGATGCACGTCGAGCAAGGCCACCGAGATGACGTTGCTCTCCGCCACCCGCAGCGCCTCGGCCACGGTGGAGGCCGTGTGCACCTTGTCGAGCCCCAGCTCCGAGAGGATGTCGGCCGCGTCCATGGCGATGATGAGGTTGTCCTCCACCACCAGCCCCACGCCGCTGAGCTCGGGCCGGTCCACCAGCACCGGCTCCTCCGGCGCGGCCTTGTGCGCCGTCGCGTCCGGCGCCGGGCCGATTTCCTTCACGTAGCGCTCGGGGATCAGGAACTCCGCCCTCAACCCCGTCAGCCTGAAGTCCACCCGCGCCTTGCCGCCAAGCTCGAAGGGCACCGAGCGCTCGATGATCGTGCTGCCGAAACCCCGCCGCTTGGGCGGCTTCACCGCGGGGCCGCCGGTCTCTTCCCAGGTGATCCGGTAGAACCCGTCGGGCAGGGGGGTGATCTCGATCTCCACCGTGCCGCTCGCGTTGGACAGGGCGCCGTATTTCACCGAGTTGGTCACCAGCTCGTGCGACACCAGCGCGATGGTCGAGAAGGCCTCGGGCGACAGCAGGATGCGCGGCCCGGTGATCGCCACCCGGCTCTCGTCTCCCGCCAGATAGGCCTTCAGCTCGGTCGCGATCACCTCGCGGAAGGCGACCGGGCTCCACTCCGTCTTGGTGAGCTGGTCATGGGCCTGGGCCAGCGCATGGATGCGCCCGTCGATCGCCGCAGAGAACTCCTCGATGGTCTCCGCGCTCTCGCGCGACTTCGACACCAGCGACCGGATCAGCCCCAACACGTTGCGCACCCGGTGGTTCAGTTCCGCGATCAGCAGCTCCTGCTGGTCCTGCGCGCGCTTGCGCTCCACGTTCACCTCGTCGGAGAGCTTCAGCACGACCTCGAGCAGCGTGACCCTTATCGCCTCGGCGGCCCGCACGGCGGTGGGCGACCAGGGCTCCGAGCGGTTGCCCACGTCTTCCTTCCAGATCTCGAAGCTCTTGCGCGGGGTCAGCCGGGCGCCGAAGCTGCCCACCTCCACCGGCTTGTGCGGGTTGCCCGCCCAGTTCACCTGCCGCACTGCCTCGCCGCGGAAGAGCACGATGTAATCGCGCGGGGTGCGCGAGATCGGGATGGCGAGGATACCGGCGCAGCGGTCGGTCATGGGCGCGATGGAGGGCAGCCGCGCCACGAGGTGATCGGTGGCATAGACGCGCGAGGCAGCCGAGGTGTTCAGGAACCGCGCAATCACCTGGAACTCCTCCTCGCTCGGCGCCTCGCCCTGGCTCACGTAGGTGCCGTCGGAGAACAGGGCGATCCCGTCATGCGGGATGACGCTGCCGATCTCCCGGGCGATCGAGGGGAAGCCCTCCACGAGATCCTCGCTCGAGCCCAGCCGCATCATCAGCTTGTCGTGCAGACGCTGCGCCCGGTCCGAGGTTTCCGTCACCGCCCGCGCCTCGCGCCGCTCCAGCTCGTAGGCATAGAACTGCGCCAGCAGCTCGATCGCGGTGCGCCGCTCGTAATCCACGTAGAGGGGCTCGCGGTGGTGGCAGGCGAACAGCCCCCAGAGCTCCCCCCGGATGATGATCGAGACCGACATCGAGGCCCGCACCTTCATGTTGCGCAGGTATTCGAGGTGAATGGGCGATACCGCCCGCGTCACCGCCAGCGACAGGTCGAGCGGCGCGCCCTCGGGGCTGAACTGCGGCTCGATGGGTGAAACCGCGTCATCCACATCCGCGATCAGCCGCAGGTGGCTGCGCTTGTAGAGCGCGCGGGCCTGCCGCGGAATGTCGGACGAGGGAAAATGCAGGCCGAGGTAGGTTTCGCTGTCGAGTTCGTCCTTGGCCTCGGCGATCACCGTGCCGTCGCCCTCGGGCCCGAACTGATACACCATCACCCGGTCGAAGCCGGTGAGGTCGCGCAATTGCTGGGCCGCGACCTCGGAGACCTTCACCAGGTCCTTCTCGGCTGCCACCCGGCGCATCATCGGCGTCACCAGCGCCAGCTCGTCATGCTCGGCACCGCGCGACTTGGCCTCGAACTCGAAGATGAAGCTCAGGTTCGACTGATGCGCCGAAATGTCGAAGAGCCGCCCGTCCTCGAAGAGATCCATCCCGAAGAGCCGCACCACCGCATCCTCGTGCGAGGTGCCTCCGAGCTTTCTGCGCAGCTTCTCCACGCTGGCCGCCGGCAGATGACGCGGCAGCGGTACGCCGATCATCTCTTCCGGCTCCAGTCCCAGCACCTCCTTCGCGTTCCGCGAAACGTGCTGCACGATCCAGTCGGCCGAGATCGCGATCAACGCCCCGAACGACTGGACATTGCCCAGGATGTGGATCGGCTCGCGGTCGCAATTGGTCAGGTCGACGGGAGTCTCGGTCGAGATGAAGGGGTCGTTCATGAAACGGGGGCCTGTGTGCTCTTGGGTCTCAACAGTCGTTCGGCTTCTTCCTGGAAGATCGCGAAGGCGCGGGCGGCGTCTGCGAGGATGCGGGCCCGGCGCGTTGCGTCGGGTGCGGCCTCGCTGATGCGCTGCGCGAAGGTCTTCCATGCGGCCAGTTCGGGTTCGAGGGCAAGGATGCCGTGGCGTTCCGCATCCGGCACGTCGCGGCGGAGCACGCTCAGGCCCAGCTGCGAGCCGAGGGTGAGATAGGCCACCGCATCGGGCTCCATCGGGGCGTCGGGGGCAGGCTGCGCATCGACCTCCGGCGCGGCGGCGCCCCGCGACAGGGCCTCCACCGTGCGCGCCAGCACCTCCGTCGCCTCGCCGGCCTGCCAGCCGCAGGCCGCACCGATCCGGCGGAACCCGGCGAGCTGTATCGCGTCGAACAGGCGCCGGTGCGGCGCCTGCCTCAGGTCGAGCTCCGAGAGCAGCGTGTCTAGGCTGTGGTGGGCGGGGGCGGTGGCGTGCCTCAGTTCATGCCTGAAGGTGACAGGAATGGTCTCCGGGCCGTGGGTCGTCATCGTCGCTTCGTCGAACCTTATCGAAAGACCCGAGCAGGAGGCGTCGCGTCACTTTTGCCTCAACCCGCCACCTGCCGCGTTGGTTCCCGAAAATTTCGCCGCAGCCGACAAAAACCCCCGAAACGGCAAGGCGCCCGCACTCCGGCAGAGGCGGGCGCCTGAAAACGTGGGCCGGGAGGCCCTCAGCCGCGGGTCACCTCGGGCTCGACCGACAGGTCCACGCCGCCGTTCTCCGACGCCGGGTAGAGCACCACCTTCGCGTTCAGCGGGGTGCGGCGGTAGAGATGCACGATCTGGTTGTTCACCAGCCGCGCACAGCCGTTCGACACCCGCTTGCCGATGGTGCGCGGGTCGTTGGTGCCGTGGATGCGCAGGAAGGTATCCCCGATCTGCGGCTTGAACAGGTAGAGCGCGCGGGCCCCCAGCGGGTTGTTCGGCCCACCCGGCATCCCGTCTTCCCACTGCTTGTAGGAGGCCGGGTCGCGCTCGATCATTTCGGGCGTGGGCGTCCAGTCCGGCCACTGCTTGCGCGCGCCGACGAAGAAGGTGCCGGGCTCGTAGAGGCCAGGGCGACCGATACCGCAGGTGTACTGGATCGCGCGGCCGCCGCCGAGCGTGAGGAACAGCGCAAAGCGGCTCGGGCTCACGTGGATCTCCTGCGCGGGCAGATCCTTCGATACGTTCACGTAATGCGGCAGCAGCTCGATCGGCAGGCCGTAGGGCTTCAGGGTCTCGTCGAAGGCAAGGGCCGGGGCGCCGGCCACGAAGGTGCCGCCCAGTAGCGCGCCACTGCCTGCCAGAAAGTCTCGTCTCTTCATGTCACTCAAACCTTGGGGGCGTATTTTCGGGCGAAGATGCCTAAAAGAGATGGCGAACCCAAGCCTTTTGTCCACTTTTTCACGGTCAAGTCACCTTGAAGACGCATTGCACGGGCCAAAATCCGGCCTCACGCATAGCGCTTGCGCAGCGTCAACTTCGAGACCTTGCCGGTTGCCGTCAGCGGAAGTTCGTCGACGAAAAGGATGTCGTCAGGCAGCTGCCAGCTCGCAAAGTGCTCGCCCAGCATCTCGCGCAGCGCCTCGGGGGCAGGGGGCTCGCCCTTGGGCACCACCACCAGCATCGGCCGCTCGCCCCACTTCTCGTGCGGCACCGCGATGGCGGCGCAATTGGCCACCGCCGGGTGGCCCATCACCACGTTCTCCATGTCGATCGAGCTGATCCACTCGCCGCCCGACTTGATGAGATCCTTCGTCCGGTCAGTGATCGAGAGCACCCCGTCGGGCGTGATCCTCGCGATATCCCCGGTGCCGAACCAGCCCTCCGCGTCGATCGCCTCGGCGCTGGCCTCGGGGTTGTTGTAATACCCCGCCGCGATGGTATTGCCCCGCACGAAGAGCTCGCCCGTGGCCTTGCCGTCCTGCGGCAGTGCGGTGCCGTCCTCTCCCACGATCTTCATGTCCACGCCGAAGGCCCGGCGGCCCTGCTTCTGCTTGATGTCGAGCTTCTCCTTCATCGGTGCCTCCGCCATGGCAGCAGGCAGGTTGCCGACCGTGCCGATGGGGCTCATCTCGGTCATCCCCCAGGCATGGCACACGTCCACGCCCTTGTTTTCGAAAGCCTCGATCATCGCCCGCGGCGCCGCCGAGCCACCCACCACCAGGTGGCCGAAGCCCTCCGGCAACCGACCCTGCGCCTCGATCTCCTTCTGCAGGCCAAGCCAGACCGTGGGCACGCCCCAGGCCGAAAACACCTTCTCGCCCTCCATCAGCGAGAACAGCGAAGGCCCGTCGAGCCCCGGCCCCGGCATGATGAGCGAGGCCCCGGTGAGCGGCGCCGAATAGGGCAGACCCCAGGCGTTGACGTGGAACAGCGGCACCACCGGCAGGATGCGGCTGCCCTCGCGCAGCACCTTGGGCAGGCTGATCGCGGTGCAGAGCGCATGCAGCACCGTGGAACGGTGCGAATAGAGCGTGCCCTTCGGATTGCCCGTGGTGCCCGAGGTGTAGCAGAGCGCGGAGGCGGTGGTCTCGTCGAACTCCGGCCAGTCGATATGCCCCGGCTGGCCGCCGAGCAGCGCCTCGTAGTTCAGCAGCTCGACCTTGCTCTCGGGCTGCTTCTCCTCGTCCACCATCACCACGTAGCGCAAGCTGTCAGGAAAATGCGCAGCGAGCCCCTCGATGATCGGCAGGAAGGTGGTGTCGAAGAACAGCAGGCTGTCGCCCGCGTGGTTCACGATATAGCCCATCTGCTCGGCCGAGAGCCGCGGGTTTATGGTGTGGCACACCGCGCCGATGCCGCTGATCGCGTAGTAGAGCTCGAAGTGACGGTAGCCGTTCCACGCCAGTGTCGCCACCCTGTCACCCGGCTTCACCCCGAGCGCGCGCAGCCCGTGGGCCAGCCGCGCCACCCGTGCGGCGGTTTCCGGGTAGGTCTGGCGGTGGATATCGCCCTCGGTGCGGCGCGAGACGATCCCCTCCTGCGGGTAGATCTGCGCGGCATGGGCCAGAATGTCCGCGATCCGAAGCGGACGGTGCATCATCAGGCCTTCCATGGCCTCTCCTCCCTCATGTCGCGGCCTCCCCGCCGCGTTTGATGCCAGCCTAGGCCCGGAGCACCGGGCGCTGCAACCGCTCCGAAGTGGTGAGCCGCATCAGCAATCCCGCGCACCGCGGCGCGACTGCGCCATGCCCGACCTCTCCCCGGGAGGGCATTCGTTGGCCGGCCTGAAGCGCGTGCGGCGTAGATGCTTTGCAGAACACCCGTCGCGGCGGCGGCGCGGCCCTCCCGAGGTCGGGCATGGCGCAGCCCTGCCGCTCACCCCATCACCGACCAGCCGCCGTCCACGATGATCGTCTGCCCGGTCATCCAGGCCCCCGCCGGCGCCGCCAGCATCACCGCCACCCCGGCAATGTCCTCCGGCTCCCCCAGACGCTTCAGCGCATAGCTCTCCGCCACCCGCTTCGCCCGCGCCGGGTCTTCGTAGAGCGCCCGCGCGAAATCCGTCTTCACCACGGCAGGCGCGATCCCGTTCACCCGGATGTTGTCGGCCCCGTAGGCCACCGCGAGGTTGCGCACGATCTGCGTATCCGCAGCCTTGGTCACCGCGTAGATCCCCAGGTGCTCGCTGCCCTTGAACGCCGCGATGGACGAAACGATCACGATCGCCCCGCCGCCCTTCGCCTGCATCCCGGGGATCACCCCCTTGCAGAGCCGCATGTTGGCCCGGATGTTCACCACGATGGTCTTGTCGAAAGCATCGTCCGGCGTGTCGAGAAACGGCCCCATGTAGGGGTTCACCGCCGCGTTGCAGACCAGAATCTCGACCGGCCCCAGCTTCTCCTCCGTCTCCGCCAGCAGCCGCTCGATCGCCGCGTCATCCGAGACGTTGCAGGCAATCGGCACCGCCGCCGGGCCGATCTCGCCCGCCACGCTCTCGCAGGCCTCGGCCTTGCGCGACGAGATCACCACCCGCGCGCCCCGCGCCACCAGCGCCTCGGCAATCGCCCGACCGATGCCCCGCGTCGAGCCCGTCACCAGCGCCACCTTGCCTGTCAGATCAAACAGATCGCCCATTGCATCCTCCCTCCCCGGGAAGAGACAAGGGGGCGGGCGGGCTTGTCAAGCAGGTGCGGAATTGTATTCTGCATTGCGAAACTGGCGCGCCGCACGGGGAGGCGAGGCGGCGACGCCGGAAATTTCGGGAGGAGCGGGGCGATGGACCCGACCAGATTGTTCGACCTCGGCGGAAAGCTGGCCCTGGTCACCGGCGGCTCGTCCGGCATCGGTGAGATGGCCGCCGAAGGGCTGGTGCGTGCCGGTGCCCGCGTGCTGCTCGCCTCGCGCCGGGGCGACGCCTGCGAGGCCGTCGCGGCCCGGCTGAACGCGCTGGGCGCAGCGGGCTCGGCAGAGGGCTTCGCGGGTGACGTCAGCACCGCCGAAGGCGTCGCCGCGCTCGCCGCAGAGGTGCGCGCCCGCACCGACCGGCTCCACATCCTCTTCAACAATGCCGGCCGCAGCTGGGGCGCCCCGCTGGAAGACTTCCCCCACGCCGCCTGGGACAAGGTGATGAGCCTCAACGTCGCCGGCCTCTTCGAGCTCACCCGCACGCTCCTGCCCGAGCTGCGCGCCGCCGCCACCGACGATGACCCCGCCCGCATCGTCAACACCGGCTCGGTCATGGGCGAGGTGCCAATGGGCGACGACGCCTATTCCTACGCCGCCTCCAAGGCCGCCGTGCACCACCTGACGAAGATCCTCGCCAAGGAACTCGCGCCCGACCGGATTACCGTCAACGCCCTCGCACCCGGCCCCTTCGTCAGCAAGATGACCGCCTTCGCCACGGGCGACGCGGAGATGCGGGGCAGGGTGGGCGCGCAGGTGCCTCTCGGCCGCGTCGGCAGGCCCGAGGACATTGCCGCTGCGCTCCTTTACCTCTGCGGCCCCGGCGGCGGCTATGTCACCGGCGCCATCCTCCCCGTCTCCGGCGGCATCAACGTGCAGACCGGCCCCGACATCTTCGCCGAGGGCAAACCGTGACGCTGGACGAGCTGAAAACCCGCATAGGCGAGGAGCTGGGCGTGAGCCGCTGGTTCACCATCGACCAGGCCCTGATCGACGCCTTCGCCGACCTCACCGAGGATCATCAGTACATCCACACGGACCCCGAGCGCGCCGCCCAAACCCCCTTCGGCACCACCATTGCCCACGGCTTTCTGACCCTTTCGTTCCTCTCCGCCATGGCCTACGACGCGCAGCCGCAGGTCGACGGCCAGGCCATGGGCATCAACTACGGCTTCGACCGCCTCCGCTTTCTCTCCCCCGTGCCCGCAGGCGCCCGCATCCGCGCCCGCTTCACCCTCGCCGAGCTGACCGAAAAGCGCCCGGGCGACGTGATGCTGGCCTGGGACGTGACGATGGAGGCCGAAGGCGCCGCCAAACCCGTGGTCGCCGCCCGCTGGCTGAACAAGAAATACCTGGAGGCCGCATGATCAGCTTCGAAGGCAGGGTGGCCATCGTCACCGGCGCCGCCGCCGGGCTGGGCCGGGCGCACGCGCTTGGCCTCGCCGCAAGGGGCGCGAAGGTGCTCGTGGCCGACATGGCCGAGGGGGCAGGGGTGGTTTCCGAGATCGAGGCGGCCGGCGGCACCGCGCTCGCCACCCGCACCGACGTGTCCGACGAGGCTTCGGTGGGCGACATGGTCGGCACCGCGATGGACGCCTGGGGCCAGGTCGACATTCTCGTCAACAACGCGGGCCTCCTGCGCGACAAGAGCTTCGCCAAGATGGACATGGCCGACTGGCGCCGGGTGATCGACGTCCACCTCACCGGCTCCGCCCTCTGCACCCACGCCCTCTGGCCCCACTTCCGCGAGCGGCACTATGGCCGCGTCGTCTTCACCACCTCGGGCTCCGGGCTCTACGGCAACTTCGGGCAGGCCAACTATGCCGCCGCCAAGGCCGGGATGATCGGGCTGATGAACACCCTCCACCTCGAGGGCGCCCGCAACGGCATCCGCGTCAATTGCCTGGCGCCCACGGCGTCCACGGCCATGACCGAAGGCCTCCTGCCCGCAGACGCCGCCGCGTTGCTCACGCCCGAAAGCATCACCCCCGGCCTGCTCTGGCTGGTCTCCGAAGATGCCCCCTCGCGCACCATCCTCTCCGCCGGTGGCGGGGTCTTCGCCGTGGCGCGGCTCACCGAAACCTTGGGCCTCAACCTTGCGGGCCGCGAGATCACCCCCGAAGCCATCGCCGAAGGCGCGGCGCTCCTGACCGAGCCGGACGGCGCCGCGGAACTCCCCGACGCCTTCTCGCAAACCCGCCGCTTTGCCCGGCAGGCCGCAGAAGCCCGCGGCCTGCCCCTCGACTGGAAGGAATAGCCCATGCGCGACGCCCTCATCGTCTCCACCGCCCGCACGCCCATCGGCAAGGCCTATCGCGGCGCCTTCAACGCCACCACGCCGCAGGCGCTGGCGGGCCATGCGATCAGCCACGCCGTTGCCCGCGCCGGGGTGGAGCCCGGCGAGGTGGGCGACGTCCTGCTTGGCGCCGCGCTTCAGCAGGGCTACCAGGGCGGCAACATCGCCCGGCAGGCGGCCCTCCGCGCGGGCCTGCCCGACACCGTCGCCGGCATGTCGCTCGACCGACAGTGCGCCTCGGGCCTCATGGCCATCGCAACCGCGGCCAAGCAGGTGATCCACGACGGCATGCCCATGGCCATCGGTGGCGGGGTGGAGAGCATCTCGCTGGTGCAGACGCCCGCCATGCGCCGTGATCCCGACCCCTGGTTGCAACAGCACGTGCCCGCGATCTACATGACCATGCTGGAGACGGCCGAAACCGTCGCCGCCCGCTACGGCATCACCCGCGAGGCGCAGGACGCGTATGCCGCCCAGAGCCAGGCCCGCACCGCCGCCGCGCAGGAGGCCGGCAAGTTCGACGACGAGATCGTGCCGCTCCCCTCTGTGATGAAGGTGAAGGACCGCGACACCGGCGAGATCTCCGACCATGCCCTGACGCTCGAGAAGGACGAAGGCAACCGCCCCGGTACCACGGCCGAGAACCTCGCCAGCCTCAAGCCCGTGTTCGAAAAAGGCATATCCCTGGATGAAGGCCGCTTCATAACCGCCGGAAATGCTTCGCAACTCTCCGACGGCGCATCCGCTGCAATGTTGATGGAGTCCAAGGAGGCTGAGCGCCGCGGCCTCACCCCCCTTGGCCGCTACATCGGCATCGCCGTCGCCGGCTGCGCCCCCGACGAAATGGGCATCGGCCCGGTCTTCGCCGTCCCGAAGCTGCTCGAGACCCACGGCCTCAGGATCGACGACATCGACCTCTGGGAGCTGAACGAGGCCTTCGCCTGCCAGGTGCTCCATTGCCGCGACCGCCTCGGCATCCCCGACGAGCGGCTTAACGTCAACGGCGGCGCCATCTCCATCGGCCACCCCTACGGCATGTCCGGCGCCCGGATGGTCGGCCATGCCCTCATCGAGGGCCGCAGGCGCGGCGCGAAATACATCGTCACCACCATGTGCGTGGGTGGCGGCATGGGGGCCGCAGGCCTCTTCGAAGTTCTGTAAGGGAGACGGATATGGACCTCGGGATGACCCCCCGTGTGAAGGAGCTGGCCGCCAAGGTGCGCCAGATGGTCGAGGAAGAGATCGAGCCGCTCGACCACGAGTTCGAGGCCGAGGTGGGCAAGCACCCCTCGGGCGACCGCTTTCAGCTCACCGACCGCCAGCGCGAGATCCTCGATACCCTCAAGGCCAGCGCCCGCGACAAGGGCCTGTGGAACTTCTGGCTCACCGACAGCGACAAGGGCCAGGGCCTCACCACCGTCGAATACGCCTATCTCGCCGAGGAGATGGGCAAGGTCGGCATCGCGGCGGAGGTCTTCAACTGCGGCGCCCCCGACACCGGCAACATGGAGGTCTTCGAGCGCTACGGCTCGCCCGCCCACAAGGAGCGCTGGCTGAAGCCGCTCCTGAACGGCGAGATCCGCTCCGCCTATGTGATGACCGAGCCCGGCGTCGCCTCTTCGGATGCCACCAACATCTCGCTGGAGGCCAAGCCGGACGGCGACGACTGGATCCTGAACGGCGAGAAATACTGGATCAGCGGCGCCGGCGACCCGCGCTGCGCCGTCTACATCATCATGGCCCAGACCGACCCGAAGGCCGACAAGCACGCCCGCCACTCCATGTTCGTCCTGCCGTCCGACGCGCCGGGCATCGAGATCCTCCGCCCCATGTGCGTCTTCGGCCATGACGATGCGCCTCACGGCCACATGCACATCCGCTTCACCAACGTCCGGGTGAAGGGCGAAGACCTGATCCTCGGGCGGGGCAGGGGCTTCGAAGTCGCCCAGGGCCGCCTCGGGCCGGGCCGCATCCACCACTGCATGCGCGCCATCGGCCAGGCCGAAAAGGCGCTGGAGCTCTTCTGCAGACGCGCGATGACCCGCGAGGCCTTCAAGAAGAAGCTGGTCGACCTCGGCGCCAACTACGACATCATCGCCAACTGCCGGATGGAGATCGAGATGGCCCGCCTTCTCTGTCTCAAGGCCGCCTGGATGATGGACACGCAAGGCACCCGCGCCGCACAGCCGTGGATCAGCCAGATCAAGGTGGTGGCCCCGCTCATGGCCCTCAAGGTGGTCGACGAGGCGATGCAGGTGCACGGCGGCACCGGCATCAGCCAGGACACGCCGCTCGCCGCGATGTGGACCAAGATCCGCACCCTGCGCTTCGCCGATGGCCCCGACGCGGTGCACCGCCGCCAGGTCGCCCGGGCGGAGCTGCGCAAGTATTCCAACGAGAAGATCTAGGTGGGCGCGGGCACGGATACCGCCACGCTCGACGTGGAGGCCGTGGGCGGCTGGATCGCCGCCCATGTGCCGGGCTTCACCGGCCCGGTCACCGCGCAGAAGTTCCCCACCGGCCAGTCCAACCCCACCTTCCGGCTGACCACGCCCCAGGGCGACCTGGTGCTCCGCCGCAAACCCCCCGGCAAACTCCTGAAATCCGCCCATGCCGTCGACCGCGAGTACCGTGTGCAATCCGCTATGGCCGGCACCGCCGTCCCGGTGGCCCGGATGATCGCCTATTGCGACGACCCCTCGGTGATTGGCTCCGAGTTCTACCTGATGGAGCATGTCCGGGGCCGCCACTTCAACCTGCCGCACCTGCCAGAGCTCTCGCAGCCCGAGCGCGGCCCGATCTTCGACGAGATGAACCGTGTCCTCGCCGCGATCCATGACGTGGACCTCGAGGCAACCGGCCTCACCGACTATGGCCCCTCCGGCAACTACTACCGCCGCCAGATCGACCGCTGGACCACCCAGTACCGCGCCTCCGAGACCGAGACGATCCCTGCGATGGACGCCCTCATCGCCTGGCTCGATACCCATGTCCCCGAGGATGACGGCCAGACCTGCCTAACCCACGGCGACTACCGGCTCGACAACCTGCTCTTCGCGCCCGATGCCCCGCGCATCGCCGCCGTGCTCGACTGGGAGCTCTCCACGCTCGGCCACCCCTACGCCGACCTCGCGCAGGTCATCATGCAGTGGCAGCGCCCGCCGGGGCCGGAGGGCAGGGGGCTCGCCGGGCTCGACCGCGCCGCCGAGGGGCTGCCCTCCGACGAGGCCTTCATCGACGCCTATTGCGCCCGCCGAGGTCTGCCCGGCATCCCCGATTTCGGCTTCTACCTCGCCTTCGCCAACTTCCGCATGGCGGGCATCCTGCAGGGCGTGAAGAAGCGCGCGCTCGACGGCAACGCCTCGAACCCCGAGAAGGGGCTGCAACTCGGCCGCCTGGTGCCGGGGCTCGCCGAGGCCGGGCTGGAGGCCGCAGGTGCCTGATCGCGTCATCCTCATCACCGGCGCCGCCTCGGGCTTCGGCGCGGGCGCGGCCCGGGCCTTCGCCGCCGAGGGCGCACGGCTGGTGCTCTGCGACATCGACGAGGCCGGGTTGGAGGCTGTTGCCGACACCCTGCGCACCGAGGGCGCGCAAGTGCTCGCCCGCCGGGTCGATGTCACCAACGAGGCGCAGCAGGCCGGGCTTGTGGAGGCCGCGATGAAGCACTTCGGCCAGCTCGACGTGGCGATCAACAACGCGGGCCTCGGCCAGCCCTTCACCCCGCTCGCCCGCACCGAGGCGAAGGATTTCGATCGGATCATGGCCGTGAACGCCCGCGGCGTCTTCCTCGGCATGAAGCACCAGGTGCCGCCGATGCAGGCCGCCGGCCACGGCACCATCCTCAACGTCGCCTCCGCCGCCGGCCTCACCGGTGCCGGCCACCTCGCCGCCTATGCCGCCGCCAAGCACGCCGTCGTGGGCCTCACCCGCGCCGCCGCCGACGAGCTCGCGCGCCACGGCATCCGGGTCAACGCGATCTGCCCGGCCTTCGCCGAAACCCCGCTCTTCGCCGAGATGGCCGAGGCCTTCGCCTCCCGCACAGGCGACGGCGCCGCCGAGGCCCGCACCCGCATCACCGCCCGCGTGCCCATGGGCCGCGTGGCCACAGTCGACGAGGTCGTGCAGGCCATGCTCTGGACCTGCGACCCCGCGAACAGTTTCATGACCGGACAGGCCCTCGCCATCGACGGCGGGCTGACGGCGATCTAGAGGATCCAGCGTGGACGCAAGCGACGACATCGACAGCGGGCTCGAAAGCGACGACCGCAACTTCATCACCGCCCTGGCCCGCGGGCTCGAGGTGCTGCGCTGCTTCCGTCCCTCCGAGACGGAGCTGACCAACCAGGAGATCGCCGCCCGCACCGGCCTGCCCAAGGCTACCATCTCGCGGCTCACCTACACCCTGCGCAAGCTCGATTACCTCGTGCATTCAGAGCGTTACGGCACCTATCGCCTCGGGCCGGGCGTGCTGGCGCTGGGCTACGGCGTGCTGGCCGGCATGGAAACCTCCGAACGCGCCCGCTCCGAGATGCGCGCGCTCTGCGAGGGGCCCAACCCGCATGTGACAGCGGCCTTCGCCGAGCGCCACCGGCTGCAGGCCGTCTACGTGGGCGTGCAGCGCTCGCAGCAGGCCGTGTCGCTCACCATGAACGTCGGCGCCCGCCTGCCGCTGTTCCACTCCGCCATCGGCCGCGCGATCCTCGTGGCGATGACCGAGGAGGAGCACGCCCACATCCTCAACCTCGCCGAGCGCGAGCGCCCCGATGACGTGCCGCGCTACCGCAGGAGCCTCGCCAAGGCGCTCGAGGATTACGCCACCCTCGGCTACACCACCGGCTTCGGCGACTGGCGCCCCGAGATCAACGGCATCGCCGTTCCCGTCGTGTCGCTGAACGGCGACCGGATCTTCGGCATGAACGTCGGCGGCCCCTCCTTCCTCGTGTCGCCCGACGAGCTCCGCGAGGGCTATGGCGCACGGATCAAGGCCGCCGCCGCCGCCCTCTCGCGCCGGGCGAGCCCTTCATGAGCTGGGCGCCCGCGCCGCCCATCGCGCCCGAGCTCGCCGAGCCGCCCTATCCCTTCCAGAGCCTCATCGGCTTCGAGATCACCGGCTGGGGCGAGGGCTGTGCACGGGTGGAGCTTTCGCCGCTGGATGCGGTCGAAAACCGCCACGGAATCCCCCACGGCGGCGCCCTCGCGCTGCTGCTCGACACCGCAATGGGCTACTCCGGCAGCTACACCGGGGAGGCGGGCGAGAAGCGCATGGCCATGACCTTGTCGATGACGGTGAACTTTCAGGGCCAGGCCCGGGGCGCCCGGCTGATCGCGGAAGGCCGCAAGACCGGGGGAGGGCGCAAGACCTTCTTCGCCGAGGCCCGGCTGAGCGACGAGCACGGCAACCTGGTGGCCACCGCCACCGGCGTGTTCCGCTACCGAAGCCCTCAGGCGTAGGCGGCGGCAACCCGGGCGGTGTGAAAATCCGCATCGCCCAACTGCGCGTCGAGCATCACCAGCCGCTTGGCGTAATGCGACAGCGGGTACTCCCAGGTCATCCCGATCCCGCCGTGCAACTGGATGCACTCCTCGCTCACCTTCCGCGCCACCCGCCCGACAAGGCTCTTGGCCATGGCGACGGAGCGCGCGTCCATCCGGTCTGCGGCGAGGATGGTGATCGAGCGGGCCTGTTCGATCGCCGTCTTCATCTCCACCATCCGGTGCTGCAGCGCCTGGAAACTGCCGATCTCCCGACCGAACTGCTTGCGGCTCTTCAGGTAGTCCAGCGTGGTGGCATGGCACCAGTCCATCGCGCCCACCGCCTCGGCGCAGAGCGCGAGCCGCCCCCGGTCGAGCGCCGCCTCGATCGCCGGGCCGGCATCTTCCAGCAGGCACCGCGCCGGGGTGGCATCCAGCATCAGCTCCGCCGCGCCGCCGCCGTCGATCATGCCCCAGGGCGTCACCGCCGCGTCCTCGGCCTTCACCTCGTAGAGCGCCAGTTTGCCCTCGCGTTTCGCGCTCACGAGGAACCGGTCCGCCGCCTGCCCGCCGTAAACGGAGGTCTTCCGCCCTGTCAGAGCATCGCCAGTCGCTTCGGTGCTGCCCGCCGAAATGTCCCAGGGCGCCTCCGGCTCATCCACGGCCAGCGCATGGCGGAGTTCGCCGCTCAGCAGCGGCTCGAGGTCCTCTCCGGCCTCCGCCAAGAGCGGCGCCGCCATCGCGGCCCCCAGCAGCGGCTCGGGGCAGAGCGCCGCGCCCAGTTGTTCGAAAACTGCAAGCAGGTCGAAGCCCGCGCCGCCCATGCCACCCGCGTCCTCGGGCACGAAGGCATAGAGAATCCCCAGCTCTGCCAAGGCGTTCCAGCCCTCGACGTCATGATAGGGCGCCTCATAGGCCACCGCCGTGCGATGTTCGGATCCGTAATGGTCGCGCAGCAGCTTGGCGAGGCTGTCGGCCAGCATCCGGCGGTCGTCTGTCATCTCGAAATTCATCTCAGAGCTCCAGCATGGCCTTGGTCAGGATGTTCTTCTGGATCTCGTTCGACCCGCCGAAGATGCTGATCTTGCGGTTGTTGAAATAGCTCGCCGCCGCGCCCTCGTCCTCGGGCAGCACCAGCGCCGCGTTGCCCCCCGGCGCCTCGCCCGGCATCACCGCCGCAGCGGGGCCGAGCGCGCGGCGGTAGAGGTCGTTCAGCGCCTGCCGCACTTCGGTGCCGCGGATCTTCAGCATCGAGGTTTCAACACCGGGGTGGCCCACCCGCTGCGCCTCGGCCAGCATCCGCAGGTTGAAGATCTTCATCGCCTCCAGGTCCATCTCCACTTCGGCGAGCTTCGCGGCAAAGAGCGGGTCTTCGATCAGCCGCCTGCCGCCCCGCACCGTCCGCGCAGCCAGCGCCTTCACCCGCTCGAAGGCGGCGATGGAAAAGCCCACCCCGGCGATCCCGGTGCGCTCGTGGGTCAGCAGGTATTTCGCCACCGTCCAGCCGTCATTCTCCTTCCAGACAAGGTTCTCCACCGGCACCCGGACGTCGGTGAAGAACACCTCGTTCACCTCGTGCCCGCCCTCGATCAGCCGGATCGGCCGCACCTCTATGCCGGGCGTCTTCATGTCGATCAGCAGGAACGAAATCCCCTCCTGCGGCTTGCCGCTGCCGTCCGTCCGCACCAGGCAGAAGATCCAGTCGGCATGCTGGCCCAGCGTCGTCCAGGTCTTCTGGCCGTTCACCACGTAGTGGTCGCCGTCCCGCACCGCCTTCGTCTTCAGCGAGGCCAGGTCGGAGCCCGCGCCAGGCTCGGAGTAACCCTGGCACCACCAGTCGGTGCCATCGAGAATGCGCGGCAGGTAATGCGCCTTCTGCGCGTCGCTCCCGAACTTGATCAGCACCGGCCCCAGCATCTGCAGCCCGAAGGGCAGGATGCGCGGCGCATAGGCCCGCGCCGCCTCCTCGTCGAAGATGTGCCGCTCCACCGGCCCCCAGCCCGGCCCGCCGTATTCCTCTGGCCAGGTCTGCGCCAGCCAGCCGCGCGACTGCAGGATCGCGTGCCACCGCTCGCTGTCCTCCTTCGAAACCTCGCCCCCCGCCTTCACCCGCTCCGAAATGTCGGCAGGCAGTTCGTCGGCCAGAAACTGGCGCACCTCCTCCTGGAAGGCCTGTTCTTGCGGCGAATACGAAAGATCCATGGCTTACCTCAATTCATCTCGGCGAAGGTCTTGCCCTCTGCCGCCATTTTACGCAGCAGATCAGGCACTTGCCAATAATAGGGGTCTTCCTCGGCATAACGCTCGATCCGCGCCACCAATTCCGCGGCCCCGATCACGTCGGCGGTATGCATCGGCCCGCCGCGATGGCGCGGAAAGCCGTAGCCGAAGAGAAACACCGCATCTATGTCGATGGGGCGCAGCGCGATGCCGTCTTCCAGCACCCGCGTCGCCTCGGCGATCATCGCGGTGACGAAGCGCGCCTGGATCTCCTCGGCGCTGAACTCGCGCGGCGTCACGCCCGCCTTCTCGCGCTCTTCGGCCACGATCTCCGCCACCTCCGGCGCCGGCTGGGGCTTGCCCTCGCCATAGACGTAGAAGCCCCGCCCGGTCTTACGGCCAAAGTTCCCCGCCTCGCAGATCCGGTCGGCCACCGCCACGTAGCGTTCTTCGGCTGGCCGTGTCGGCGCCAGCCGCTTGCGGTTGGCCCAGCCGATATCGAGCCCCGCAAGGTCGCTCACCGCGAAGGGCCCCATGGCGAAGCCGAAGCCCTCGATCGCCGCATCCACCTCCGCCGGGGTGGCCCCGTCGAGCACGAGGTAATCCGCCACCTTCTTGTAATGGCTCAGGATCCGGTTGCCGATGAACCCGTCGCAAACGCCTGCGCGCACCGCCACCTTGCGCAGCTTCTTCGCCAGCGCAAAGCCCGTGGCCACCACCTCGGGCGCGGTCTTCTCTGCCACCACCACCTCAAGCAACTTCATGATGTGGGCGGGCGAGAAGAAGTGCAGCCCGATCACGTCTTCCGGCCGCGAGGTGCAGGCCGCGATCTCGTTCACGTCGAGATAGGAGGTGTTGGAGGCCAGCACCGCGCCGGGCTTGCAAATCCTGTCGAGCCGCCCGAAGACATCGCGCTTCACGCCCATGTCCTCGAAGACCGCCTCGATCACCACGTCGCAATCGGCAAAGTCCTCCAGCGCCACAGAGGGCTTGAAGCGTGCCAGCGCCGCATCGCGCTTGGCCTCACTCATCTTCCCACGCGTCACCGCGCCCTCGAGGTTCTTGGCCACCGTGTCGCGCCCGCGCCCCAGCGCCTCTTCGTCGCGCTCGTTCATCCGCACCGTCAGCCCGGCGTTCAGGCAGGCGGTGGCGATCCCGGAGCCCATCGTACCCCCGCCGATCACGCCCACCACCGCAATCTCCCGCGGCGTGGCCCCCGCCTCGGGGATCTTCTCCACCGCGCGCTCGGCAAAGAAGGCGTGGATCAGCCCGGCTCGCTGCGGGCTCTCGATGCACTGCTGAAACTTCTGCCGCTCCAGCGCCAGCCCGTCCATCAGCGGCCCGGTGCAGGCCTCCACCGCCTCCACCGCCCGATGCGGCGCGAAGAGATGCGGCTGTTTCGCCGCCAGCCGCGCCTTCGCCTCCTCGATCGCCTCGGGGTCGGGCGTCACCTCGATCTCGCCGGTCTTGCGGCAGGGCAGGGCGCCCGTCCGTGCCGCCTCGGCCATCCGCAGCGCCACCTCGCGCGGCTCGCCTTCCTCGATCCGGTCCACCAGCCCGCAGTTCAGCGCGTCCTCGTGCCAGATCCGCTCGCCCGTGGTGATGATCGACAGCGCCGCGCCGATCCCCATCAGCCGCGGCCCGCGCTGGGTGCCGCCCGCGCCCGGGATCACCCCCAGCGTCACCTCCGGAAAGCCCACCTTCACCCCCGGGATCGCCACGCGCGCATGGCAGCCGATCGCCACCTCGAGCCCGCCGCCGAAGCAGGAGCCGTGCAGCACCGCCACCACCGGCTTTGGGCAGGCCTCGATCCGGTTGCACACATCCGTCAGGATCGGCTCCAGCCGCGGCTTGCCGAACTCGCGGATATCCGCCCCCGCGATGAACGCCCGGCCCTTGCCGTAGATCGCCACCGCATCCACGCCCGCATCGGCTTCCACCGCCTCGATCGCCCGCTGCAGCCCCTCGCGCACCGCATGGCCCGCCGCGTTCACCGGCGGGTTGTCGATGACGATCAGCGCCAGCGGCCCCTCGCGTTCGATGGAAATGACGTCATTCACCTGCATTGGTCGTCCCTGTCTGTTCTGTCAGCTCTGCACGGGCCGCACGCTGCCCCGCGAGCGCCGCGGCGGCAAGGGGCAGGGCCGCCAGCGCCAGGCCGATGAGCGCCGTCGCCCCGTAGCCCAGCCCGGTTTCCTCGGTGTGCGGCACGGCAAAGGCCAGCCCGGCGAGGCAGAGCACCACCCGCAGCGGCAGCGCAAAGGCCCCGCGGATCGGCCCCACCAGGCTCACGTAGCCCTGCAGGCCGAAGCTCAGCAGCGCCACCCCCGTCAGCGCCGAAACCAGTGCCACCGCCACTTCCGGGGCTGGCGCCTCGCCGATCAGCGCCGGGTTCAGCACGAAGAAGAAGGGCGCCACGTAGATCACCCCACCCAGCCGCATCGCCTCGAGCCCCGTCTTCATGGCGCTCGCCCCGGCCATCGTCGCCGCGGCAAAGGCCCCCAGCGCCACCGGTGGGGTGATGTAGCTCACCATGCCCCAGTAGAGGATGAAGAGATGCACCGCGAGCTGGTTCAGCCCACCCTGTTCAAGCGCCGGCGCCAGCACCACGGCGAGAAAGATGTAACAGGCCGTCACCGTCATCCCCATCCCGAAGATGAACGACGTCACCGCCCCCATCAGCAGCAGCAGCAGTGTGTTGTCGCCCGCGAGGAACACCAGCTCGTTCACCAGCGTCCCTGCCAGCCCCGTGGCCGAAAACGCGCCCACGATCAGACCCACGCCCAGCAGGATCGCCGTCAGCTCCGCCAGCCCCGCGCCCACCCCCACGATCATCTCGCCCATGCCGCGCAGGGTCAGCCGCTGCGAGGGCAGGATCTGGTTCACCACCAGCAGGAGCGCGGTGGCATAGAAGGGCGCCGAGGTCTCGCGCCGCAGAACCACCAGCATGAAGATCAAGAGGGCGAAGACGCTGATGTAGAGCCAGCCATCCTTGAACACCTGCCCGAGCCGCGGCAGCTCGGTCCGCGGTATCCCCTTCAGCCCGCGCCGCGCCGAGTAGGCGTCGATCTGGGCGAAGAGGCCGAAGTAGAACAGGAGCGACGGGATCGCGGCGGCAATCGCGATCTCCACGTAGGGCCGGCTCAGGAACGACGCCATCACGAAGGCCGTCGCCCCCATGATCGGCGGCATCAGCACACCGCCCGTCGAGGCGCAGGCCTCCGTCGCCGCCGCCGTCTCCTTGGAAAACCCGGTGCGCTTCATCGCCGGGATCGACACTGCCCCGGTGGTCAGCACATTCGAGATCACCGACCCCGACATGCTCCCCATGAACCCGCTGGCGAAGATCGAAACCTTCGCCGCCCCGCCGCGAAACCCGCCCACGAGCCCCAGCGCGAGGTCGTTGAAGAACTGCCCGCCCCCCGTCCGCTGCAACACCGCGCCGAACAGGATGAACCCGATCACCACGCCGCCGAAGGCCTTCATCGGGATGCCGAAGGAGCTTTCCGACGAGTAGACATGATAGGGGATCGCCTCCGAGAAGGTGCTCTGGAAGCCCGAGAATGGGTCGGGCACATGGCCCGCGAAGGTCGGATAGAGCGCGAAGACCGCGACGATGAGAAACAGCACAAGCCCGCCCGCGCGCCGCGTGCCTTCGAGCACCAGAGCGAAGAAGAGATAGGCCACCCACACCGCCTCCTGCGGCGGGGCATATTCCCACCCCTCCGAGAGGTTCCGCTGTGCCGTGGCGGCCAGGTAGCCCGTTGCGCCCAGCGTCAGTGCTGCC
The DNA here is from genome assembly GCA_964454145.1 of uncultured Oceanicola sp. Classification (GTDB taxonomy): domain Bacteria; phylum Pseudomonadota; class Alphaproteobacteria; order Rhodobacterales; family Rhodobacteraceae; genus Vannielia. Next base: position 6,208 of record CAYVQK010000023.1, on the reverse strand, counting down.
AGCAGCCAGTCGATCAGCCCCGGCGCATCGCCGCGCATCCCCTTGAGCGGAAAGACGAGGAAGGCCACCGCCAGAAACAGCCCCCCAAGCAGATAGAGATACCGCCCCTCGATCAGCACCAGCCCGCCCACCTGCAGGTTGAAGAGCTGGTGGATCACCATCAGCACTCCCGCCGTGGTTGCCACACCGATGGCCCAGCGGGCGGCGCGGGCGCCCCGGCTCTGCCCCGCGGCGGGGGCGGCATCCGGATCGGTGATCTCGGGCGTCTGGTCGCTCATCTGCTCGGCCTTCTTGCGGGCGTCAAACGGGGTGTCGCAAAAGGGCGGGGCAGGCCTCGGCCCGCCCCCGCCCGTCGGTCACGGGTGGATCAGAAGACCACCTCGAAGCCGCCATCGGCCAGCGCCTTGCGCCGCGCCTCGGCCCAGGCCTCTTCCCAGTTCTCGGGTGCTTCGGCCTTCAGCGCCTCCCATGCGGCGGCCAGCGCCTCCTGCCGGGCGATCAGCCGGTCGTTGTGCGCCTGCGCCTCGTCGGTCCAGATCCCGGCTTCCTTGTAGTAACGGATCGCGCCATCGTGGTAGGGGGCGACCCACATCATGTCCTGCTTGTCGAGGCCCCAGCCGCCGATGCCCGGCGCCTTGCCATCATACTGCGGGAAGAGGTCGAACATCGCCTTGGTCATGGCATAGGCCAGCTCCTCGTCGGTCGCCGAGGTGCCCACCAGCACCGGGTAGGCATAGCCCGCGCCCTGGTAGCCGTCGGTGCCGTCGATGGTCGCGCCGACGCTGGCCTTGTTGGGCACGAAGAACGGCGCGATCGCCTGCATCGCCTTCAGGCCTTCCTCGTTGGCCGGGTCGATCGGCGGCCAGAACAGCCCGCGCGGGCTCGAGGCCGCCTCATAGGCCATGCCGGAGTTGGTCGAGGCGAAGGCCGCATCCACCTGGCCTTCCACGAGGCCCTTCCACGAGTCGCCGAAGCCGCCGAACTCGACCACCTCCACGTCGTCCCAGGTCAGCCCGCCATAGGCGAGATAGGCCTCGGTGTTCACGTTCAGCGCCGGGGCGCCGACGATATAGGCCACCCGCTTGCCCTTGAGGTCGCTGAATTCCTCGATCCCGAGGTCGCCCGCGACGCCCACGCCGAGGTTGATCGCCCCGCCGTTGTTGGCCGAGATCACCCGGATCGGCTGCGGCCCCCAGTTCTCGGCACCGAACTCGAAAGCGCCTTCCTGCGCCATGAAGCTGCCGCCCACGCCGGTGGCGCTGAACTCCACCCGGCCTTGCCGGAGCGGCTCGGTCCGGCTCACGTCGTTCTTGCCGGGCAGAACCCGCAGATTGATCCCGTAGGCGTCCTGCAGCGCTGCACCGATGGCCACCGCCTGGTTGTAGCCCGCCGAGCCCGTGTCATAGGCCGTCCAGCTCATCTGCTTGGGCAGGGTGGTGTCCTGCGCCAGCAGCGGCGTCGCCAGCAGAAAGGCGCCGGCCAGCAGTCCGATGGTCTGTTTCATGTAGTTCCTCCCATGTGGTGCGGGCAGCCCCGGTTTTCCGGTCGCTCCTCCTCCCGCGTCGATGCCCCGGAGAGGCGCTTGGTGCGCTCTGCGGAATTGCGTTTCGCAAATGGAGCATCTATCACCATGGGGCGTCGGTCAAGACGCTAAGGTTTTTCGGAACATCCGCTCGGTCGAAACTCGCTTCTGGCGTTCGGCTGAAGGGAGAGGCAGCGTGAAGGCTGTGCCGGGTGCGCCGGAGAAACGGGGAGGAGAAGCGATATGGTGCGAGCTGCCGACCTTCTGGTCGATTGTCTGGCGGCCCATGGGGCCGACCGTCTGTTCTGCGTTCCGGGCGAGAGCTACCTCGCCCTGCTCGATGCGCTGCACGGGCAGAACGCGGTGGATGTGGTGGTCTGCCGCCACGAGGGCGGGGCGGGGATGGCCGCGGTGGCCGACGCCAAGCTCACCGGAAAGCCCGGCCTGCTCGCCGTCTCCCGCGGCCCCGGCGCGATGAATGCCGCCATCGCCCTGCATCTGGCGGAGCAGGACGCCGTGCCGCTCGTCGTGCTGGTGGGCCAGGTCGCGCGCCACGAGCGCGGCCGCGGCGCCTTCCAGGAGATGGACTACGCCCGCGTCTTCGGCAGCTTCGCCAAGCACGTCGAGGAGGTGACCGACGCCTTCCGCCTCCCCGAGGCGCTGGCCCGCGCCTGGGCGGCCGCGCTCTCCGGCACGCCCGGCCCGGCGGTGCTGGCCCTGCCCGAAGACATGCTCACCGATGACGTGACCGCCTCCGCCCTCGGCGCCGCGCCCGTGCCCGTGCCTGGCCCGTCGGAAGATCACATCGCCCGCGCCGCCTCGCTCCTGGCCCGGTCCCGGCGCCCCCTCATCATCGCCGGCGGCGGCTTTGCGCCGGTAAGCACCCGCGCCGCGCTGCGGCGCCTCGCCGAAGCGCAGGGCATCCCCGTCACCACGACCTTCAAGCACCAGGAAGTCTTCGACAATTTCTCCCCGCTCTACGCCGGCAACCTCGGCTTCAAGGTGCCGCCCTCGCTGTGGAAGACGCTGGCCGAGGCCGACCTCATCCTCGCGCTGGGCACCCGCCTGGGCGACGTGCCGACGCAGGGCTACAAGATCCCCGCCGCACCCGAGCCGAAGCAGCCGCTCATCCACGTCTGGCCCGATGCCGCCGTGCTCACCCGCCTCTACCGCCCCACGCTCGCCGTGCCCTCCGATGCCGCCGCCTTCGCGCAGGCCCTGGCCGAGGCCGCCCCGAAAGCGCCCGACCGCAGCGCATGGGCCGCCCGCTGCAATGCCGCCGCGCGCGCGCTCAAACCGCAGGCGCAGCCCCGCGAAGACGGGCTCGATTTCGGCCTCGTCGCCGCCGAGCTGGCTGCGCAAGCCCCGCCCGACACCATCGTCACCACCGACTCGGGCAACTTCTCCGGCTGGGTCCATCAGTTCTGGCCCTGGGACGGCTCCCAGCTCGCCGTCGGCGCGGTCGGCGGCGCGATGGGCCTCGGCATCCCCGGCGCCGTCGCCGCCTCGCTCCGCTTCCCGCACCGTTGCGTGCTGGGCTTCGCGGGCGATGGCGGCGCGATGATGACCGGCGCCGAGCTCGCCACCGCCATGGCCAAGGGCGCCACCCCCAGGATCGTCATCGCCGACAACGGCACCTACGGCACCATCCGCCTGCACCAGGAGCGCGACTACCCCGAGCGCATCTCCGGCACCGATCTCGCCAACCCCGACTTCGCCGCCTGGGGCGCGAGCTTCGGGGCAGGGGCCTTCAGCCTCGCGCCTGGAGACGACGTGGCCGCCACCGTCGCCGCCTTCCTCGCCCACAAGGGCGCCGCCGTGCTCTCGGTCAAAACCTCCGCCGAGGCCATCTCGGCCTATGTCACCGTCACCCAGCTCCGCGAGCGGAACCGCAGCTGATGGCCCCCTTCACCCGCCACCTTTCGAGCTGGCCCAAGGGCGTGCCCCACAGCATCGACATCCCCGCCCGCTCCATGGCCGAGAACCTGGTGCTCACCGCCGAGGCCACGCCCGACGCCCCCGCGATCCGCTACTACGGGCGCGACATCACCTACGGCCAGCTCGCCGCCGAGGTGGAGGCTCTCGCAGGCTGGCTCCAGGCCAACGGCACCCGGAAGGGTGACCGCGTGCTGCTCTACATGCAGAACTCGCCCCAGTTCATCGCCGGATACTACGCCGTCCTGCGCGCCGACGCCGTGGTGGTGCCCGTCAACCCGATGAACCGCGCCGCCGAACTCGCCTACCTCTGCACCGACACCGGCGCCCGCGTGGCCCTCACCGGGCAGGAGCTTCTCCCTCACCTTGCAGAGACCCCACTCACCCACATCCTCGCCGCCGCCTACGCCGAGCACACCGACCCGGCCTTCCCGTTCCAACTCCCCGAGCCGCTGAACGCCCCGCCGACCCCGAGCACAGATCCCCGCGTCACCCAATGGTCCGCCGCCATCGCCGCCGCCCATACCCCCGGCCCGATCACCGCGCACCCCGACGATCTCGCCCTCATCCCCTACAGCTCCGGCACCACCGGCCAGCCCAAGGGCTGCATGCACTCCCACCGCACCGTGATGAGCACCTGCGTCGGCAACACCGTCTGGAACCCTACGCGCGGCAATGGCACCACGCTGGCGAGCCTGCCGCTCTACCACGTCACCGGCATGCAGAACTCGATGAACGCGCCCATCCTCAAGGGCGAGCCGATCATCCTGATGACCCGTTGGGACAGGGCGCTCGCCGCATACCTCATTGAGCACTACCGCGTCGCCCGCTGGCGCTCGATCACCACCATGGCCATCGACCTCGTCAACGACCCCGACCTCGACACCTATGACCTGTCGTCCCTCGAAGTCATCGGCGGCGGCGGTGCCTCCATGCCCGAGGCCGTGGCGGCGAAACTCAAGGATCTCACCGGCCTCGACTACATCGAAGGCTACGGCATGACAGAAACCATGGCGCCCTCGCACATCAACCCGCTCGACGCCCCCCGCCGCCAATGCCTCGGCATCCCCATCTTCGACGTGGACTCCCGCGTGATCGACCCCGACACCGGCACCGAACTCGGGCCGAACGAGCCCGGCGAGATCATCATGCACGGCCCCCAGAACTTCCTCGGCTACTGGAACCGCCCGGAGGAAACCGAGGCCGCGCACATCACGATAGACGGCAAGCGCTTCGTCCGCTCCGGCGACATCGGCCGCTACGACGAGAGCGGCTTCTTCTACATCGTCGACCGGGTGAAGCGGATGGTCTCCGTCTCCGGCCTCAAGGTCTGGCCGACCGAGGTGGAAGGCCTCATGCACGCCCACCCCAAGATCACCGAATGCTGCATCATCGGCCGCCCCGACCCCCGCACCGGCGAGCGCGTGCGGGCCTACATCGTGCCCAAGGGCGATGTGACCGCCGAGGAAATCACCGACTGGTGCCGCGCCAACATGGCCGCCTACAAGGTGCCCAAGGAAATCGTATTCACCGAGGCCCTCCCACGCTCCCCCTCCGGCAAGGTGCAATGGCGCGAGCTGATGGAAGCGGCAGCGCAGGAAGAGGCCTAGCCGCGCTCCACCCGGTCGAAGGCCAGCGTCACCGCCTCCAGGGTCATCTCGCCGGACTCCGCATCCAGCGCCCCGGCGCGAAAGCTGGTCACCCAGGCCGCGTGCAGCCGCCAGATAACCGCATCCCGCCCGGCCTCGTCCTTCAGTGCGATCTCCACATCCCGCAGCTCCACCTCGCCTGCCGAGGTGCTCTGAAACCAGCGCAGAAGTCCGTCGCCCCGCGCCACCCCGCGCTTCAAGGTCACGGGCCGCGTCTTCATCCCGCCGGGCAGATGCCGAACGCCTTTCCCTTCGCCACCCTCGCGGTAGGCCACCGTCTCCACCTCGCCGCCCATCCCCTCGGCCTCCGCAAAGCCGGCCACCTCCTCGCCGCCGAGGCGCACCCGAAAATTGTAACTGCGGAACGGATCGGCTGTCATTCCTCCTCCACATCCGAACGGGCGACCGTCTCGGTGAACCGCAGAACAATGAACTCTGCAGGCCGCAGCGGGGCCACGCCCACCAGGCAGATCAGCCGCCCGTTGTCGAGGTCATCCTGGCTCATCGTGCTCCGGTCGCAGGTGACGAAGAAGGCCTCCTCCTGCGTTGCTCCCATCAGCGCGCCATCCCGCCAGAGCCCGGTCAGAAAGTCCCGCACGCTCCGCCGCACCGCCCGCCACAGCGGCTCGTCATTGGGCTCGAACACCACCCAGCGCAGGCCGCCCTTCAGGCTTTCCTCGATCATCAGCGCCAGCCGCCGCACCGGCACGTATGTCCACTCGCTGCCCTCCCCGGCGAGCGTCCGCGCGCCCCAAACCTTGATCCCGTCGGGGAATGACCGGATCAGGTTGACCCCGAGAGGGTTCAGCACCTCCTGCTCCACGTCGGAAAACGCCTGCGCCAGCCCGCGCACCCCGCTTACGGTCACGTTGGCAGGCGCCTTGTGTACGCCGCGTGTTTCGTCGGTCTGGGCATAGATGCCGCAGACATGGCCCGAGGGGGGCAGGGGCAGCACCTCCTGCGTCACCGCGTCGGCCACCAGCAGCCGCGGCGCATAGACCGCGGCCAGACCGTGCGCCTCCCGTGGCGGCAACAGCCCGCCCTCCGCCTGCGGTGTCTTCATCTGCGCCAGGCTGCCCTCGGCCATGTCGAGCACCGCAAA
>CAYVQK010000022.1:11784-31033 GCA_964454145.1 uncultured Oceanicola sp. | reverse complement strand
TCTACGACGAGTATCTCGCGGTGATGGACATGACCGCCGAGTTCTACCTCTCGACGGTGGAGCGGATCTTCAAGGAGCGAGAGATCGCCCGGAACGTCTTCGAGGTCGACGGCAAGCGGGTGGACATCTCGAAGATCACCGACGTGGCGGTGAAGACGGTGGAAGGCGCGAACGATGACATCTCGGCACCGGGCCAGTGCGTGGCCGCGCTGGAGATGCTGACCGGCCTGCCGGACGACATGAAGGCCAGCCACCTCGAGCCGGGCGCGGGCCATTACGGCATCTTCGCCGGGCGCAGCTGGCGCAACAACATCCGCCCGCTGGTGCTGGAGTTCATCGACGCCAACTGCCGCCATGGCAAGCGCAAACCGACGGCGGTGAAGAAGGCGTCGTAAGCGGCGCGTACCGATCTGAAAGCGGGCGGGCTTGTCCCGCCCTTTTCATGTCCGGGATATCACCGCAGCACGAGCGGGGCGTCGAGGAACTGCTTCAGGGCGTGGTTCACGGCGGAGGGCTGTTCGAGTGTCAGGAAGTGGCCGCCGCCGGCGATGACCTTCAGCTCGGCGTTGGGGATCAGCTCGGCCATGAACTCGTGGCGCTTGACGCCGTAGAGGTGGTCTTCGTCGCCGCACATCACCAGCACGGGCTGCTTGGCCTTGCGCAGAACCCGCTGCGGGTCGGGGCGGCGCTGGAGGGCGCGGGACTGGCGGACGAAGGCATCGGGGCCGAGGGCCTCGGCCATGTCGAGGGCGAGGTCGATCACCTCGTCGCGGTGGCCCACCTCCCCGACCCCGGCGGCCTCGATCTGGGCCTTCACCACCTCGATCAGCCGCCCGTTGCGCACGCCGATGATGCCGGGCTCCCGGTCGGCGGCCACGTGGGGCGGCTCGGTGAGGGCGGTGGTGGAGATCAGCGCGATGCGGCTCACCCGGTCGGGCGCGCGGTTGAGCACCTCCATCGCCACCATGCCGCCGAGGTCCACCCCGCAGAGGGCGAAGCGCTTGGGCGCACCGTCGAGCACCCGTTGGGCGAGGGCGCCGACGCTGTCGGCATGGGCGATGGAGCCGATCTGCACGGCGCGGCTGGCCGAGAGGCTCATGATCTGCGGCCAGAAGGCACGCGCGTCGCACATGAATCCGGGTAGGAAGACTACGGTGTCGGCCATCTGCTGCCAGTCCTTGCCTCGCGCCGCGCTCTCGGGGGCGGCTTCGGGCGTGAGGCTACCCGCGTGCCCCCTTAGCCGCAAGGGCACAAGCCCGTGTGCCATGGGCGGGGACTTGCCGTGCGGCGGGCGTCAGGCGGCGCCGTTCCACTGGAACTCGCCCCCGGGGCCGAGCGGGGAGGCCGGGTTCCAGGCGACTTCCCAGATATGGCCCTCCGGGTCGGCGAAGTAGCCGATGTGGCCGCCCCAGAAGACGTCGTGCGCAGGCTTCAGGATGGAAGCGCCCGCGGCCTCGGCGGCGGCGAGGAGCGGGGCCACCTCGTCGCGCTCGCGCACGTTGTAGGCGTAGGTCGCGGCGCCGTGGCCAAGGCTCTCGACCGGCACGCCCATGTCGGCCGCGAGCATTTCGAGCGGGTAGAGGCCAAGGGTGGCGCCGATGAGGTCGAAGGCCACGATGCCCTCGGGGGCCTCCGCGCGCTGCCAGCCCAGCGCCTCGTAGAACGCCGCCGCGCGCGCGAGGTCGCGCACGCCGAGGGTGATGAGGCTGATCCGCTGGTCCATCTCGTTCTCCTCCGTTGCCGGGGCAGGATAGGTGAACGAAAGGTGAACGTCTAGCCCTTCTTCCGTGTCAGGATCACGTACATGGCGAGGCAGAGCGTGACGATATCGGTGATCATCGTCGGCGCGGGGGTGTAGTGGCCCCCTGCCCCGCCGGGATCGAGCTGCTGCAGCGAGGCGGTGAGCTCCTGGCTGTCGCCCGCCGAGAGGCCGAGGTCGTCGCCGCCTTCCACCAGCTTCTCCAGCGCCTTGGCGAAGCTCTCCCAGGCGAGGTCGGGGCCGACCATCGCGCCGAGCAGGTCGGCGATGGCCTGGGCCAGCGCCACGGCCTGCTCGCGCAGACCGGCGATGTTGGCCAGATGCGAGCGCATCGACTGGCGCTCGGGATAGCTCAGCTTGCGCGGGCTGCCGAAGCGGAGGGAGAGAAAGCCCTCGGAGGAGCGGATATCGCGCTGGATCATCTCGAGCTGGGTCTGCCAGCGGGCGACCTTGGCCATGATCTCGGCGTGGGTGGTGGAGGTGGATTTGACGGAGGCGCCGGCCTGCACCTTCATGGTTTCGGCAACCACCTGCTGGGTCAGGGTCCGCAGCAGGATCTTCTTGGCTTCATGGTTCATGAGAGTCTTTCAGGTGATGGGAAATGGATTTTCGGTGTGCCGGGGAGCAGAAATTTCTCCCGCCCGGGGACCGTAGCCAGTGCGGCGCGGGCCCGCAACCGGGGGATGTGGTTTTTACAAACTCTTCACGCGCGCTCAGGCGAGGGCGGCGAGCACCTCCTGCACCGCCCGCTCGATCAGCGCCAGTTCGGCCGGGCCGGAGAAGCGGTGGTCGGCGCCCTTGACCAGCGTGAGGCGGATGTCGTCGCCCTCCGCATGGGCGAGCAGGCGCAAGGCCACCTCCTGCGACACGTCGGCATCGGCCGTGCCCTGCAGCATCCGCACCGGGAAAGGGAGCGGCAGGGGGGTGCGCAGCACGAGCTGTTTGCGGCCCTCCTCGATGAGGCGGCGGGTGATGATGTAGGGCTCGCCGTAATCCGACGGCAGGGCCACCTGCCCTGTCTCGGCCAGTTCGGCCCTTTGCGCCTCGGAGAAGCCGGCCCACATGCTGTCTTCGGTGAAGTCGGGTGCGGCGGCGATGGTGACGAGGCCGGCGACTTTCGCGCCGAGGCGCCTTGTCGTCAGAAGCGAGATCCAGCCGCCCATGGAAGAGCCCACCAGCACCTGCGGGCCCTCGGTGAGCGCGGTGATCGCCTCCGCCGCATCCTCGGCCCAGTCGCCGATGGCGCCCTCGGTGAAGGCACCCGAGCTCTCGCCGTGGCCGGAGTAGTCGAACCGCAGGAAGGCGCGGCCCTGCGCCCTGGCCCAGGTCTCGAGATGCACCGCCTTGGTGCCGCCCATGTCGGACTTGAAGCCGCCGAGAAACACCACGCCCGGCCCCTGCCCCTCGGTCCGGTGGTAGGCGATGCGGCGGCCCTGGGGCGTTTCGAGAAAGTCGGGCATGGGGGCGGTCTCCTGGCTGTCGGCGGCCACCCTAGGGAGAGGCCCCTGCCCCATCAACCCTCTTGCCCCGGCGGGGGATTTCGGCGCAAATCCCGCCCCATGACATACCCGCGCTACACCGAGCTGGCCCAGGGCCTGCCCTCCACCGTGCCCTTCGTCGGGCCCGAAACCCAGGAACGCGCCCGAGGCCGCGCCTTCGACGCCCGGCTGGGCGCCAACGAGAGCGGCTTTGGCCCCTCGCCCGCCGCGATCCGCGCCATCGGCGAGGCGGCGCGGGGCGCGTGGATGTATGGCGACCCGGAGATGCACGACCTGCGCCGCGCGCTGGGCCACCACCTGGGCGTGGCGCCCGAGGCGGTGATGCCCGGCGAGGGGATCGACGGGCTGCTGGGCTACCTGGCGCGGCTGCTGGTGGCGCCGGGCGATGCGGTGGTGACCTCGGACGGCGCCTACCCCACCTTCAACTTCCACGTCGCGGGCTTTGGCGGGGTGCTGCACAAGGTGCCCTACCGCGACGACGCGGAAGACCCGGTGGCGCTGGTGGCGAAGGCGGCGGAGGTGGATGCCAAGATGGTCTACCTCGCCAACCCCGACAACCCGATGGGCAGCTTTCATGGCGCCGAGGTGCTGGCGGAGATGCGCGCGGCCCTGCCGGAGGGCTGCCTGCTGGTGCTCGACGAGGCCTATGTGGAGTTCGCCCCGGAGGACGACCTGCTGCCGATGGACCCTGCCGACGAAGGCATGATCCGGCTGCGGACCTTTTCCAAGGCTTACGGGCTCGCCGGGCTGCGGGTGGGCTACGCGGTGGGCCACCCCGAGCTGATCTCGGGGTTCAACAAGATCCGCAACCACTTCGGCCTGGGGCGGGTGGCGCAGGCGGGCGCGCTGGCGGCGCTGGCCGACACGGGGCACCTGGCGCGGGTGCAGGGCGAGGTGGAAGCGGCCAAACGGCGGATCGGGAAGATCGCCACGGCCAACGGGCTCACCCCGCTGCCCTCGGCCACGAACTTCGTCACGCTCGATTGCCACGGCGGCGCGACCCGCGCCAAGGCGCTGGTGGCAGAACTGGGCAAGCGCGGCGTGTTCATCCGGATGCCCTTCGCCGCGCCGCAGGACAGGTGCATCCGCATCTCGGCGGCGCCGGAGGCGGAACTGGGCGTGCTCGAGCGGGTTCTTCCCGAGGCCCTCGCCGCCATCGGCTGACCGCGTTCACGAAAATTAGACTCGTTGTCGCGTAGACCGGCGTTAGGCTGAGGCCAGCACCGGAGACATGCCATGCGCAACCGCCCCGTCGGAAGGGTCGAGGATTATACCGTGCCGTTCCTGGTTTCGGCCGGGTTCTGCCTGTTCTGGGGGCTGATGCTCGTGGCCGCGCTCTGGGGGTGGCTGGGCGTGGCGCTGGTGGCGGCGGGCCTGGACCGGGCGATTGCCCGGCTCAGGCGGTAGCCCCTAGGCGCACTGGCGCGCGGCGGCCTCGAGCGCGCCGCGCCCGTGGTCGATGTCGAGCGCGATCATCCCGGTCTCGATGCTGGCGAGCGCGCCCAGCACCATGTGGGTGTTGAGGTGGCCCATGTGGCCGATCCGGAAGTAGCCGTCGCCCTCGGGGTCGTCGCGGCGGTACATGCCCAGCCCGATGCCCAGGGTGACGCCGGTGTTGGCCTCGAGCCACTTGCGCAGGCGCTTGCCGTTCTCGCGGCCGATCGACAGCGAGGTGACGGCGTGGCTGCGCAGGCCCGGATCCTCGACGTTGAAGCGCAGCGGGCCGCCCTGGCCCCAGGCGCCGACGGCGGCCCAGACGGCGCTGGCGAGGCGCGCATGGCGCTCCCACACGTTCTCCAGCCCTTCCTCGTGGATCATGCTCAGCGCCTCGCGCAGACCGTAGAGGTGGTGGGTGGGGGCGGTGCCGCCGAAATACTGGTAGAAGAACTGGGGGTTCGCGCGCGGCGTCCAGTCCCAGTAGAGGGTGACCATGTCGGCCCTCGCATGGGCCGCATCGGCACGGTCGTTGAAGAAGACGAAGCCCAGGCCCGGGGGCGTCATCAGGCCTTTCTGGGAGGCCGCAACCATCAGGTCGGCGCCCCAGGCATCCATCTCGAATGTGTCGCAGGCGAGCGAGGCGATGCAGTCGACGCAGAGCAGCGCGGGGTGGCCGGCATCGTCGAGAATGTCGCGCAGGGCCTTGATATCGTTGCGGATCGAGGTGGCGGTGTCGACATGGGCGACCAGGACGGCCTTGATCGCGTGGTCCTTGTCGCCGGCCACGGCCTCGGCGAAGGCGGCGTGATCGACGGTGCCCTGGCTGCCGAAATCGAGCCGCTCGACCTGCGCGCCGAGCTTGTCGCCCACATCGGCCCAGCCGTGGGTGAAGCGGCCTGTGCAGAGCGCCAGCACCCTGTCGCCGCGCGAGAGCACGTTGGTGAGCGCCGCTTCCCAGGCGCCGTGGCCGTTGCAGATGTACATGGCCACATGGTGCGCGGTGCGGGCCACGGCCTTCAGATCGGGCACGATGCCCGCCACCATCTCGGCCAGCGCGCCCTCGTAGATGTTGGGCGCAGCGCGGTGCATGGCTTGCAATACGCGGTCGGGCATCACAGATGGGCCGGGGATGGCGAGGTATTCGCGGCCGTTGGCGAGGGTCATGGGCGTGCTCCGGGGAGAGTTGTCGGGGCGCACCTTATGCCGGCGCGGCGCGGCGTCAACACCGGTTCGGCACGGGGTGCGCTTGTTTGAACCGGGTTCTGCCGCTATTCCCCGCAAGACGCTTGGAAAGGAGCCCCATGCTGGATGGGCTGAAGACATGGCTGAAGGGCAAGGAGCGGTCGATCCGGACCTCCTTCGGCGACGACATCTCGACGCCCGCGAAGCGGCGGCAGGCGAAGTGGCATTTCAACCTCTTCGATCACGCTTGGCTGCGCACCTTCTGGACCAACTTCGACGAGGTGGCAGAGGGTGTCTATCGTTCCAACCACCCGGGGCCGGAAAGGTTGAAAAAGTACAAGGCCATGGGCATCACCACGGTGCTCAACCTTCGCGGCCAGGAGAGTGGTTACTCGCCCTGGCTGTTCGAGGAGGAGGCCTGCCGGGAGCTCGGGCTGAACCTGGTGGTGGCCCGGATCTATGCAAGGAAACCGGCCAGTCGCGCGGAGATGGTGGCCCTGATCCAGACGCTCAAGACGATCGAGAAGCCCTTCGTGATGCACTGCAAGTCGGGCGCCGACAGGGCCGGGCTCGCCTCGGTGCTCTACAAGCTGATTGTCGAAAAATCCTCCATCGCGGAGGCCCGAAAGCACCTCTCGCCGCGCTACCTGCACCTGAAATGGACGAAGACCGGCGTCTGCGACCACATCGTCGACATGTGGGAAGCCGACCACATCGCCACCGGCATCGGGGCGGAGGAGTGGTTTCTCACCAAGTATGACCCGGAGGAGGTGCGCCGCAGCTACGCCGCCCGGAAGGGGAGGACGGCCGCGTGAGCGAGGAGACGCAGCGTGGCGTTTTCGGCTGGCTCTGGCGCGGCTATCTCAGGAGGTACTGGCCCTGGCTCATCTTCGCCGGCCTGCTGATGGCCATCGAAGGCTCGATGCTGGGCCTGCTCAGCTACATGATGAAGCCGATGTTCGACACCGTCTTCATCGCCGGGCAGGAAAGCGCGCTGTGGATGGTCGGCTCGGTCATCCTGGCGACCTTCGTGATCCGGGCGATCACCTCGGTGACGCAGAAGCAGGTGCTGGCGCGGGTGTCCTCCGACATGGTGTTCCGGCTGAAGACCCGGCTGGTGGGCCACCTGATGCGGCTCGACAGCACCTGGCACGGCAGCAACTCGCCCGGTGCGCTCATCGAACGGGTGAACGGCGATACCGGCGCGGTGCGCGAGGTGGCCAGCGCCGTCATCACCGGGCTGGGGCGGGACGTGATGTCGCTGATCTCGCTGCTCGCGGTGGTGCTCTGGATCGACTGGCAGTGGACACTCGTCGCGCTGATCGGCACCCCGCTGCTGGTGGCGCCCACGCTGATGACCCAGCGGTTCATCCGCCGCGTCACGCAAGAGGGGCGGATCGTGGCGATGGGCATGTCGACCCGGCTCGACGAGGTGTTCCACGGGGTGAACCCGATCAAGCTGCACCGGCTGGAGGATTACCAGTCGCGCCGGTTCGACGGTCTGGCGCGCGAGGCGGTGCGGGCCGAGGTGCGCGGCAACCTCGGCAAGGCGCTGGTGCCCGCCCTGATCGACATCATGAGCGGCATCGGCTTCTTCGCGGTGCTGGTCTGGGGCGGCAACGAGATCATCAACGGCGACAAGACCGTGGGCGAGTTCATGAGCTTCTTCACGGCGATGGCGCTGGCCTTCGAGCCGCTGCGCCGGCTCGGGCAGATCAGCGGCGTGTGGCAGTCGGCCAAGGTGCGGATCGGGCGGATGCGCGAGCTTTTCGACGAGCAGCCCACCCTGCTCAGCCCGGCCTCGCCGCGCCCGGCCAGGGCGGGCGACATCACCCTGTCCGACGTGCACATGGCCTATGGCGACGCGCCGGTCCTGAACGGGCTGAGCTTCACCGCCGAGGCCGGCAAGACCACCGCGCTGGTCGGTCCGTCGGGGGCCGGCAAGTCGACGGTGTTCAACCTGCTGGCCCGGCTGGTGGATCCGTCCTCGGGCACGATCACCCTGGGCGGCACGCCGATCGACGAGATCGACCTGCGGGAGCTGCGCGGCCAGTTCTCGGTGGTCAGCCAGGAGGCGCTGCTGTTCGACGAGAGCCTGCGGGAGAACATCCTGCTGGGCCGAGACGTGCCGCCCGAGACCCTGGAGGCGGCGCTGAAGGCGGCGCATGTCAGCGATTTCGTGAAGGACTTCCCCAAGGGGCTCGACACGCCGGCAGGCCCGCGCGGCTCGACCCTCTCGGGCGGGCAAAGGCAGCGGATCGCCATTGCCCGGGCGCTGCTGCGCGATGCGCCGATCCTGCTGCTGGACGAGGCCACCTCGGCGCTCGACACCAAGAGCGAGGCGGTGGTGCAGGCCGCGCTCGACGAGTTGTCGCACGGGCGCACGACGCTGGTGATCGCCCATCGCCTCTCCACCGTCCGCAATGCCGACCGCATCCTGGTGATGCAGGCGGGCCGGGTGGTGGAAGAGGGCACGCATGACGAATTGCTGGCCAGGGGCGGCGCCTATGCGGAGCTCTACCGCCTGCAGTTCGCCGAGGAGGGCTGAGGCACTATGTTGGCTGCCATGGACCGCACCGTTTTTCGCATCTCCGGCCCCGACCGGACCGACTTCCTGCAGAACCTCGTCACCAATGATGTGCGACGGCTGGAGCAGGGCCTTGTCTGGGCCGCGCTGCTGACGCCACAAGGCAAGTACCTGGCCGATTTCTTCCTCGTCCCCGAGGGCGAGGCGGTGCTGCTCGACGTGGCGACGACGCTTGCTGCCGATCTGGCCAAGCGGCTGAAGATGTACAAGCTGCGGGCGAAGGTGGAGCTGGAGGAGACAGGCCTTGCGGTGAGCCGGGGCACCGGCCCTGCCCCAGAGGGCGCCTGGCCCGATCCGCGACACCCGGAGATGGGCTGGCGGGCCTACGATGGCACGCCGGGGGATGACACCGACTGGGACGCCATGCGCGTGGCGCATATCGTGCCCGAGAGCGGGGTGGAGCTGGTGCCCGGCGAGGGCTACCCGCTGGAGCTGGGCTTCGAGCGGCTGCGCGGGGTGGATTTCCGCAAGGGCTGCTACGTGGGCCAGGAGGTGACGGCCCGGATGAAGCACAAGACCGAGCTGAAGAAGGGGCTGGTGCAGGTCTCCGTGGAGGGCACGGCGCCGGTGGGCACCGAGATCTTCGCGGGGGAGAAGCCGGCGGGGGTGCTTTACACCCAGTCGGGCGGGCGCGGGCTGGCCTGGCTCAGGTTCGACCGGGCCGAGGGGCCGATGACGGCGGGCGAGGCGCGGGTAAGCTGGGACGGCCACCGGCCCTGAGCCGGAGGGGTGTGCCATAACCGCACACCCGCCCGGAAACAGAGTGTTGCGCGGGCCCGGTCAGGCCCGCTCGGAATATTCCATGGTCTCGGTATTCACGATGATGTCCTCATCCTGACCGACGAAGGGCGGCACCATGACTTTGACGCCATTGTCGAGCAGCGCCGGCTTGAAGCTGTTGGCGGCGGTCTGACCCTTCACCACCGGCTCGGTCTCGACCACCTTGCAGGTCACCTTCTGCGGCAGCGTGGCGCTCAGGGCCTCGCTTTCGTGGTACTCGATCACGATGGTCATGCCGTCCTGCAGGAAGGGGCGACGCTCGCCGAGAATGTCGGACGGAAGCTCGATCTGCTCGTAGGTGTCACTGTCCATGAACACCAGCATCCCGTCGTTTTCATAGAGGAATTGCTGATCCTTCTGCTCCAGGCGCACGCGCTCGACCTTGTCGGCGGAGCGGAAACGCTCGTTCAGCTTGGAGCCGTTGCGGAGGTTCTTCATCTCGACCTGGGCGAAGGCCCCGCCCTTGCCGGGCTTCACGTGGTCGACCTTCACGGCGACCCAGAGGCCTCCGTTGTGCTCGAGCACGTTGCCCGGGCGAATTTCATTTCCGTTGATCTTCGGCATTGTGGCGAAACCTTGGCATAATCTTGAAAGGGGTTTGGCCGGAGCTATATCTTGCCGCTGTTGGGCTGACAAGCCGACTAGATACGGTGGAAGATGACGTAGAGTTATGCACTGAGAACATGGCTGCCATGACTTAGGTGGCATATCGAATCGCGCCAAAACCCCCCTATATCGGCGACACGCCACATCCTCAAGACCAAGAAAAACAAGGAAAACGCATGATTGACTTTGTCGACGGCACGGCTTTCAACCAGGAACAGGGCCAACGCGCTCGCAAGCTTTTTGCAGCGGTTGTCCTTGCGGCGTTGGATGATGCCATTGCGGATGACAAGAAATACGGAAACGGGCCGGAGCAGATCGCGCGTTGGGCGCGGTCGCGCGATGGCCGCGAAGTGCTGAGCTGTGCCGGCATCGACCCCAATGAACGGGTCGTCGGTGGGCTCATGGAATTCGTCGGCAAGGGTGTCCGCACCTCCGTCGCGCTGTCGCGCGAGGAGAGCGAGCGCCGCCAGGCCGCCGAACAGGCCGAAGCTGCCTGATCCAGACCGAATTTCTGTACTGCTGCCATGAAATTGCGCCGGCCTGCGAGCCGGCGCTTTTTCGTTTCAGGGCAAGCCTCTAGCGGATGCCGCGAGTTTCGAGCGCGCGGGCGATCTCGCGGCGCACCAGCTTGCGGACGTTCTGGGTGATGCGCTCGCCCATGCGGCCGCGCAGCTCGGCGCGCACCACCTCGGTGACGAGATCGGCCAGCCAGGCCTCGTCGATTACCGGGGCGCCCTGCGGGCTGCTCACCGCCGCCGAGAGAGCGGCCTCGTCGAAGGCATCCCCGGCGTCCTCCCACGGGTCGGCCTCGAGCGGGCTGTCCTGGGCGGGCACGCGGGCCTCGGTGCCGACGACATAGCCCTCGAAGCCGTCTTCTGCGGCCTCGGCCTGCTCCGCCTCGAGGATCTCGTCTTCGGTGTCCGCTGCGGCGGCGATGTCGGCGGCAAGCTCCAGGTCCTGCTCTTCCGCGGGCTCCGGGGCGGGCGCGCGGTGGGCGCTGCGGAACACGAGGGGCGGCACCGTGGCGGGGCCGTCGTCGGGGCGGGGCAGGTCCGGCGCTGTCCAGTCTTCCTCGGGCTCGGGCCAGGATTCCTCGGCCTCGGCCTCCTCGAGGTATTCTTCGGAGAGCTCATGGGCGTCGAGGTTCTCGAGGGTCTCTTCCTCGGCGTCGGGCTCGGAAACCTCGGGGGCGGGCTCGGGCTCGGCCGCGCGGAGAAAGTGCAGCCGCCCGCTCGGCACGTCGGGCGTGGAGAGGTCGATCACCGTCTCCTCGTCGCTGTCGTCGGCCCAGTCGAACTCCGCATCGCGGCCCGCGACCTCGGAGCCGTCGGGCTCGAACTCGCCGGCGGTGAAGGCGGCCTCCAGCCCCTCGATGCGGGATTGCAGCGGGTCGCCTTCCTCCTGCGGCTCCTCGGGGAACGCCTCATCATCGAGATCGAAGTCGGCGGCGGCGGGCTCCTGCCCGGGCGCGTCGTCGGCGGCGTCGTTCGAGGAAGGATGGGGGTCGGCTTCCGCGGCCTCGGCCTGCTCCGGCTCCTGCGCGGGCGCCTCGACCCGCAGCGAGGGGGTCAGCACGAGGGCGTCTTGCGCCGAGGGCTCCACCGTGCGCCGTTCCGGTTCGGCCGCGGGGCGATGGCGCATCGCGTTCTCCGACACCAGGCGACGGATGGAGGACAGCACATCCTCGATTTCTACATTCGACATCGGATCAGACATCACTACCTCTTGCCGCGACATCCGCCCACCATAACCCGCAATTTCTCATGGATGGGTGGCGGTTCCGCCCTTTCGTCCGTGCTTTTCCGCAGCCCGTGACCCGCCGGACACGCTGACGAACAGCGGCAGACAGGCCTCCAGCTCAGGGCCGACCGGAGATGCCCCCGGTCTGAGGTTAACTTCTCGGAGCTCGGCGCACAACTGCCGCCGCAGGTCGGGCCGGCCGGACGCGGCCGATCAGTTGCGCTGGAGGCGCTCCAGCACCCGATCGAGCTGGCGCCCCTGCCGGGAGCGCTGCGTCGGCGCGGATTTCACCGCGTTGTAGTAGGCCGCCGGATCATAGGTCTGGATGCCCAGGCCGAGGTGCTCCACGGTCAGGAGACCCATGGCAGAAAGAAGTTGATAAAGTGCTACGTATTGCTGGGCCTGCGCGTCGATCCGGGCGGATTGCGCGTCGAGCAGATCCTGCTGGGCGTCGAGCACGTCGAGCGTGGTGGCGGCGCCCAGGTTCTGCTCTTCCCGCACGCCGTTGAAGGCGACGGTGGCGGCGCGAATCTGCTGGTCGGTCGCCTGAAGCTGGGCGATGGCGACGCGCAGGCTGGCCCAGGCGTTGCCGACGAGCTGCTGCACGTTGTGGGTGGTGCTGAGCAGCGCGGCGCGGTTGGCCTCGGTCTGGTTCCGGGCCTTGCGCAGCTGCGCCGAGAGCTTGCCGCCGGCGTAGATCGGCTGGTTCAGCTGGACGCCGAAGCTGGAGCGGTCGTTGCCGAGATCGTCGAAGCTGAGCGCGGCGGAGCCGTCGATGGTGAACTTCATCGCCGCCTGGGCCTGCTTGACCCCGAGTTCGGAGGCGGCCACCGTGTGCTGCCCCTGCCGGATCAGCGGGTGGGTCCGCACGGCGATGGCCTGTGCGGCCTCGACGGTGGCGGGAATGCGGGGCGGCGCGGGCGGCGGGGCGAGCGGGCCGGGATAGCTGCCGACGGCCACGCGGTAGCTTTCACGGGCGATCTCGAGATTGCCCTGGGCGGCGGCCTCGGAAGACCGGGCGGCGGCGAACTGGGCCTCGGCCTGGGCCACCTCGGTGCGGGTCACCTCGCCCACCTCGAAACGGTCGCGGGCGGCGCGGAGCTGCTGGGTGCTCAGCCGGACGTTGGATTGCGCCAGCGCGAGGGTTTCGGTGGCGGAGGTCACGTCCATGTAGGCCTGGACGGCGGCGAGCAGCACCTGCTGCTCGAAATTCACCAGCGACTCGCGGGTGGCGAGCACCACCTCCTTCTGCACTTCGACCCCGAGCCGGGTGCGGCCGTTGTCGAAGATCGTCATCGAGGCGGAGAGCGAGACGGTGGCGCCGAGCTCGTAGTTGGTCTGCGCCGAGCCGGAGGCGCCGGTGGAGAACGAGATGATCGGGCGCAGGTCGGCCAGCGCGATCGCCACGTCTTCGTCGGCGGCGCGCAGGAGCGCGCGCTGCTGGTCGAGGATGTGGCTGTGGCGGTAGGCCGTGATCAGCGCGTCGGTCAGGGTTTCGGCCCCGGCAGAGAGCGGCGCAACGGCGGTGGCCCCCGCCAGGAGCAGGCCGCTCAGACCGTTCCGAACCCAGTTCATTCTCGCCATACTGGCCCTCGCGTGCTTGCGCTCTGCGGCGCCGTTCCTGCCCCTGCCCGGCTCGGGCGGGGGACGTATTCAGAGTGCGAAATCGCGTGCGGTCTCGAAGCCCGGCAAAACCGGCGCAGCGGCGTTGAAGGCGAACCGCCAGGCGATGCGGCCGCCCTGACGGGTGCCGATCTTCACGGTGCCGAGCGAGCCGCTCATCATGATGCAGGCGATCCGCCCACCTTCCTTGAGCTGGTCGGTGAAGGTGTCGGGCAGCGTCTCCACGCCGCCCTGGATGCAGATCACGTCGTAGGGGCCGTGCTTGGCGGCGCCCTCGGCCAGCGGCGCGGTGAGCACCACGGCGTTCATCACCTCCTCGCGGGCGAGGATCGTCTCGGCCTCCGAGGCCAGCGCCTTGCTCTCCTCGAGGGCCACGACGGTATCGGCCAGGTGGGCCAGAACCGCGGCGGAGTACCCCAGCCCGCAGCCCACATCGAGCACCATGTCGGAGGGGCCCACGTCGAGCGCGTCGAGCATCTTGGCGAAGGTGCGCGGCTCCAGCATCACCCGCCCGGGCGCCAGCTCGAGGTTCTCGCCGAGGTAGGCCGCCTCGCGCTTGTCGTCGGGCACATAGGCCTCGCGGCGGATCTTCAGCATGGCGTCGATGATGGGAAACTTGGTCACATCCGAGGGGCGGACCTGGTTGTCGACCATCATCGTGCGGCGGGTGTCGTAAACGCTCATCGGGAAGTAAACTCTTCGGTTCGCTTGGCTTCCCTAGGATTGCCACGAAACGGCAGGTGACGCAACATGACGGATGCGCACATCGCGCACAGGCAGGCGGCCGTTCTGTGCGGCCCCCCTGCCCTACTCGGCGGCCTCGGGCGGCGCGATGCGCTCCGGCGCCTCGCAGCCCCGCACGCAGCACCGCCCCGGCTGGCGCGATACCTTCTGCCCCGCGTCATAGACGCCGCGGTCGATCAGCTGGCTCACCAGGTCGGCCTTCTCCTCCACCGGGTAGTTGCGCCAGATCTCGCGCTTCATCGCCTCGGGCGAGCCGCCGCCGTGGAGCGAGATGACCGAGTACCACCCGGCCTGGTGCGACACGGTGAGATCCTCCATGAAGCGGGCCACCTCTGCCCGGCGTTCGGCGGGGATGTCATCGCGTCCGCCCAGCACGGCGGCGAGGGAGGCGGCGGTTTCGGGGTTGTGGTCTTCGTCCGGGCCGGGAAGCGCCACCACGAGGCCGCCGGAGACGTAATGCGCCAACTTGTGCATGTCGTAGATCTTTGTGGCCAGGAGCAGCTTGCCGACGTTGGCGAAGACCGGTTCCGGCATCACCGTGCCGCTCTCGGAGGCCACGCCGTAGACGGAAGCGGCCACGCCGCAGGCGAAGAAGCTCTCGGTGATGGTGATGAGGTCGACCATCGCGTCGCGGATGTGGCCGTGGCGGTCGGGGTCGAGCCCGTTGGCCTCGGTCATCATCGCCCCTGCCCCGATCAGCAGGTCGCCGAAGCCCGCGCGCGCCCCGATGCAGCTCTGCCGGTGGTGGGTGGCGTAGGAGGTGGTGAGATAGCCCGCCTCCTCCACCTCGCCGTCGAAGAACACGCGCTCATGCGGCACGAAGACATCGTCGAAGATCACCACGCCCACCGACTGCCCGTAGCGGGCCGAGAACTTCGCCGCCGCCTCGCCGGGCCGCCCGGCGGGCTTGGCGACGATGGTGACGCCCGGCGCATCCACCGGTACGGCGCAGGCCACCGCGCAGGCGGCATCCTCCGGGCGGTGGGTGCGGCAGGGCATGACGAGGAACTCGTGCATGTAGGGCGCACCGGTGACGATGGCCTTGGTGCCGCGGATCACGATGCCATCGGGGCGGCGCTCGGTGACGTGGACGTAGGTATCGGGGTTGGCCTGCTCGCCGGGGCGCTTCGAGCGGTCGCCCTTGGCGTCGGTCATCGCCACGCCGAGGGTGAGGTCGCGGGTCTGCACCTCTTCGAGGTAGGCGAGGAAACGGGCGTGATAGTCGGTGCCATGCACGGCATCGGCACGGTGGGTGGCCATGTGGAAGGCGGCGAGCGCGTCGTGGCTGAGGTATCGCTGGGCGCAGCCCGAGACCTTGCAGACGAGTCGCACCGCCTCGAGCTTGTCGAGCAGGTCGGCGCAGGTCTCGTCGACATGGAGCATCCGGTTGACGGTGCGGCCGTTCTGGGTGGCGGTGAGCAGGCGGCGGTGGGCGGGCTGGTGCGCGAAGTCGTAGGTGACGCCGACGCCGTTGATGCCGGGCGCGAAGCGCGGATCGTCGGCCACGCTCTCGACCCGCTCGCCGTTCACGAAGACCCGGGGCGCGTAGGCGCGCAGGCTCTCGCGGTAGTCCTCGGCCGTCATCAGCATGGCGCATCCTCCCTGTTGCACGTGCATTCGAACACCGTTAGATTTTTCTAACACTGTTCGATTCTGTCAAGGGGTGTCATGGCACGCAAGGCAAGCGCGGAGAAAAGGGAGGCAATCCTGGAGGCGGCGGAGGGCGTGTTTGCCGAGGCCGGGCTGGAGGGCGCGAGCCTGCGGGCGGTGGCCTCGGCGGCGGGCTATACCCCGGCGGCGCTCTACTTCCACTTCGACAGCAAGGAGGCGCTCTATGCCGAGATGCTGGGCCGCACGCTGGAGCGGCTGGGCGCGGCGGTGCGCGCGGCCTGCGACGGGCTTGCCGGGGCGGCGAAGTTCCGCGCCGCCGCCATGGGCTTCTTCGGCTACTACGCCGACAACCCGCGCGACCTCGACCTGGGCTTCTACCTGCTCCGCGGCGGGATGCGCCCCGCCGGCCTCGGCCGCGCCCGCGACGAGGCACTGAATGCCGCGCTGGCCGCGGCACTGGCGCCGCTGGGCGAGGCCGCCCGCGAGATGGGAGCCGGCGCTGCGGAGGCGGAGGCGGCCACGGTGGAGACCTTCGCCCACGCCACGGGCCTCCTTCTGCTGCTCCACACCGGCCGCATCCGCATGTTCGGCGCCTCCGCCCCCGCGCTCATGGAACGCCACGTCGAACGACTGCTCACCACGCTCGCGGCCTCTTGAGACGCCGCGCGACGCGCGCACCAGGCACGGGATGACGGCCAGGTTCCGTTCTCCCGATCGGACATGCGCACGCCCTTCGGGAGCCGTTTCGGCATGGAGATGGCGCAATGCGCGGCGAATCCGCCGGGCAGGTCAGCTGGAGTTCTGCAGGGTGATCACACGGCTGGCGGAAAGTTCTCCTGCCTCGGACAGGATCGGCAGGGCCACAGCGGCGATATGGGCGTTGATGCGCTTCAGGTCGCGGAGGATGTCGAGGTGCAGCGAGGTCGAGGCCAGGGTTTCGGGCTGGCCGTTCTGCAGCCGCTCGATATGCTTCTTCTGCGACCTCTCCTCGATCTGGCGCACATGGACCTTCTCCGCCGTCAGGCGGCGCGCGAGATTCACGTCGCGGCTGAGAAAGACCGACTGCGCCAGCTCCAGGTTCAGCAGGGTCTTGCGGTAGAGCTCGCCGATCTCCTCCTCGCCGGCGGGCGAGAACTTGACCTGCCGGTCGGCCTTCTTGCGGGCCATCCCGGAAAGGTCGCGGTCGATGATGTCGCCGACATGTTCGAGGTTGATCGCGTAGGAGAGGATCTCGCGCATCCGGGCGGCTTCGGGATCGTTCAGCTCGGTGCGGCCGAGGCGGGTGAAATACTGCTTCACCTCGGACAGGGCGGCATCGACCCGGTCATCCAGCCGGCCGATCGCGCGGGCGGCGCCCGGGTCGTCGACAAGCAGAGAGCGCAGGTTCAGCTCCATCATCTCGGTCACGGTATCGCCGATGCGCAGCACCTCGCGCGCGGCGCCGCCCAGCGCCAGCACGGGCGTGTCGAGCGCGGCCTCGTCGAGATAGCTGGCCTCGCCGCGGGGCTCTTCCGGGTCGGGCCAGATCCGGCGGGTGAGCCGGTCGAGCGGGCCGAGCAGGGGCAGGAAGAGCAGCAGCAGGATGGCGTTGAAGGCCAGATGCGCGGTGATGGCCAGGTTGGCGCCCGCGGAAACATGGGCGGCGAGCAACGGCCCGGCGAGGCCGGCGGTGACCAGCACCAGCAGCGCCCCGGCGGCACGCACCGCGAGGTTGCCACGGGTCAGGCGCCGGGCCTCGGGGCCGTCGCCGGTGACCGCGAGGCAGGGCGGCAGCGCGCCCCCCAGATTGGCGCCCGCGACCAGCACCAGCACCAGCGAAGGGCTGACGGCGCCGCTCTCGGTCAGCAGCGCCACGAAGAGCACGACGGCGAGGCTGGAGGAGGACGCGAAGGCCAGCGCCGCCGCCAGCAGCAGGCCGAAGGCCGGCCCCTGGGCCAGGGCAGCGAGGAGCGCGGTTGTCACCTCCGCCTCGCGCAGCGGCCCGGTGGCGGCGCCCAGCAGCTCGAGCGCAAGCAGCATCAGCCCCAGGCCGATCAGGGCCTTGCCGATGCCCCGCCCCCTCGACAGCCGGCTGCGGGCGTGGGTGATGACGCCGCCCAGCACCAGCGCGGGGGCCAGCCAGTGCAGGTCGTTCACAAGGATCGCCGCGGTCAGCGCGGTGCCCAGGTTGGCCCCCAGCAGCACCGCCTGGGCCATGCGCGGCGCGATCAGGTCGCGCGACACGAAGGAGCCCGCGATCACCGCCGTTGCGGTGGAGGATTGCACCGCGATGGTGGTGAACATGCCGGAGACCGCCGCGCTGAAGCGGTTGCCGGTGCCCTTGGCGATGGCGTTGCGCAGCGAGGCGCCGAAGCCCGAGAGGATCCCCGACTTGACCATGCGCAGGGCCCAGAGCAGCAGGGCCCCGGCGCCGAGCAGGTCGATGAGCTGGATGGTCGAGGTCATGGCCGGCCTCCCGGCACCCCTGGGGCAGCTTTTTCTTGAGCCGGGCGGGGCAAGTCTCTAGGCTCCCGGATGAAAATTTTTGCAACTGCTTGCAAGGACTGTGCATGAGCGGAACGAGCCCGCCCCGGGGCGACCGGGCATCCTATGTGAGCGCCAACGAGGTGGCGGAGCGGGCCGGGGTGTCTCGCTCGGCCGTGTCGCGCACCTTTTCCGGCGCCGGAAGCGTGGCCCCGGCGACGCGGCGCAAGGTGCTGAAAGCCGCGGAGGAATTGGGCTATCACGCCAATCTCCTGGCCCGCGGGCTGGTTGGCGAGCCCTCGAAGATCGTGTGCCTGATCGCCGCCGATGTGGGCCAGCCCTACCACGCCGTGATGATCGACAAGGTCACCCGCCAGCTGCAGGAGCACGGCAAGGTGTCGATGATCATCAACACCAGCGGCGACGAGGAGAGTGTGAGCCAGGCTCTGCGGCAAAGTCTGCAATATCGTGCAGAGGCTTCGGTGGTGCTCAGCGGCTCCCCGTCGGCCAAGCTGGTGCAGAGCTGCCTCGCCAACGGGCAGCGGGTGGTTCTGGTGAACCGGAGCGACGATGCGGAGGGGGTGGAGCGGCTCTGGATCGACAACCGCAAGGCCTGCCGCGAGGCCTTTGCGCTGCTGCGCCGGGCCGGCTGCGTACGGCTGGCCTGCGTGTCGTCGCAGGCGCGGACGCCCTCGATGATCACGCGGGAGTCCGCCTTCATGGAGGCCGCCGCCGAGCTTGGCGTGCAGGTCGACGTGACCCGGATCGGGCCGACGAACTACGACACAGGGCTGGAGGCGGCGCGGGTGCTGCTCGGGCGGTCGGAACCGCCCGACGGGGTGTTCTGCGTGACCGATCTGCTGGCCTTCGGCTTCATGGACGGGGCCCGCAACATCTTCGGGGTCGATATCCCCGGCGATCTCTGCGTGATCGGCTTCGATGACGTGCCCCAGGCGCGCTGGTCGGCCTATGAGCTGACCACCTTCCGGCAGCCGATGGACGAGATGGCCGGGCGCATCGCAGAGATCCTCACCTCCGAGTCCGGCGGCAGCCTGTCGGCCTTCGAAGCCCTGCCGGTCTGGCGCAAGACTGTGCGGATGGGCTAGCACGTTTCGGGCACCGCGCCGAGGCGGTCGAGGGCGGTGCGGGCCAGCTCGGCGCCGGTCAGCAGGTGGCCGAGGGTGTCGAGGAACACGGTCAGCATCGCGGTTTCGGGGG
>CAYVQK010000022.1:0-11684 GCA_964454145.1 uncultured Oceanicola sp. | reverse complement strand
CGGAGGCGGTGGCGCGGGGGCCGCAGCTTCGGGCCAGGTCGGCATAGAGCGCCCGCCGCTCGGCGCTGACGCAGGCGGCCTGGCCGCCCCCGGCCTCGCGCAGGCGATACCAGTCGACGAAGACCTCGGAAAAGGCGATGTCGGGCAGCGGCGCGGCGCCCGGGGCGCGGCGGTCGAACACCTCGGGCAGCCGGGCGTCGAGAACCAGCGGGCGCATCTGCCGCGGCCAGTCCTCGGACAGGCGGCGCTCGAGAACCACCTGGCGGAAGTGCCGGGCGAGGAAATCGGGGTAGTCCCCGGCCTCGAGCGCCGTGCTCTCCTGCCCGCTGCGGGCGACCTCGGCGGCGTAGCGGGCGAACCAGGCATCGAAGCCCGGCGCCCCGGCCAGCGGCCGGTGGCCCAGGCGCGCGCCTTCGGCGTCGAGCTCCAGGCATTTCCAGGCGGCGGGGAAGGCCACGGTGGAGGGGACCGCGACATTCACCAGCCGGCCCTGCGGCGCGGCGGCGGTGGCATCGACGTGCCAATGGCCGCTGAAGTGCAGCGAGAGCCCGGTTGCGGCGATGGCACCGGCCACCTCGCCACGCGGCATCTGCCGCGCACCGGCCCGCGAGGCGGGAAGCCGCGCCAGCCGCTCGGTGACGCCGTGGAACACGTCGGCCACCGGGTAGTGCGAGAAGGCCACCAGCCGCTTGCCCTGCGCCGCGGCCCGGCGGGCCACGTCGGCCATCCAGTCGAGCAGGTAGGGTTTGTGCCGGAGCGTGGCTGTCCAGCCCTCCTGGCTGCAATCGACATAGCCGCCGGCGCCGTCGGGCAGGTAGACATTGGCGTCGATCGACATGAGCCAGAGCCCATCGACCGGCTCGACCAGGTAGGACAGGTCGCAGATGTAGGCGCTGTCTCCCCGCGCCGAGGTGAGCCGGGCCTCGCGGTCGGCCATGTCCGGCGCGGTGCCGAAGGGGGTTTCCCAGTGCAGGTCGGCCGGTTGCGGGCGGTAGCCCAGCGCGCCGGCATAGACCATGGCCTCGTCGTAGCCGACCATCCGCATGCCGGGCCAGGCGCGGGCGCCGTCGCGGCGCGGAATGCTCAGCCCGGCCAGCGTCTCGACCTTGCCGCCGGGGCCGACCATGGTCTTGGCCAGGGGCTTGCCGGTCACCGACCACTGGTCGTGGTTGCCGGGGGTGGCGAAGAAGCGGATGCCGTGCCGCAGGCTGTACTCCGCCAGCAGGTCGGAGACCGCCTGCCAGCTCGCCGGCTGCCCGTCATCGGTCAGATCGCCGACGATGATGCAGAGGTCGATGCCCTCGGCGGCCACCGCATCGAGCGCGGCGCGAAAGGCCGGGCCGCTCTCGTTGAACACCCGGGTGGAGGCCATGCTGTCGGCAAAGGAGCGCACCAGCGGCGCTCCCTCGGGAGCGCCGGACTGCACATCGTGCAGATGCGGATCGGACAGGATGGCGATGCGGGTCATGTGCCGTGGTCGGTGTCGGAGGTCTGCGGGTCGCGGTGGGCGATGCGGTCGATCCAGTCGGAGGCGGCCCGGGCGGCATTGACCAGCACCGGCTTGGGCGCCTCGAACCATTCGTCGGGCCGCAGCTCGCGGCGGGTGCGGACATGCTCGAGCGCGGCCTCGAGCGAGGGGTAGCGCTCCGGCATCTGCTTGTGCAGCAGCAGCGCCACCAGGGCCACCGAGCGGCTGCGCCCGCCCCGGCAGTTGACCAGCAGGTTGCCGCTCTCGCGCAGCGGGTAGGAGGCCCGGTCGGGCAGGATCTGCGACAGGGCGCCGAGCAGCTGGTAGTAGCCCGCGAGCATCATCGTCTCCGCATTGCCGGCACCGTCGACGAGGCCCAGCTTGTAGTAGCGATAGGCGCCGTGGCCGTAGCTCAGGTGCTCTTCCGCCATCTCGGGATCGGGGGTGTCGACCAGGTTCACGTCGAGATTGACGGCGCAGTTCACCACCGTGGTGATGCCGTGCTCGCGCAGGAGCGCCGGGTTCGACATGGCCTCGCGCCCGCCGATGTAGACCGCGACGCCGTAGGGGTCGAGGCGCGGCTCGATCAGGCTGATGTCGGGGCGGTCGTAGCGGGGCGAGGGCTTCAGCGGGCGGGCGTCATTCATGCGATCATCCTTGCACGTTCTGTCTGGTTTGTCGGAGAGGCCAGCGGAATGCCGGTGGCGGCGCTCGTCTCGGCGGCGAGGGCGGGCACCACGGCCAGCACGGCGCCGCCCTGCCCCAGCCCGTCCTCGGGCATGGCGCTGACGCGCCCGCCGGCCTCCTCGACCAGCAACAGGCCGGCCAGGCAATCCCAGGCGTTCATGTGCAGCTCGGCGTAGCCGTCGGAGCGGCCGTCGGCGACATAGGCAAGGCCCAGCGCCCCCGAGGCGGAGCGGCGCACGTTGGCGCCGTGGTCGAGGAGCCGGTTCAGCACCGTCAGGTACTCCTGCTGCGGCCGGCGGTTGCTCCAGCCCAGCTCGAGGCAGGCGGCGGAGAAGCTGCGGGTGCCGGCCACGCGAATGGGCGCCCCGTTGCAGCTTGCCCCCATGCCGCGCCGTGCGAACCAGAGCTCGTCGGTCGCGGGCGAGAAGATGGCGCCGATCTCTGTCACGCCGTTGCGGACATAGGCGACGGCGATGCAGAAATGCGCGATCCCGCGGGCGAAGTTGGCGGTGCCGTCGATCGGATCGACCACCCAGACCGAGCGGCCGGTGACTGTGCCGCCGGTCTCTTCGCCCAGGAAGTCGTCATCGGGCAGCGCCTCGGCCAGCCGCGCCTTGATATGCGCCTCCACCGCCGCATCGGTCTCGGTCAGGAAGTCCTGCGACCCCTTCATCGTGATCTCGTCGCTGCCGCGGCGGCGGAAGCCGTCGAGCGCGATCCGTCCGGCGCTGCGGACGAGGGACAGGCAGATGTCGGCGCGTAGGGCGAGGTGGCGGTCCGCAGGTTGGGTGTCTTGGCTCATGCAGGAAAGGCTCCGTTCGTGGGCCGGCGCGCAGGCTCGGGTCTGGGGTCTTGGAGGGGAAGCGGGGTCATTGGGCGGGCACGGCGGCGGCGGCGCGGCGGCGGGCATCTATGGCGTCGGCCACCCGGTCGAGCGTGGGGTAGCGGCCTCCGCGCCCGGCCGCGACATAGCCCGGGCACTGGTGCGCGGGAGCGCCGTGCGGCAGCTTGCCGAGCGTCAGCGGGCGATAGCTGCCGCCGGCGCGTTCGAGGATCAGGATCGCGGCTGTCACGTCCCAGGCGTTGACGCCGAAGCCGGCGGCGGCATCGGCCCAGCCGGCGGCGACGTGGCACAGGCTCAGCGCGGCGCTGCCGGGGCGGCGCAGGGTCGAGAAGGCGGCGACCAGCTCGCCCAGCCCGGCCAGCGCGGTCTCGCGCCCCTCGGCCCGAAAGTCGCGCAGCACAGGGTAGCCGGTGATCAGAACGGCACGGGCCTCGTCGCGGGCCTCGGGGCAGTGCAGCGGCCTGCCGTTCAGCCAGGCGCCTTCGGTATCGGCGGAAAACAGGTGGTCGGCCATCGGGTCGTAGATCGCGCCGGCAACGATCCGGCCCCCGACCACCGCGCCGATCGAGACGCACCAGAAGGCGAGCCCGGCGGCGAAGTTGGAGGTGCCGTCGATCGGGTCGACGAACCATTTCACCGGCCCGTCGCCGATCTCGCCGCCCTCCTCGCCGACGATGGCGGAGCGGGGCACAGCGGCCAGCAGGCGTTGGCGGATCAGGGCCTCGGTCTGCTTGTCGTGGACGGTCACCGGGTCGTGCAGGTCGGTCTTGTAGTCGACCGACATTCCCGACCGGAAGGCCGTGGTCAGCGGCGTTCCGGCGGCGCGCGCGACGGTTTCGGCCACCTCGCGCAGCCGGGCGGGCGATGGAATGGCGGGGTCGGAGGTGGTCATGCGGTCTTTGTCCTTGCTTGTTGGCAGCTCCGGGCCCTGCGGGCCCGGAGCCTGGCCGCCGGGGAGGTCAGCGGCTGTAGTGGATGCGCCAGAAATCCTGCCAGTCCTGGCGGGTGTCCCAGTCTTCCATCCCGGTGGTGGAGTCGTAGGCCAGCAGGTTGTCCCAGAGCGCGACGATGCCCGAGGGCTCGTCGTCGGGCATGGCGATGGTGGTGTTGGTGGGCACCTTGCCATCGTCCATCTGCGGCGCGATGCCTTCCTCGGTCAGCACGTAATGCACGAAGAGCCTTGCGGCATTCGGGCTGTCGGTGCCGGCGGCGATCAGCGCGAGCTTGGAGTAGGTCCAGCCGACCCAGGGGGTCAGCGTGTCGCAGATCGCCATGGCATGGCCCTTGTCGGCCACGTCGCGGAACTTGGCGGAGGACATCAGGCCGAAGAACGGCTCGGCCTGGCCGGGGGCGCCGACGGCGGCGGAGGTGGTGTCATCGCCTTCGGTCACCAGCGGCGCATTGCCCGCCATGGCCGCGACCCAGGCCTTGGTGGCGCTGTCGAACTCGGTCTCCAGCGGCTTGCCGTAATGCGCCTCGTAGGCGGCGCGGACGGCATCGTCGTGGTGGCTTTCCATCTGGCTGAACCAGTCGGTGTAGCTGGACTTGGAGAGCGGGTCGATCAGGGCGAACTTCTTGCTCCATTCCGGGTCGGCCAGGGCCCAGATGTTGCTGACCGGGCAGCTCTCGTGGACCTCGGTGTTGTAGGCGAAGACGTTGGCATTGGTGGTGATCGTCAGCGGATCCTGGTAGGTGGCGGGGATCACCCCGGCCATGTCGGGCGGCAGCCAGCTCTCCACGAAACCCTCGGGCAGGAGCTGCGCCAGCCCTGCCGGCGCGTCGGTGATCATCAGCACGTCACCCTGGACGTTGCCGGCCTGGTATTCGCGGATCACCATCTCGAGCTGGGCGGTGGCGCTGACCTTCTGGCCGGTCGCCTCGAGCCCGTATTTCGCCGCGAAGTTCTCGGCCATGGTCACGATCTTGCCGGTGCTGTCATAGATGGTCAGCGGCGGTTCGGCCCGGGCGGCCTCGATCAGCGCCTCGAGGTCGAACTCCCCGGCCGGGGCCATCGCCGGCAGCGCCATCGCGGTCGACAGCGCGACCAGGGCGGTAAATCCTTGCAGTCGGTGCATTCTCTTCATTCCGTCACTCCTCCCGTTGTGGGGCCGGGCGGATCATCCGCCCGGCCGGTCTGGCTCAGCGCTGGTAGTTGAGGCGCCAGAAGTCCTGCCAATCCTGCCGCGTGTCGTAATCCTCGACGGCGGTGGACAGGTCGTAGGTGAGCAACTGACCCCAGGCCGCGCCGATGCCCGAAGGCTCGTCGTCGGGCAGGCTGACCTCGGTATTGGCCGACTTCTTGCCATCGTCGGCCTGCGGGGCGATGCCCTCTGCCGTCATCACGTAATGGATGAACAGCTTGGCCGCGTTAGGGCTGTCGGAGCCCTTGGCGATCAGGCCGACGCCGGCATTGGAGAAGCCGATCCAGGGCTCGATGCCGTCGCACAGGCCGAGCTTGAAGCCGGAGGCCTCGTTGTCGCGGTACTTGGCGGAGCTCATCAGACCCATGAAGCCCTCCGACTGCCCCGGCGCGCCGACGGCCTCGCCGGCTTCGCTGTCAGACCCGCCGAGCAGCGGCGCGTTGGCGGCCAGCATGCCGATCCACTGCTTGGTCGCGCTCTGCCCGCTGCGGTCGATGGGCTTGCCGAAGAAGTCCTCGTAGGCCTCGGCCAGGGCGTCGTCGCCATGCATTTCCATCTGGTTGAACCAGTCGGTATAGACCGATTTGTTCAACGGATCCTGCATCGCCACCTTGCCGCGCCATTCCGGCTGGGTGAGTTCCCAGACGTTGGAGACGGGGCAGCTCTCGTAGAGCTCGGTGTTGTAGGTCCAGACGTTGGCCATGGTGACCACGACCAGCGGATCGCGGTAGCCCGGCTCGATCTTCTCGAGGAGGTCGGGCGGGGCCCAGCTGATGGCGAACTCGTTCGGAAGCAGCTCGGCAATCGCGGCCGGGGCGTCGGAGATGATCGAGACGTCGCCCTGCACGTTTCCGGCCATCGCCTCGCGTGCCATCATCTCGAGCTGGGTATGGGCCTTGACCTTCTGCCCGACGGCGTCGACGCCATACTTGGCGCTGAAGTTCTCGGCCATGGTGACGATCTTGCCGGTGCTGTCGAACACCATGAGCTGGGGCTCGCCCTTCGCCGCCTCGATCAGGGCGTCGAGGTTGAACTCCTCGGCCTGTGCCCCTGCGGCCGCCAGGCAAAGCGCCATGGCGCTGGTGGATCTGCGGATCAGTGTCTTCATATCTCTCGTTCCTCCCGTTGAGATGTGAGCCCGGCCCGCTCCTCCGGCGGGCCGGACATGGGTTACCTGCTGTAGTGAATGCGCCAGAAATCCTGCCAGTCCTGCCGCCTGTCGAAATCGTCGGCGGCGGTCGAGGTGTCGTAGACCATCAGCTCGTCCATGAAGCCGGCCACGCCCGAAACCTCCTCGGGATGGGGCGGCACGGCGCTGTTGGTCGAGGTCTTGCCGTCGACCGCCATGGCCTCGATGCCCTCTTCGGTCATCATGTAGTGGACGAAGAGCTTGGCCGCGTTCGGGCTTTTCGTCTTCGTCGCCATCATCGCCAGGCCGGGGTAGACCCAGCCGGTGAAGGGCTGGATATCGGCACAGATGCCAAGCGCGGTCTCGCCGCTGGTGTTGGTGCGATACTTGGCGGTCGAGGTGATGCCGAAGAACGGCTCGGCCTGGCCCACGGCGCCGATCGCCTCGGTGACCGAGGTGCTGTCGCCCAGGAGCGGCGCGTTGTCGGCATACATCCGCACCCACTGCTGGGTCGCGCTTTCCTCGGAGCGGTCGATCTCGGTGCCGAACTGCGCCTTGTAGGCTTCGGCCATCGCGTCGTCGTGGTGGGTTTCGAGCTGGTTGAACCAGTCGGCGTAGGTGGGCTTCACCAGCGGGTCGAGCATGGCGATCTTTCCGCGCCACTCCGGCTGGGTCAGCTCCCAGACGTTGGAGACGGGGCAGCTCTCGTAGGCTTCGGTCGAGTAGGACCAGACCGCGGGATCCCAGGCCATCACCAGCGGATCCTGCTGGCCGGCGGGGATGTTGGCCGCAAGATCGGGCGGCACCCAGCTCGTCAGGATCCCCTCGGGGATGAGCTGGGCGATGATCGAGCCGCCATCGGCCGCGAGGCTGAGATCGCCCACGATGTTGTCGGACTGGAACTCGCGGATCAGCAGGTCGATCTGATCGGCCTCGCTGACCTTCTTGCCGGTGGCCTCCACGCCGTAGCGTGCGGTGAAGGCCTCGGCGGTGCCGACGATCTTGCCGGTCACCGCGTAGACGGTGATCGGCGGTTCGGCCCTGGCCGCCTCGATCAGCGCATCGAGGTCGAAGCCCGCCTCCTGTGCCTGCGCCGCGCCGCCGAGCGCAAGCCCGAGGCCCAGCGCCGCAAGCGCGGTTGCCGTGGTGGACTGGTATCCGGTTTTCATGGTCATTCCTCCCTTTGTTGCACTGGCTCAGGCCGCGGCCTTGGCCAGAACCTCGTCTGCCGCGAAGATGCGGTCTCCCTTCAGGTCGAAGACGTTGAGCGCCCGTGCCGGGACGCGGAACCACATCCGGTCGCCCTCGCGCACGCTTGGCGCGACATGGGTATTCATGAAGATCGTCTCCGCGCCGGTCTCCAGCTCGAGGATCCAGCTTCCGCCGGTCGGCAGGATCGCGGCCACCTTCGCCGGAGCGCCGAAATCGCCCTCGGCCAGCCCCTCCTTGCCGGGCACCAGCGAGATCGCCTCGGGCCGGATGCCGACCGAGCCGATGCCCGCGATCTCGGGGTGCCGCTTGGACAGGAACCGTTTGGCCCCCTGCACCAGCTCGCCGTCCTGCCCGAACTCGAGAATGTTGATCGGCGGGGAGCCGACGAACTCGGCGACAAAGCGGTTTGCAGGGCGCTCGTAGATGTCATCGGGCTTGCCAAGCTGTTGCAGGGTGCCCTCGTTCATCACCGCGATGGTGTCGGCCAGGGTCATCGCTTCCCACTGGTCATGGGTGACGAAGACGATGGTGGTGGAGAACTGGCTGTGGATCCGCTTCAGCTCGGCGCGCATCTCGAGCCGCAGCCGGGCATCGAGGTTGGAGAGCGGCTCGTCGAGCAGCAGCACCTCTGGGTTGACCGCCAGCATCCGCGCCAGCGCCACCCGCTGCTGCTGCCCGCCCGAGAGCTGCGAGGGATAGCGCTTGCCGTACTTGCCGATGCCCAGAGCCTCCATCACCTCGGCGGTGCGCTTCTGGCGCTCGGCCTTGGCGACCTTGCGCAGCTTCAGGCCGAACTCGACGTTCTGCTCGATGGTGAGGTGCGGCCAGAGCGCATAGCTCTGGAACACCAGACCCATGCCGCGCTTCTCCGGGGCGATGAAGGTGGCGCTTTCCGGGCAGTCGACGACGCGCGGGCCCACCGCCAGTTCGCCGCTCGACAGGTTCTCGAGCCCGGCGATCATCCGCAGCGTGGTGGTCTTGCCGCAGCCCGAGGGGCCGAGCAGGCAGAGGAACTCCCCGTCCGCGACCTCGAGATCGAGGTGATGGATGGCCTCGTAGGCGCCGTAGCTCTTCTTGACGTTCTTCAGCGTAATTCCCGGCATGGCTTATCCTCCCAGGCCTTCGGCAAGGTTTGTCTTGGTGAGTTTCTGCGCGGCGAGGGTGCCGAAGTAGGCCAGCCCCGCCACGATCAGGACCACCGCGTTGGCGGCCTGGGTGTAGTTGTAATCGACCAGCCGCAGCGAATAGGTGGTCAGCACGTCGGTCGAGGGCACGGCCAGCACCACGAAGAGGCTCAGGCCCTTGATCCCCGAGATGAACGGGAGCAGCACGCCGGTGACCAGCGATCCCTTCTGGATCGGCACGACGATGCGGGTCATCCGGTGGAACCAGCCGGAGCCGGCCACCTGCGCCGCTTCCTCGGGCTCCTTGCCGAGCTGCATCATCGCCGAGATCCCGGCCCGCGAGGCATAGGGCATCTGGTCGGCGATCAGCGCAAGGATCAGGATCGCCATCGTTCCGTAGAGCGCCGGGATCGGGCCGCGCTGCACCGCGAAGAGCGAGAGATAGGCGGCGGCGAAGGCGATGCCCGGCACCAGGTAGGGGAAGAAGGTCACCTGCCGCAGGAACACGCCCAGCGGCCGGAGCGGGGTGCGCACCACCGCGTAGCCCACCAGCAGCCCCAGCATCCCCGAGACGATCGAGGCGGAGCCCACGATCCACAGCGTGTTCCAGGCCGCGTTCCACAGCTCGGGGGTGAGCAGGATGCCCTGCTGCAGCGCCACGGTGTCGAGGTTGGTGCCGAGCCAGTAGTCGAGGGTGAAGTTCTCCCAGGTGAACCGGGCCGGGACGTGCATGACGGTGGAGAGGAACAGGGTCAGAACCGGCAGGCCGACGCTGATGAAGAAGATGAAGGCGGCGAAGCCCGTGGCCGGCAGGCGCATGCCGCGCAGCTGGGTCAGCCGGTTCATCGAGCCCTTCGAGCCGACGGTGACGAACTTGCGGGCCTCGCGCACCAGCCAGGCGTCGATCAGCAGGGTCAGGATGCCGAGGATCATGATCGAGGCGGCCAGCACGCCCGCCACGCCGGTCTGGCGCGATCCGAGGTTGCGGTAGAGCGAGGTGGCGAGCACGTCGAACTTGACCGGAAGGCCGAGCACATAGGCCACGCCGAACTCGCCCAGGCACTTGGCGAAGATCAGCACGATGGCCGAGATCAGCGCCGGTTTCATCAACGGCAGCACGATCGACCAGGCGATGCGGCCGCGGCTGGCGCCCAGCATCCGGGCGCTGTCCTCGAGCTGGCTGTCGAACCGGCGCAGGGCGCTGCCGAAGAGCAGGATGATGAAAGGCGTGTAGTGCAGCGCCAGGATGATGGTGATCGGCACCTGCCCGTAGGCCAGCCAGTCGGGCGGGGTGAGGCCCATCGCCTCGAGCCAGCCCTGCTGGCCGCCGACGGTGCGGTTCTTGAACAGGGTGGTCCAGGCCAGGGCAAAGGTCCAGGCCGGCAGCATGTAGGGCACGATCAGTGCGGTGGCGAACCAGCGCCGGGCAAACATGTCGGTGCGGCTGATGAGCCAGGCGAGGATGCCGCCGATCACCAGCGAGATCCCGATCGCGCCGAAGGCAACGCTCAGCGTGTTCCTCAGCGGCTCCCAGAACATGTCCTGCGCGATGGGCGAGAGGAAGGTGCGGTGCAGGTAGTAGGCCGTCCAGCTGCCGACCTCACCGTCGGTGCGGCGGGCATCCCCGAACTGGGTCTGCACCGCGTCCAGCAGGATCGAGATGATCGGCACGACGATCAGGTAGGTGAAGACCGCCGCCATCAGCAGGCCGATCACCGTGGTCGGCTCGCGCATGGCGATCCGGGTGCGGTACTTCAGCCGGGTGACGGCGCCGGAGCGGAGAGGGGCATCGGCAGGGTCGGACGCACCGCTCATGCGGGGATCCCTCGCGTTGCAACAGCGTGCAAGAAGTAACGGCAGATCATGTGGCTCCTCCCATTTCCGATCAAACCCGGAATGTCCTGCCGCCCTTGCGGATGCACTCCCTTGCATCGCCGGCAGCTCGTCGGGTCAGGATCGGCTCCTGTGTGGCAGGAGAGACCGGCAAACCGAGGAAAGTCAAACGAAATAAGCTATCCCACTGCTCATATGTGCGCGCCTTCGAAGAGATATTATATAAACTTCTCCGTTGCTTACGCAGCCATCCAAAAGCCAGTGAAAATTTTTTGCACATATGTGCACTTTATCTGGATGGCGCATGGAGCGCCAGTTGCACACGTACTCTCACGTCGATTCGAGCGGCGCACGCCACCGCACCACGAGGCGGGATCGCGGCTCAGGACGGATAGCCGACAGAGGACCGCCGCGGCGCCAGCGACGACCTCAGGCAAGATCTTCGGGCCTCATGCGGCGAAACACGGCATCGCACGCGAGCCCGGCAGGCCAGCACGCATTGGGTGTGAACAGAACAAGCACGGAACGAAAACCGGCCAACCAGGGTGATACCCCCTTGCAGGCATCGGTGTTCATGGCTAATGAAAGCAGCACTTCGGCGAGTTGGCGGAGTGGTTACGCAGCGGATTGCAAATCCGTGCACACCGGTTCGATTCCGGTACTCGCCTCCAAACAATTTCAATGACTTAGGCGCCATTTTGCGACGCCTCCGCTTGTGTATTGATCAAGCGTTGAGACTTTCACGTTCTCTGCTTGTTCGGTTCTTTCACGTCTCGCGCCGCCTGCGCGCGTGTCGCCAACCCCATCCGCCGGACGGACCCGGCGTACCTTTTGACCATCTCCACGCCCGAGTGACCGGTCACCGCCTTGACCATCTCGTCGTCACAGCCGGCTTGATAGAGCTCCAAGGTTGCGCTCTTCCGCAGCCCATGTGTCCCGTAAGTGTGGGCATTCGAGTGCCCCATCTTGCTTCTCACGGCGCGCATCTCATCGGCAATCGTCCTGTATCGGACGGGTCGCCCCTTGCCATCCGTGATGCCGGTAGAGCTACCTCCTTGAATTCGGGACGCTGACATAGGCTACGTTTTGCAGTCTGCTGATCCTCGACGAGTGGGCGCGGAGGAGTCGCAACACAAGCAGCACGCGCCTCGTTCAAGGCGAAGGTCGCGCTGGAAGCCCCGAAGGATCCCGACGTCCACTGTGGAGATGCCTCACTGCGGCGGCGTCACGGTGCGAAGTGGTCGGG
>CAYVQK010000021.1:26759-31302 GCA_964454145.1 uncultured Oceanicola sp. | reverse complement strand
TTCTGGATCATCTCGCTGATCCTCGCGCTCATCGGCCTGGCGACGCTGAAGATCCGGTGACGGATGACGGGATCATCCGGCGGGCGCTCGTGACGGGCGGCAACCGGGGGATCGGCTATGCGATTGCCCGGGGGCTCATCGCCCGCGGTCATGAGGTGGTGATCGGCTGCCGCGACGAGGACGAGGGCGAGCGGGCGGCGGATGCGCTGGGCGCGGATCTCTTCGTGATGGATCTGACCGAGCCCGACGACATGCTGGCGCTGCTCGACGGCGAACCCTTCGACATCCTGGTGAACAACGCGGGCGTCTTCCCGCAGGGCTCGCTCTTCGAGAACCCGGAGGGCTTCTTCGAGGCGATGCAGGTGATGGTGAACGCGCCCTTCCTGCTGATGCGCGCGCTGGTGCCGGGCATGGCGCTGCGCGGCTGGGGAAGGATCGTGAACCTGTCGTCGGGCTACGGCAGCTTTGCCCAGGGGATGCAGGGGCCGAACGGCTACGGCGTGGCGAAATGCGCGCTGAACGCGCTGACCTGCGTGCTGCCGCGCGACCTGCCGGATTGCGTGAAAGTGAACGCGATGGACCCGGGCTGGGTGCGCACGCGGATGGGCGGGCCGGAGGCGACGACGAGCCCGGAGGAGGCCGCGGAGACGGCGATCTGGCTGGCGACCCTGAGCGAGGACGGGCCGACGGGCGGGTTCTTCCGCCGGAAGCTGCCGATCGCGTGGTGAGGCCGGACGCTGCTGCTGGCGTGGCTCGGGCGGCGGGGTTGGACCGGAGTATTTTCAGCAAGAAAATGCAGCGGGTTGGCGCCTCATTGCGGGGCGGTGCGCGGCGTTGTAGGCAGAAGCGCGGGTTGACGGAGGCTGTGCGATGATCCCTGTGCGCGGGTATGACGGAGCGGTTGTGGCGGTGCTGGGGCTGGGGCGCTCGGGGCTGACGGCGGCGCGGGCGCTGGCGGCAGGCGGCGCGCAGGTGCTGGGCTGGGACGATGGCGAGAGTGGCCGGGCGAAGGCCGAGGCCGAGGGCATCGCGCTGCGCGACCTGACGAAGCCAGGCGCCTTCGAGGGGGTGGACCTGCTGGTGACCTCGCCGGGCATTCCGCATCTCTACCCCGCCCCCCATCCGGCCATCGCCGCGGCCTATGCGGCGGGGGTGCCGGTGGACAACGACATCGGGCTGTTCTTCCGCTCCTTCGCCACGGAGGAGTGGGACCGCTTCGACGTGATGCCGAAGGTGGTGGCGGTGACCGGCTCGAACGGCAAGAGCACCACCTCGGCGCTCATTCATCACATCCTCACCGAGGCGGGGCGGGCGAGCCAGCTTGCGGGCAACATCGGGCGCGGGGTGCTCGATATCGACCCGGCGGAGGATGGCGGCGTGGTGGTGCTGGAGCTTTCGAGCTACCAGACCGACCTGGCGCGTGCGCTGACGCCGGATGTGGCTGTGTTCACCAACCTCACCCCCGACCACCTCGACCGGCATGGCGGCAAGGGCGGCTACTTCGCGGCCAAGCGGAGGCTCTTTGCCGAGGGCGGGCCGGACCGGGCGGTGATCGGGGTGGACGAGCCGGAGGGGCTCTACCTGGCGGGGCAGATGGCCGAGGGGCCGGGGGATGACCGGGTGATCCGGGTGAGTGCATCGCAGAAGCTGGCCGGCGCCGGGTGGAACGTGTTCGCGCGGAAGGGCTTCCTGTCCGAGTGGCGCAAGGGGCGGCAGGTGGGCTCGATCGACCTGCGCGAGATCGCCGGGCTGCCGGGGGCGCACAACCACCAGAACGCCTGCGCGGCCTATGCGGCCTGCCGCACTCTGGGGCTGGGGCCGAAGGAAATTGAACGGGCGTTCAGGAGCTTCGAGGGATTGCCGCATCGCTCGCAGCGGATCGCGGAGGCGGGTGGGGTATCCTACGTGAACGACAGCAAGGCGACCAACGTGGACTCGGCGGCCAAGGCGCTGGCGGCCTTCAAGGGCATCCGCTGGATCTGCGGCGGGCTCGAGAAGGAAGGCGGGCTGGACGGGTTGCAGGAGGGCCTCGCCAACGTGGTGAAGGCCTATGTGATCGGGCGCGAGGCCGAGGGCTTTGCCATGCGGCTGGGACCGGGGGTGGAGGCGGAGGTCTGCCACACCATGGAGGCCGCCGTGGCGAAGGCCGTGGCCGAGGCGCAGCCGGGCGAGACGGTGCTGCTGGCGCCCGCGGCGGCGAGCTTCGACCAGTACGACAGCTTCGAGAAGCGGGGCGAGGATTTTGCGGCGCGTGTGCGGGCGCTGCTTGGCTGAAATCCCGGGTTTGCACGGGTCGGGATTGACCGCTGCGGAGGAATGCCTGGTGCGGCAGCGCGCCTACCCCCACTGTCGGGCGCCATGATGCGCCGGCTCGGGCCGAGGGGCGGGAACGACTCGGGGGCCAACACCCTGGGGTTGTTGGCAATTCTGCCGCAATGCCCCGGTCTCTCGGGCCCTGGCCAATTGGGGCCATGAACCGGCGAATCATCGGGTACATCTGGCATCACGAGTAGTGATTGACGCCCGGACAACAAAATATTGGGCGTTTGCATTGAGTTGATGACGCACCGGCGCAGAAGACGCCGGGCTGAACGAGGCGGTTATGATGCAGGCGATTGAGTTCGTTGTCCGTGATTCTGCGGGCAATCTTTCCCATGGAACATTCGGTGAGGACGGGGTCGGCACGCAGCTGAACCTGGGCGACGGGCAGCAGGTTTCGCTGCATCTCGGTGCGGGCGACGTGCGGGGCTACAGCCGGGAGGGAGATGACCTCGTCATCACCCTGAACGACGGCTCCACGCTGCGGCTCGCGGGCTATTTCGACGGCGAGAACATGCTCTACCTGTCGCGCGACGGCGACCTCGTGGCGGTGGAGCTGACCGGCAGCGGGGAGGGCGAGCTTCATGCCGCCTACCAGCCGGAAGCGCATTGGGGCAAGTGGAGCCCGAGCGACGAGCTGATCCACTACGACGAGCCCGAGGTTATGGCGGCCCAGTTCGACACCGGGCTCTTCGGCATCGGCGGCATGGGCGGCGGGGTGATCCCGGCGCTGGTCGGTGTCGGCGGCGTGATGACCGGCGACGGTGGAGGCGCTGGCGGAGGCACTGGCGGGCGCGGGGCTTCTGGCCTCTGTCCGCCGCGCGCCCGACCCGGCCACCGCCGCATGGCCCGCCATCGCCGAGATGAACCGTGGCCAGCTTGTGCTGGTGCTGGCCCGGCAGGGCGACGCGCTGACCATCTACGACACCACCGGCCCCGACAACCGCATCGAGGTGCCGCTGGCGGAGTTTGCCCCGCATTACGCGGGACGGGTGCTGAAGGCGGAGGTGCGCCTGTCGGAGGTGGCGGCCAGCCATGACACCGGGGCGGGCAGGCCGCACTGGTTCTGGGGCGAGTTTCCGCGGTTCCGGCGCCACATCGCCGAGATCGCCATCGGCAGCCTCGTGGCAAACCTGCTGGCCGTCTCGGTCGCGCTCTTCTCGCTCCAGGTCTACGACCGGGTGATCCCGCATCAGAGCATGGCGACGCTCTGGGTGCTGGCGCTGGGGGCGGGGCTGGCCATTCTTCTCGAGGGGCTGCTGAAGCTCGCCCGCTCGCGGCTGATCGACGGCGGCGGGCGTGCCATCGAGCTGAGCGTGCAGCGGCTGCTGATGAGCCGGGTGGTGGGGATGCGCTCGGACAGGCGGGCGCAATCGCCTTCGGAGCTCTTCGCCACGATGCGCGAGTTCGGATCGGTGCGGGAGTTCTTCACCGCGGGCACCCTCGGCACGCTCACCGACCTGCCGTTCATCGCTCTGTTCCTGCTGCTGGTCGCGGCCATCGCCGGGCCGGTCGTCTGGGTGCTGGTGCTGGGCGGCGTGCTGATGGTGCTGCCCGGCTGGGTTCTGCAGCGACGGATGATGCAGATCACGCGGGAGACCCAGGGCGCCAACGTGAGGGCGGGGCGGGTGCTGCACGAGGCGATCTGGGAGCTCGACACGATCAAGGCGCAGCGCGGCGAGGCGCGGCTGATGCGCGCCTGGGACGAGCTGAACGCCCTGTCGTCGCTGAAGTCCTCCGAGCAACGCAGGCTCTCGGCGGCGCTCTCCTTCTGGAGCCAGGGGGTGCAGCAGGCGACCTACGTGGCCGCCGTGGTGCTCGGCACCTTCATGGTGTTCGCGGGCGAGTTCACCGTGGGCACGATCATCGCGGTGGGCATCCTCACGAGCCGCACCCTGGCGCCGCTGAGCCAGCTTGCCGCCACCCTGTCGCGCTGGTCGAACGTGAAGGCGGCGCTGGCGGGGCTGGATGCCGTGGCCGAGGCGCCGCAGGATGTGGCCGAGGGGCGGACTTATCTCAGGCGGCCGCATCTGAAGGGGAGCTACGGCCTCCTCGGCACCCGCTTTGCCTATGACGACGACAGCGCCCCGGTGATCGACGTGGCGGCGCTTCAGGTGACGGAGGGCGAGACGATCGCGGTGCTCGGCTCGAACGGTTCGGGCAAGTCGACCCTGCTGAAGCTGCTCAGCGGGCTCTATGCCCCGACCGACGGGCGGGTGATGCT
>CAYVQK010000021.1:0-26659 GCA_964454145.1 uncultured Oceanicola sp. | reverse complement strand
GGCGCGGCTGTGGTTGCAGAACCCCGGCGTGCTGCTGCTCGACGAGCCCACCGCGGCCTTCGACCAGGCGCTGGAGGCGCAGCTGGTGGCGCGGCTCGCCCGCTGGCTGGAGGGCCGAACGGCGGTGATCGCCACCCACAGGCTGCCGATCCTCTCGCTCGCCACGCGCATCGTGGTGCTGCAGCAGGGCCGGGTGGCGGTGGATGGCGCGAGGGACGAGGTGCTGGCGCATCTGAAGGCCAGCGGCGCGGCGAAGCGGTTGCCGCTGGGCGGTGCGGCATGAGCCTGTGGAGCACGGCGGCCCCCGCCGGCGGCACGGGCTTCGACGCCCAGCTGGAGACCCCGCTGGCCCGACCGTCGCGGCTGATCTGGACGGTGGCGGCGGCGGTGGCCGTCTTCCTGCTCTGGGCCGGCTTCGCCCGGGTCGACGAGATCGTGCGGGCGCCGGCGGAGCTGGTCTCGGCCACGCGGCCCCAGATCATCCAGAACCTCGAGGGCGGCATCCTGGCCGAACTCGCGGTGCGCGAGGGCGACGCGGTGGCGCCGGGCGATCTGCTGGCGCGGCTGCAGGGCACCGGCTTCCAGACCAGCGTGGACGACATCCGCGACAGGATCACCGCGCTGGAGATCCGCCGGTTGCGGCTGGAGGCGGAGATGGGGGGCATGTCGGATTTCACCGTCCCTGCCGAGCTGGCCGCCCGCAGCCCCGAGATCCTCGCCTCGGAGCGGGCGCTGCTGGCAGCGCGCCAGGCCGACACCCTCGCCCGGGCCGAGGGCACGCGGGCGGTGCTGGAGCAGGCAGAGGAGGAAAACCGGCTGATGGAGCGGATGCTGGAGCAGCGCGTGGTGGCGCTGATCGAGGTGACGCGCACCCGCAAGGCCGCCTCGGATGCCCGCGCCCGCCACGCGGAGGTGGTGAGCCAGGCCGAGCTGCGGCGGGCCGACGAATATGCCGAGACCCTGAAGGAGCTGGCCAGCCTGCGCCAGCAGATGCGGATCAGTGCCGACCAGCTGGCCCGCACCGAGATCCGCTCGCCGATGCAGGGGATCGTGAACAAGATCAGCATCAGCACCATCGGCGGCGTCGTCCGGCCCGGGGAGGAGATCCTGCAGATCGTGCCGCTGGGCGACGCGCTCTTCGTCGAGGCGCAGGTGCGGCCGCGCGACATCGCCACGGTGCGCCCCGGTCAGCCGGCCACGATCAAGCTCTCGGCCTACGACTACACCATCTACGGCGCGTTGAAGGGGGAGGTGCATTTCGTCTCCGCCGACACCTTCAAGGACGAGCGCCGGCCCGACCGGGAGGCGCATTACAAGGTCGTGCTGAAGATCGACGACACGGCCCGCAGCGGGCGGCAGGGCGCGATGGAGATGCGCCCCGGCCTGGTGGCGGAGGTGGAACTGCACACGGGTGAGAAGTCGGTGTTGAGCTACCTCACCAAGCCGCTGACCAAGGCGCGCGAGGCGTTTCACGAGCCATAGGGCGGGTGCTCAGGCAGCGACGGCCTCCCAGGCCTCCAGCGTGCCAGCGGGGGCCGGGCTCTCGGCTTCCGGGGCGAAGGCATCGGGCAGG
Organism: uncultured Oceanicola sp.; assembly: GCA_964454145.1. Classification (GTDB taxonomy): domain Bacteria; phylum Pseudomonadota; class Alphaproteobacteria; order Rhodobacterales; family Rhodobacteraceae; genus Vannielia. Next base: position 25,086 of record CAYVQK010000021.1, on the reverse strand, counting down.
GTGCCGGCGAGGGCGACGAGGCCCATCATCCCCTCGGCCAGAAGCCGGGCGCCGAGCGGGCCGAGCCGGCCCTCGGTGCCGAGCAGCGCCTTCTCGCGCCAGAGATAGAACCAGAGCGGCGTGCGCTTGTGCAACTCGTGCTCCACGAGCACGGCCCCGGCCTCGCCCCGGTTCAGATCGGACCGCTCCAGGCGGGGCAGGAGCGAGAGCTGGCCGGAAAGGTTGCTGTCGGCCTGCCGCAGCGCGGTGAGCACGCCCTGGGCGGTGGGCACGTTGAGCCAGTAGGAGAGCGCCAGCCGCTCGGCGGCGGGGCGATGCTCGGGCGTGGCGAGCAGGAGGGCGAGGGCGAACTCCAGCGGCAGCACCGGCCCCTCGGGCAGGCCGGAGAAGAGCGGCGCACGGGCCTCGCGCAGGGCGGCCAGCATGTTCGGGCCGCAGAGCGCGGGCAGCAGCCGGTGAAGCAGGAGCCAGTGCAGCGCGGCGGCGGGGGCCGGCAGCGCGGCGAGCGCCGCGGCCAGCCGGGCGGCGGGAGCCGGCAGCGATGACTCGGCAGGCGGGAGCGAGAAGGGCAGGGCCTGCACGAGGTGATGGGCCATGGTCTCGCGGTCGAGCGGAAGCAGGTCATCGGAGGCGAGCGCAGGCGGTTTCACCCGGCTGCTCTCGGTGCTGATGAAGCACATCAGCGTGCGGGAGGCGATCGGGGCGAGGGCCTCGACGGCAAGGGGCAGGTCGGGGTCCGGATGGGTTTCGCCGTCCATCGCCGCGCCGAGCCTTTGCAGCACCGCGTTCAGCCCCAGCCGCTCGTCATCGGCGGCGTCGGCGAAGAAGTAGCCGGGGTGAAGCGCGATGGTCTCCGGGCCGCCCGCATCCGCGAGGGCTGCGGCGTAGGAGGTTTCGGGCCGGGGGGCGATGTCACCGGTGGCGAAACAGATCTTCAACATCGTCGTCCTTATCGGGGCCCGGAGTACTGGGTCCGGGGGCACAAAATCTCTCACAGGCTCACCTCAGGGCGGCGACGCCGCTGCTCTGGGGCGGCAGGGCGTGGGCACCGAGGCGGGCGGTGTGAACACTTTCGGCGCCGGCCGGCCAGAGCGCGGGGCCGGGCGGCGCAAGGCCGAGGAAGCCATCGGCGAGGTAGCGGGCGTATTGTGGCGCGGCGACGGAACTGCCGTTCATCGGCAGGCGGCTGCCCGAGGCCGCGCCCGCGCCGATCACGCCGGGGCAGGTGAGCGAGCGGTCGCCCTCGGCGGAGGCGTCGGGCTGGCGCATGTGGGGCGCGGCGGCGGCGCCGTAATCGGCCGCGCTGCGCTGCGGCCAGGCCGCGAGAGGCGTGTAGCCGGGGGCACCGGGCAGGGGCCCGAGCGGGTCGAAGCCGGTGGCCGCGCGGTCGGAGCGGGTGAGGGTGGGGCCCACCACCTTGCTGCGGCGCCCGGTGGCGATGCCGTTGAGGCTGCCGGCGCGCTGCACCACGGAGGGCCCGCTGTCATAATCGGCGCCGCCGCCCATGGCATCCCAGCGCTGGTAGGCGGGATCGTCGAAGTAGCTCTGCCGTCCGGGGCGGCGATAGCCAAGGGGCGCGTCATCGCGCTGGATCCAGGCTTCGATGCGCTCGTCGGCGGAGATGCGCGCCCGCAGCTCCACCTGCCAGAGGCCGGAGGGCGCGGGCGTGCGCGCCACCGCGGCGGGCATGCAGGAGGGCGCCAGCGCGATGAGCACGCGCTTCTTGCGCGGGATCCCGTCGAGTGCCTGCTGGCCCTTTTGCCGGTCCAGCGTGATCCGCCCGATCACCGCCGTGGGGTCGCTGACCTCGTGGATCACCACGGCCTGGCTCGGGGTGAGGCCGGTGACGCGGGTGGCCGTGCCGCCCGGCGGGGTGAGCCAGAGCTCGACCCCCGCGGCGGTGCGGGGCATCCAGAGCTCGAGGAAGTTGGAGCTTTCGTCGCCCGGCTGCACGCGCCAGGGCAGGCTGAGCCGGGTTTTCACCGTGCGCCCGGCAGGGTCGCCCTCTGCCTCGGCATGGCCGCGCGCCAGCAGGCGGTTGCCGGAGGGCAGCACCACCTCCACTTCGGCACGCCCCGGCTTGGTCGGGAACTGCCGCGCGAGGCGTTCGTGATGGGCCTGCACCAGCGTGTCGATCGCGCGTTCGAGAAAGTGCAGTCCGTTGTGCGGCCCGCCGGAGAGCGAATAGGAGAAGTTGATGACCACCGGGATCGGAAAGCCCTCGGCCAGCGACATCAGAAAGGCGCGGTCGAGGATGTGCGCCGCGCCGGCCAGGACGAAGGGTGACATGAAGGCACCGGAGGTGGCCATGGTCACCGCGGCGGGGAGCTGCACGGTGAGCAGGCGCAGGTGATCGGGGCCGTCGCCCGCCGCCAGCGAGGCGACGTGCGTGCCGTGCGACAGGCGCTGGGCCACGGTATGCACGCCCGCGCGGGTGAAATCGACCAGGCCCAGGGCGGCGAGGCTGTCGATCTCGGGCTTGGGGCCCGCCGCGAGCTCGGCGTCGATCTCGGCCTTGGTCAGCTCGCGCCCGAAGGGCACGGTGGTGCTGCCGGAGGGCGCCGCGGCATCCTGCACCCAGGCGAAATCCACCCGGGTGCCGCCGCCGGCTTCGCGGAAGGCGCTGTGCAGCGGGTTGATGCCGTCGTCGATCACCCCGACGAGGGTGGCGGTGGCCTCGGGCAGGCCCTGGGCGGTGTATTCCATCCGCCGGGCCGCCCCGGCCGGAAGCGAGACCTTGCGCAGCGGCGCGCGGAAGCGGAGCGTGTCGCGCGAGGCCCTTTGCGCCTCGTCTTCCGCCTCTTCCGCCTCGGCCTCGGCCAGTTCGCCCGCCTCGTCGAGCGCGGGCGCCGCCGCCAAGCGCTTTTGGCCGCCCTCGGCGGGGGCGAGATCGGCGAAGGGGCTGGCCTTGGGGTCGAAGGGCGCGATGGACTGGAAGGTGCCCTGCGCGCTCTCGCTGTCGCCGTCGATGTTCACCGAGCGGGTGAGCGGCACCACGTCGGTCTCGCCGTTCACCCGGAACGGATCGGGCAGATCCTCGATGTCGCCGGCCTGCATGGTGTCGACGGTGAACATGTACTGGAAGTCATGCGGATCGTCGCGGTCTTCCGTGGCGGTCAGGTCGAAGTCGAGCGCGTAGCGCAGCGACCAGGCCGAGTAGGGATCGAAGGTGGCGGTGACGCCTTGGGGATCGTCCTCGGGGGTGAAGGTGATTTCGGTCATCGGTCTCGGGCCTTTCGGAGCGGGCAACGGGGGCGGGCGGGCGGATCAGGGGTTCGCCCATTCCTCCCGCGCCTTGCCCCAGAGCCAGGCGAAGAGCGGCGCCACCGAGACGCCCTCGACCGGGTCGCCGTAGGTGATGAAGGGCGCGAAGTCCTTCGGCGCGTCGGTCTCGAGGTCGTAGACCTTGGAGAGGTGATAGTCGGTGGTGCCGACGGTGCGCCCGTCGAACTCGGTCTGCAGCACCTCGGCCCCGGCTGCCCCGGCACGCTGGGCGAGGTAATCGGCCAGCGCAAGCCCGAGCGCGGCGCCCGCCATGCTGTCGACCGGGAAGTGCACGCCCGCGACGGTGCGGTTGACGGCGATGCGCGCCGCCGTGGCCATCAGCAGCTCGCTCTGCTTGGGGGTCTGGGCCTTGTCGGCCAGGAGGTGGATGAGCAGCCGGGCGACGGCGTGGTTCTCGGTGGCGTGGCCGGAGGGCAGAGCGCCGTGGCCGGGCGTCTGGATCAACGGCATCATCTGGCCGGAGTACCTGTCGGGGCGGAGGCAGGCGAGCCGGTGCTTGACCTGCAGCACGACGTTGGAGGCGATGGCCTGGGCCAGCGCGATGAGCTCCAGCGTGTACTTGTGCAGGCCCTGGCGCAGCCCGAGGATGGGGGCGAAATACTCGGTGGGGTAGCCCACCTGGCCGAGGATCTCGCCGGCGCGGTCGGCGCGCAGGTCGGCGTAGTTGTGGACGATCGCCGTCTGGGCGAGGAAATCCTCGGGCGTGGGCCGGGTGAGCTTGATCAGCCGGTCGTAGCTGGCGGTGGGCCCGGTATCGACGTCGCCCCCGGTGGTGCCGAGGTGGAAGACCGAGGCGCTTTCGCCCGCGCCGGTCACCGCCAGCGCGCCCATCAGCTCGCCCGCGATCATGATGATCCGTTCGGTGGCGCCCCATTGATGGAGGTTGTCGTTGGAGTTGGCCGTCATCGGCGTGGGCGCATCCTCGAGGGCCTTGTAGGGGCCGATGATGCCGTCCCGCGAGGTGAGGATGCTGATGGAGAGGCCGCCGCCGCTGACCCCGGTGACGCCTGTCACGCCGGTGACCCCGGTCACGCCCGTGACCCCTGTCACGCCGGTCACCCCGGTGACCCCCGTCACCCCGGTTACGCCTGTCACGCCGGTGACTCCTGTCACCCCAGTTGAAATCGACATCTCACCCTCTCCCTTGCACGTGTCCCGTTGTGGTGGTGGCCCGGTTTGCGGGCCGCTTTGCTGTTGTCGTCATCAGTTCGGTATCCCGCTTTCGCGCATCGCCCGCGCCCAGAGCTGGCCGATCTCGAATTCGGCGGCGGGGTGGTCGCGCAGGTAGCCGCGGATGTTGAAGCCGGGGTCGGCGCGCAGCAGGGTCTCGGCCGACTCGCGGGCCTCTTCCATCCGGTCCAGATGGTAAAGCGCGACGATGCGGGCGCGCAGCGAGCTGGCGTGACGGCGGTTGGCGCGGATCGAGCGGTCGGCCAGCTCCAGCGCGGCGTGGTAGTCGCCGCCTGCCAGCTTGGCCGCGGCGCCGAGCGCGTCGAAGAGGTAGCTGTGCGGGTCGAGCGGAGAGAGCGCGCGGGCGCGGTCGGTGAAGTTGATCGCCCGCTCGCCATCGTCGGTGCAGGCGTGGAGCATGCCCTTCAGCAGCCAGGCCATGGCGTTGTTGGGATCGAGCTCGATGGCCTCGTCGTAGCGGCGCATGGCCACGTCGTGGCGGCGCAGGAGGTTGTTGTTGACCAGCCCGTCCATGGTGAGGGCGAAGGAGTTGTCGGGCTGGATGTCGAGCGCGCGGGCGGTGTAGTCGCGCGCCGTGGCGGTATCCTCGTCGAGCCGCGACGACCAGCCCTGCACCACCGAGAGGCAGTGCCACTTGCCCATCCAGCCGTGCAGCACGGCGCTGTCGGGCACCCGCTCGATCACCTCCCCGAGGTAGGTCTTGGACTTGGCGAAGCTCTGCACCGAGAGCCGGTGCATGAGGGTGATCGCGCCCATCAGCAGCGCGTGGCTGTCGACGTCGGGCAGGGGCGCGGAGGAAGCCAGGTCGAGCGAGGTATCCATCACCGCGCGGCCGATCTCGCCCGAGAGGGCGCTGACCAGTTCGTTGCCGCCGCGGAGGAACTCGCCCATCGAGCCGTTCATCTCGCGGGTCCAGCCGATGCGGCCGGACTTGATGTCGATGAAATCGGCATTGAGCATCATCTTGTCGCCCTGGGTGCGGTAGTTGCCGCAGACCACGTAATCGGCGTCGAGTTTCTCGCGGATCTCCTCCAGCGCCACCGAGCGCGCATCGAGCGTGCGGCAGGAGAGGTGGGAGATGACATCGAGCATGTGCGAGCGAGAGAGTGCGCGGCTGATCTCCTCGGAGATCATGTCGCCCAGCTGCACCGGGCCCTGGTAGCCGCGGGCGGTGGCGAAGGGCAGGATGGCGATGGAGGGATGCAGGTGCACGCCGCGGTTGAGGATTTCCTGCGCCACCCGGCCGGGGCGGCTGCGGGCCACCGCCGAGAGCATCGTGCGGTTGGACTTGCGCTGGCCGGTGATCCACTCCTCGAAGCCGTCCTCAGAGATCTCGGTGCCTTCGAGAAAGTCGCCATCTTCCAGCGTTCCGGTGATGCGGATGCGCTCGAGGTGCAGCCGGACCTCGGAGTTGTTCACCTCGAAGAGGTCGGCGAAATCGTCGCCGAAGAGGCCGCGCAGGTCGGTCAGGGCACGGCGCAGCGAGGCGCGGCCGTGCTCGTGGCCGGAGCGGCCCCAAAGCATGTCCTGCAGCCAGGCGCGGGTGCGGGTGCCCTCGGGCGCGGTGGCGAGCATCGCCAGCATCGCGCGGATCTTGGTGGAGCGGATGCGGATCTCGTCGCCATCCTCCCAGGACAGGGCGAAGACGCCGAACAGGCGAATGCACATCACCCGCACATCGGTGGCTTCGCGCTCTTGTGTCTGTTCCGCCTGAGTCATCCGACCCCCCGTTGGCAATGACGCTAGGTTAACCTCCCCATCGCTTTTGAGAAGATGGCTTCACGCTTTATTCACGATAGCCGGAGGTCTTTGAAAGCGCGTGTTTTTCGGGCGCGGGAGGGCCGGTTTGTCACTGGCGCTCGCGGCGCGGCTGGGCGACAGTCGGGGAATGACAGAGGAAAGCGAGAGTGCATTCGCCGCGCGGGCGGAGCTGCGGGCCGAGGCCGAGCTGATCTTCCGCGCGGGTGTGGCGGCGGCCGATCCGGGCGCGGCGGTGGAGCGGGCGCTGGCGGCCGAGGGCTGGCAGGGCCGCTTCGTGATCGCCGTGGGCAAGGCGGCCCCGGCCATGATGCGGGCGGCGCTGGAGCGGGTGGGCCCGGTGGAGGCGGCGCTGGTGGTGACGAACCCGGAGAACGCGGGGGAGGTGCCGGGCGCTAGGGTCATGATAGCCGCGCATCCGGTGCCCGATGCGGGCGGGCTCGCGGCGGGAGAGGCGGTGCTGGAGATTCTGGCGCAGGCGGGAGAGGGCGACAGGGTGCTGGCGCTGATCTCGGGCGGCGGCTCGGCGCTACTTCCCGCGCCGGTAGAGGGCGTGAGCCTGGCCGACAAGGCGGCGGTGAACGCGGCGCTGCTGGGCTGTGGCGCCGACATTCACCAGATGAACCTCGTGCGCCAGCAGCTCTCGCGGCTGAAGGGCGGGGGCTTTCTGCGTGCCGCCGCCCCGGCGCAGGTGCGGGCGCTGATCCTGTCGGACGTGCTGGGCGACGACCTTTCGACCATCGCCTCGGGCCCCACCGCGCCGCCGATCGGCACGCGGGCGCAGGCGGTGGCGCTCTGCCGCGAGCTGGGCATATGGGACGGGCTGCCGGCCTCGGTGAAGGCGCATCTGGAGGCCGAGGCGGACGTGCTGCCGCCGCTGCCCGCCGCGCAGAACGAGATCATCGGCTCCAACGGCGTGAGCCTGATGGCGATGGAGCGCGCGGCGCCGGGCGCGCGGGTGGTGCTGGAGCCGCTGGAGGGCGACGTGAACGCCGCGGCGCAAGTGGTGCTGGAGGCGGGCAACATGGGCCCCGGCATCACCCTCTTCGGCGGCGAGACGACGGTGCGGCTGGGCGAAGACCCGGGCCTCGGCGGGCGCAACCAGCAGCTTGCGCTGAAGGTTGCGGAACTGGCCGGGTGGGACGGCGACTGGGTGTTTCTCTCCGGTGGCACCGACGGGCGTGACGGGCCCACGGATGCAGCGGGCGGCATGGTGGACCATGGCACCAAGGCGCGGCTGGCGGAGGCCGGGAAGACCCCGGGCGACTACCTGCAGCGCAACGACGCCTACCACGGGCTGAAGCTTACGGGCGACCTGCTGATGACAGGCGCCACCGGCACCAACGTGGCGGACCTGCAGGTGCTGATCCGGCGCTGAGACGCAAGCGGCGCCGATCCGGAGCCGTGATCCGATGCGCAGAGCCTGCCAGAGTGGGGCAGGCGCGGGCGCGTTACTCCCCTTCGCGGCCTTCGGGGCCGGTGTCGATCAGCCAGCCGCCGGGACCGGCGACGCTGTCGGGCAGGATGTGCGAGACGGTGTAAAGGATTTCGCGCAGAAGGACGCAGACGAGAAAGGCTGAAATGACCTGTCCGACGGTGATTGAGGTCAGAATATCCATGTACGGGCTCCCCTGATGGCCGTGAGGTCAGCCTCCGCCGGAATTGGGGCGAAATCTGGACGCGCGGAAGGCGACGATGAGAAAAATTCGACAACTTCCGGATGAAAAGGCTGCAGGGGCGGGTGCCAAGCGGGGGTGCGGCGAGGACAATGGCCTGGCCGCGAAAACGCGAAAGGGGCAGGCCGCCAGGCCCGCCCCTTCTGGTCGTTGGTGGCTGTTTCAGGCGAGCTGGTAGTCGAAGGCCTCGTCCTTCACGTCGACCTTGATCTCCTTCAGCTCCTCGCCGCCCACGGCCTTCTCGAGGATGGCGCGGGAGAGATCGGGGAGGATGGTCTGGGTGATGATGTTGTCGATCATCCGGCCGCCCGAATCCGGGTCGTTGCACTGGCTGACGATGTGCTCGATCACGCTGTCGGAGTAGGTCATCGTGGCGTTGTGGTTCTGCTTCACGCGTTTCACGATGGAGCCGATCTTCAGCTTGGTGATCATCGCCAGCACGTCCTTGCTGAGCGGGTAGTAGGGGATCGTCACGATCCGGCCGAGCAGCGCGGGGGGGAAGACCTCGAGCAGGGAGGGCTTGAGCGCTTCGGCCAGGGCCTCGGCATCGGGACGGGCCTCGCCCTGGGCACACATGTCCATGATCACGTCGGTGCCGGCGTTGGAAGTGAGCAGAATCAGGCAGTTCTTGAAGTCGATCGGCCGGCCGGAGCCGTCTTCCATGTGGCCCTTGTCGAAGACCTGGAAGAAGAGCTCGTGCACGTCGGGGTGGGCCTTTTCGACCTCGTCGAGCAGCACCACCGAGTAGGGCTTGCGGCGCACGGCCTCGGTCAGCCGCCCGCCCTCGCCGTAGCCGACGTAGCCCGGAGGCGCGCCCTTGAGCAGGGCGACGGTGTGGGCCTCCTGGTACTCCGACATGGCGATGGTGATGACGTTCTGCTCGCCGCCGTAGATCGCCTCGGCCAGAGCAAGCGCCGTCTCGGTCTTGCCCACGCCGGAGGGGCCGGCGAGCATGAAGACACCGATGGGCTTGCCCGGGTTGTCGAGCTTGGCGGTGGAGGTCTCGATGCGCTTGGCGATCATCTCGAGGCCGTGGTCCTGCCCGCAGACGCGCTCCTTGAGGCGGTCGGCGAGGGTGAGGATGGCCTGGAGCTCGTCGGCCACCATGCGGCCAACGGGGATGCCCGTCCAGTCGCCCACGACGGAGGCGACGGCGTTGTAGTCGACGTGGGAGTAGATCATCCGGTCGTCTGCATCGCGGGCATCCAGCTCGGCCACCTTGGCGGCGAGCGCCTCGCGGAGCTTGGCGGCATCGTCGCCGGTGGCGGGGGCTGCGTGCTCTTCGGGGATTTCCACTGGCTCTTCGGCGGGGGCCTCTTCGCCCGCCTCGGCGGCCTCGTCGGCGGCGTCCTGTGCCGCGTGGGCCTCTTCGGGCGTGGGCGGCACCTCGCCGGGCTGGTCAACCGGTAGGGTGGCGCTGCCCGAGCCGGTGAGCTGGGCGCGCAGCTCCAGCACTTCCTGCACGATGGCCTTCTCGTCCTCGTACATCTTCTCGGCGGCGGCGAGCTGGACCTTGGCCTTCTCGATCTCCTCCTTCACCTCGACCATCCGCTCCTCGGCGGTCTCGCCCAGCTCGGACTGACGCTCCTTGCCCAGAAGCTCGGCCTCGAACTTGGAGATGGTGGCCTTGAGATCGGCGATCTTGGCGGGGGTGGTGGACTGGCTGATCGCCACCCGCGCCGAGGCGGTATCGAGCAGCGACACGGCCTTGTCGGGGAGCTGGCGCGCGGGGATGTAGCGCGAGGAGAGCTGCACGGCGGCAACGATGGCCTCGTCGGAGATGCGCACCTTGTGGTGGGCCTCCATGGGCGCCATGATTCCGCGCAGCATGTAGCAGGCGCGCTCGATGTCGGGCTCGTCCACGGTGATCGGCTGGAAGCGGCGGGTGAGCGCCGGATCCTTCTCGAAGTACTTCTGGTACTCCATCCAGGTCGTCGCGCCGATGGTCCGCAGGGTGCCGCGGGCGAGCGCGGGCTTCATCAGGTTGGCGGCGTCGCCGGTGCCGGCGGCCCCGCCCGCGCCGATGAGCGTGTGGGTCTCGTCGATGAAGAGGATGATCGGCGTGGCCGAGCCCTGCACCTCGTCGATGAGCTGGCGCAGGCGCTGCTCGAACTCGCCCTTCATCGAGGCGCCGGCCTGCATCAGGCCCATGTCGAGGCTCATCAGCCGGTTGCCCTGGAGCTGCGGCGGCACGTCGCCGGAGGCGAGGCGCTGGGCGAAGCCTTCGACCACGGCCGTCTTGCCGACGCCCGCCTCGCCGGTGAGGATCGGGTTGTTCTGGCGGCGGCGCATCAGCACGTCGATGATGTTGCGGATCTCGTCGTCGCGGCCCACGATCGGGTCCATCTTCCCCGAACTGGCCTGCGCTGTGAGATCGACGCAGTAGCGATCGAGCGCGCCTGTGCCCTTGGACGCGGTGTCACCGCCGCCGCCACCGCCGCCGCCGGCGGAGGACAGGCCGGAGCCGTCCATCGGGCGCTGGTCTTCCTCCTCCGACATGGCCCAGACGCCGCGGGCGTCGTTCACCATGGTCTCCACGTTCAGCCCGCCGAGGGTGGGCGAGCATTCCTTCAGCGCGCGGAGCAGTTCCTTGGATTTCAGCGTCGCCACCAGCAGGTGGCCGGTGCGGATCTGCGCCTCGGCGAAGAGCAGGGTGCCGTAATGCCAGCCGCGGTCGAGCAGGTCGATGACGCCCTCGGAGAAGCCGGGCATCTCGGTGACGTTCTTGCGGTAGTCGTCGATCTTCTTCTGCAGTTCGCCCAGCACCTTGGAGCGGTCGATGCTGTAGTTCTGCAAGGCCACCGAGATGTCGCTCTTCTCGTTGGCGACCATGTGGTAGAACCAATGGCTGATCTCGACATTGCGGTTGCCCTCCGACCGCGCGTGGCGGTGGGCTTTCATGAAGGCGTCATAGCCCGTCCGGTTGAGTTTGCCGGCGACTGTTTCGAGGCTCACGTCTGACATTTTCGTTGTCCGTCCCTATTGAAATGCTTGTCTTGTTACTCGGTCTGAATTGTGCCGATCACGGCCTGATGAAGCCGGAAGCGGGCGTCCTTAACATAATCGTCGTCGCCCCTGGCCTTGTCGTCGGCCTTCAGCGGGGTCCAGGTCGTGTAGCCCAGCCGACCCTTCTTGCCGAGCTGTGCCTTGGGGGCATTTGCGCGGGGCAGGGCGAGCTCGACGTCGAAATCAATCTGCTCACCCAGGTAGAACCTTACCATATCCGCCAGTCGTTCAAACATCTCTCCGCCGGGCAGGAAGCTCTCGTAATCGCCGAGCTTGTCGGTGCGGATCTCGATGGCGGCCTTGTCGTTGATCGAATAGACCCGGCGGCCGGCATAGGTGTTGCGGCCGAGATCGGCGCCGGACTGGCCGAGGCGGGTGAGATCGCTTTCCTCGAAATCGAGCCAGATGCCCTCGCGCTCGCGGATGCGCACATCCACCCCCAGCACGCCCTGCAGCACCTGCTGCAGCCGCTTGGCCGATTTCACCCGGCTCGCCATTACCCCCGCGAAGGGCAGCTTGGCGATGTCGGGCACGCGATCGCGGTCACGGTAGGGGGCGGTGCCGATGCCGATGAAGGAGCCGACATAGGCGGCGAAGCGATCGTCTTCGGGGCGGTCGAACTGGGCGATGGGGCGCGCATCGGCCCAGACTCGGTGGAAGAGTTGCAGGAAGCGGGTGGCGAAGATGTCGGCAAAGCGGACGAAGGCATCGTCGCCCGCCGCCTGCCACCGCAGGGCCTCCACGGTGGTGAGCACGGGCAGCGGCCCATGCGGGCCGAAATAGCCGAGAAACTTGGTGCGGAGCCGGGGGATCTCTCCTTCGCGGACCTCGAAGGCCTTCACGTTGGAGGCGGGAAACTCGAGGAAGGGATCCTGGCCGACAGTGACGATCTCCTGCGCCAGAACCTGGCTGCGGCCGATCCGGGGCTTGTCGGGATACATCCGCTCCAGTTCGCGCAGCAGCGCGTGGATGTTGAAGCGGTAGGGCTCTGCCTCGAGCATCTCGCGCCGGGTGCGCGCCTCTTCGAGCGGCAGCGGCGTGGGCTCCTCGGCCCTGGCTTTGCCCGCCTCGCTCACAGCAGCGGCCCGGTGCCGGAGCGCGGCGTGAAGCGCATCACCTCGCCGCGGCTTTCTGAGACGAGCACGGTTTCGGTGAAGCTGTTCATATGGGCGTAGTCTGCGAAGAAGCGGTCGAGCACGGCGCCGAGAAGCATGATGCCGGTGCCCTCGAAGGCGCGCTCGTCGAAGCGGAGCGTCACCTCGGTGCCGCGGGCGGCGTGGTAGCCGTCCTCGCGGCGCAGCGAGCGGGTGATGGGCCGGGAGGCGATGCTGGTGATGCCGCGGATCTGCCGCTCGGTCACGGCGTCGCCGATGTCGGAGAAGAGGCTGAGAAGCTCGCGCAACCCGCCCGCCGGATCCTCGGAATGGCGGTTCTTCAGGCCGAGCTGGTTGAAGCTGAGCAGGTTGACCAGCCGCCACATCACCTCGCCGTGGTTGCCGATCCGGGGGTCGTTGTGGTCGAGGTCGGCGATGGAGGCGCGCGGCGGGGTGGGGCCGGCGATGCAGGCCAGCGGCACGTTCACGTCGTCGGTCAGCCGGAAGTCGACCTTGCTCTGGCCGATGGGAAGCTGCTGCACCAGGTGGCGGTTGGAGCAGAGCGCGACCACCTGGAGCCGCTGCACGCGCTCCTCGTCGTCGAGACCGGCGGGCTCGTAGATCGAGAGGTAGGTTTCGGTGCCGACGTAATCGCCGCCGAAGCCGAAGCGCCGCTCCTTCTCGGTCAGTCGGCGGGGCTTGCGGCGGTGGTTGTAGTAGAGCGCATCGCCGGGGCGCACCTCGCCGTCGGGCTGGGAGTAGAGGCGGTTGACCTTCACCTTCTTCCGCATGCCCGGATAATGCGCGTAGACCTCCTTCAGCCGGTGGACCTCGTAGTTCACCGAGGGGCTGGAATCGGGCACCACGAGATATTCGTTGAACTTGGGATCGGGCCGCACGCGGCTGCAGCGCTCCTCGAAGAGGTTGACGGCCGGCGCGGCGTAGAGCCGGAAGTTGCCCTTCTCGATCATCGCGGCGAGCTTGGGCTGGCTCTTGTCGAACTCGATGAGCACGTCGAACATCGGCGCCGGGATACGCGCCAGCAGGCGGCGCAGCCCGCGCATGCGGAAGCCGAGGAACTTCTGCGGCAGGATCCAGTATTCCCGCAGGTAGGAGAAGCCCTCGAAGATCTTGTCTTCCTCGGGAAACAGCCGCTCGTCCTCGCGGAAGCCGACCTGCTCCAGAAAGTCGGGCGGGCAGGGCAGGAACACCGGATCGCCCGAGCGATCGAGGTAGCGCAGGGTGATGCGGCAGGTGTCGGCGAAGAGCTGTTCGTAGAGGGTGACCATGTCGGCCCGGGGGCCGTTGAGGTAGATCGGCAGCTCGCGGGCCTCGATCTCGTTGATCAGCGCCGGCTTGTCGCCCTTCTTCGGCGGCAGCTCGGGGTCGCGCTCTTCGTTGTCGGTGCGGCGCACGAGGCGCAGGCGCAGGCCCGCCGCGGTCTGGCGCAGCACGTCGAGCCCGAGCGCCTGGATCGGGCCGGGCGAGGGCATGTAGGTGGCGGTGTCGATTTCGAGCGGCCAGAGGGTGAGCGGCGCCGACAGCCGGAAGCGGGCCGAGACGCGCTGCTCGCGCTCCACGTAGGTGGCATCGAGATAGGCGCCCGCGGGGAAGCTCTCGCCCTTCACCAGATCCTTCTCGGCGAAGTCGGGCCTGGCCTGCACGATCATCGCCGAGGGCGTGGGCGCGAGGTAATCGGGCATGAGCTGCTCGAGCAGGGCGGTGGTGAAGGTCTCGAACTCGCCCTGCACCGCGAGCTGGATGCGCGCGGCCATGAAGGCGGTGCCCTCGAAGAGCCCCGCGAGCCCCGGATCGAGCTTGTCCTGCGCCAGGCCGCCGAGCCGCTCGGCGATGCCCGGATACTCCTCGGCGAACTCCTTGGAGCGCTCGTAGAGAATCGCCAGTTCCCGGTTGTAGGCGTTGAGGAATTCGCGGTTCATCCGGCGCCTTCGATATTCGAGAATTTCATCTTGCCGGAGCCTACGTCGATTTCAGCGATGAATTCGAGCGGAATATCCACCGGCTTGCAGGCCATCTCGGCGTTGATTTCGAACATGAGTTTCTGGTTCACGTCGTCGAATTCCTCGCGCAGCTTCACGTCCATCGACTCGGGCACGAAGCGCGGCTCGTGGTTGATCAGGGCGCGCGCCAGCTGCTGCGGGATGCGCTGCACGCGGATGTCCTCGGAGGTGAGGTTGGAGAGATCCACCACGCCGTAGTTCAGCACCGACTTCTGCACGTATTCGAGGTCGTCCACGTCCATCACCGCGTCGAGGTTGATGGTGTTGGCGAGTTGCACGAGGTCGATCTCGAGGTTGCGGCGCAGCTCGGCCTCGTTGGCCCCGCGCCGCCGCACCGCCGCCCGGTCGGTCAGCACGCGCTGGCCGTCCTGGTAGCTGGTGCTGTCGATCTTGGCGTCGCGGGCGCGGAAGGCCTCGCGGAATGCATACATGATCGGAATTTGCAGCTGTTGCTTGGGGTCGCGTGCCATGGGGCCTCGCCTGCGGTCGAATGGGCTTTTCCGGCGTCTGCCGGGACTGTGCGCCGGGCATGGTCCCGAACGCAACGTCAACGTTAGCGCCCGGCGGGGGTGTCGTGAAGGGGGCAGCGGCGGAGTTTTTCGTGAAAAGGCGCGGGCGGCGCGGCCTAACTCGCGGCCCTGCAAAAGAAAACGGGGCGCATCGCTGCGCCCCGTCCTGTAACTCTGGATGAACCCGGAGGGATCAGATGCCAGCGCCGGTGGCCACGTTGTAGCCGGCGGTGGTGGTCCCCATCTCGGTGCCGTCCTCGTTCTGGATCTTGTACTCCACGTCGATCTGACGGTAGGCGAGCGAGCCGCTCTCGGTCATCACGTCGTTGCCGCCGCCGGCGCCGCCGAAGCTCATGGACGAAACCATGGCATGGGTCAGCTTCACGGTGAAGTAGGGCAGCGGCTTGGAGCCGGTGGCCTTCGTGGCGTGGATGTCGACCGTCGCGTAGTGCTGGCCCAGGGCCAGTTTCTTCACGAGGTCGGTGGAGCACTTGTCGCAGATCTTGGTGAACATCACGTCGCCCATCGCGACCTTGCCCGAACCGCCGCCGCGACCGGTGCCGATCGTCACGGACTGGGAGCCGGCGAAGGACATGGAGAGCAGGTCGATCCAGCCTTCGTAGCCTTCGACAACGCATTCACCTTCGACACCATCGAGTTTCATGTAAAGAGCGGTAGCCATAATTGATCTCCTTGTGGTTACCTGGTTTTAGCAATCACTTGCCGTTTTCAAAATCGTCACCGGGAAATATCCGGCTGCGATTGAGATGGAGACTGGTTGTCTCCGTTGCAAGGCCCCCGCACAAATTTTTTTACGAAATCGTGAAGGAACCGAACGGGCCGCGGTGAAATCCGCGGCCCGAACCCTTGAAAATCAGCCGCCGGAGGGCAGGCGGGACACCAGGCTCATGCCGATATCCATGCCTTCCATCTGGAAGTGCGGACGCAGGAAGAACTTGCCCATGTAGTAACCGGGGTTCTCCTCGTCGGGAACGATCTTGATCTCGGCGCCGGCGAGCGGACGCTTGGCCTTGGCGGCCTCCGAGGAGTTCTTGGGGTCGCCGTCGATGTACTGGGCGATCCAGTTCTTCAGGTCGCGCTCGAGCGTCGCCTGCTCCTTGGTGGAGCCGATCTGGTCGCGCACGATGCACTTGAGGTAGTGCGAGAAGCGCGACACCGCGAAGATGTAGGGCAGGCGGGAGCTGAGGTTGTCGGCCGCCGTGGCCTCCGGATCGACGTAGCTCTTGGGCTTGTAGAGCGACTGGGCGCCGATGAAGGCGGCCTTGTCGGTGTTCTTGCGGTGCACCAGGGAGATGATCCCGGCCTTCGACAGCTCGCCCTCGCGGCGGTCGGAGATGGCGATCTCGGTGGGGCACTTCTGGTCGGTCGAGCCGTCGCCGGTGTCGAAGGTGTGGGTCGGCAGGTTGATGACCTCGCCGCCCGACTGCACGCCGCGGATGCGGACCGTCCAGCCATACTCCTTGTGCGCCCGGGCGATGTTGGCCGCCATGGCGTAGGAGGCGTTCATCCACGAGTAGTTCTTGCCCTCGTGGCCGTCGGTCTCTTCCTCGAAGTTGAAGGCCTCGACCGGCAGGCTGTTCTGGCCGTAGGGCTCGCGAGCCAGGACGCGCGGGGCGGTCAGGGCCACGTAGCGGGAGTTCTCGCTCTCGCGCAGCGACTTCCAGGCGGCGTAGTCGGGCGTCTCGAAGATCGAGCCGAGGTCGGCCGGCTTGTTGAGGTCGTTCCAGCTGTCCATGTTCAGCAGGCCCGGGTCGGCCGCGGCGATGAAGGGCGCCATGGAGGCGGCGGCGATCTTGCCGAGGTCGCGCAGCAGGCGCACGTCTGCGGGCGAATGGTCGAAGTAGAAGTCGCCGATCAGCGCGCCGTAGGGCTGGCCGCCGAGCTGGCCGAACTCGTGCTCGTAGATCTGCTTGAACAGCGGGGACTGGTCCCACTTGGCGCCGGGGAAGGACCGC
The DNA here is from genome assembly GCA_964454145.1 of uncultured Oceanicola sp. Classification (GTDB taxonomy): domain Bacteria; phylum Pseudomonadota; class Alphaproteobacteria; order Rhodobacterales; family Rhodobacteraceae; genus Vannielia. The sequence goes on along the minus strand of CAYVQK010000021.1, from coordinate 8,570 downwards.
AGCTCGCGCTCGAGTTCCTTCTTGGAGACGTTGAGCACCTTGATCTTCATCGTGGCGTCGGGCTCGGAGTTCATCACGCAGTGATGCAACCCGCGCCAGGCGCTTTCGATCTGCTGGTACTGCTCGTGGTGGATGATCTCGTTGACCTGGCTGGTCAGCTTGGCGTCGAGCGCCGCGATCATCTCGTCGACGGTGTCGAGGATGTCTTCCTTGATCACGGTGCTGTCGGCCAGCGCCGTCTTCACCAGCGTCGAGACGGCGTTCTCCACCTCGGTGGCGGCGGTGTCGGAGCGGGGTTTGAAGTTCTGTTTCAGCGCGGCGGAGAAGGCGTCAAGCTCGTTGACTTCACCACCTGCCGCGCCGGCTTCCTGTTGGGCTTCGGTTGCCATGTGTCTGGTCCCTGTCTTTGGTTTGGGGGGCGGCGCCGGGCCCTTGCCAGGCCTGTGCCGCCCGCGAAGTCACGGGGTGGGGCGGGGCCTCAGGCCTCCTCGCCACCCTCCTCGTCGGAGCCGCCCTCGGCCTGCTTCTCGGCGAGCAGCTTCATCAGTTGGGGGTCGTCCAGCAGCTTGCGCAGCTGGTCCTGGGCGCCGGACTTGCCGTTCATGTAGCGCTGCAGGTTGGCCAGCTCGTCGCGGGCGTCGAGCAGCTTTCTGAGCGCCGGCACCTGCTTGGCGATCTCGCCGGGATCGAGGTCGGACATCTTGGAGAAGTTCAGGCTCACGCCCAGCTTCTCGCCCTCGGTATCGCCGAGCTTGTTGTCGACGTTGAACGACACGCCGGGCGCCACGGCCTCCATGTAATCGTCGAAGTTCTCGGTATCGACCTGGGTGAACTTGCGCTCCGCCATCGGGTCTTTCTCGACCGCCGAGGAGTTGCCCGACAGGTCCGCCATGACGCCCATCACGAAGGGCAGCTCGACGTTTTTCTCGCTGTCATACGGGTCTTCGTAGGCGATCTGAACCCGGGGGGGGCGGTTGCGTTTGATAAATCGGGTTGCTGAGTCAGCCATCTGAAAATCTCCCTAATACTTAAGCAAGTGAAGCCACTTTGGCCCTGCTTTGTCAAATGTTTTGCCCCCGCGTAAGGGGGGTGGCCGACCTCATGTCAGCCGCGTTGGTCCATGTGCTGGAACAGGTCGGTCAAGATCGCCGAGAAGTCCCGGTTGAGGTAGGTCTTGGCCTTGAAGAGCAGCACCGGCACCGGGCTCGAGGGCTCGGTCTGCCGGAAGAAATTCTCGACCGCGGTGATCAGGGCGGCGGCCTGCTCGCGGTTCTCGCAGACCACGGGCTCGGCCGGGCCGGTGTCGATCGGCACGGCGCCCGCGGGCAGCTCGTAGGCGGCCAGCTGGCTCATCCGGCCGAAGTCGAGCATGAAGCCCTCCTTGGAGCCGAAGTCGACCACGGCGTTCATCGACATGCCGGGCAGCAGCGCCTCGAGCGCCTCGGTCAGCGGCTTGCCGAAGAGATCCTGGGCCTGCCGAATCAAGAGCAGCGCCGGCGCGGAGGGCTCGACCGAGGCGAAATAGGCCTCGATCGCCTCCAGCGCGGCCTTGGCGGTGGCGTGGTTGGGCACCGGGCCCATCATCACCGGCGGGCCGGAGGCCACGCGGGCGCCGCCGCCCGACACGGGCGCGGCGGGCATGCCCTCGCCGCCGTCGAAGGCCTCGCCCTCGGCGCCACCTTCGCCCGCCTCGGCCCCGGCATCGCCGCCGCCGGCCAGATCGGGGCGGGCATCCTCGAACAGCGCGATGATGTCGCGCAGCATCTCGTCGAGGTTGTCGAACTGGGGAGAGAAGGCGGCGCTGTCGGCCAGCATGCAGGCGTTCTTGATCGCCGCGCAGCCGGCCTTCGCCTTGGTCAGCGCGTCGTAGATCTTCTCGACCTCGGCGGCGTTGTCGGCGCTCTGCAGCGCGGTCGTGATGGCGCCGGCATCGGCCGCGGCCCGCTCGGTGCCGCGCGGCTCCTTCTTGCCGGTGGAGATGGCGTAATCGCGGTAGGCGAAGCGCCCGGCGCGGCGGTCTTCCAGCAGGGGGGCATGCTCAAGCGGCATCACCACCTGGCCCACCTCGTTGAGAAGCTCGATCGCGTTGCGCCGCTCGGTGGCGTCGCCCTCGTCGATCTTGGGGTTCACATCGGCCCAGTAGCGCTCCAGCAGGCCCTGGATGGCCTGGACGCATTCGGAGAAGCCGACGATCCGGCCCGAGAGCGCCTGGAACTGCGCCTCGAGCGACAGGAGCCGGAGGCAGCGGGTGCGCTCCAGCAGCTTGTCGATCTCGGCGACTTCCTTCTTGATGTCGATGTTCTTGCGGTCGAAGACCTCGCCGGTCTCGGCGCTGACGATGTAGCGCATCGGCACGCGGTCGATCGCCTCGAAGTAGTAGCCGATGTAGTCGTCGTCATCCTCGAGCAGCAGGTCGGGGCCGCAGGGCTGATCCTCGGAGATCGGCTCGAAGAGATTGTCGTAGCGCATCTGTCTTCCCGTTGGGTGGGGCGGCCTCTGCGGGTGCCCTCGTTCGTTCGGCGGCGATACTGGCCCGATAAGGCGCGGGCGTCACTCAAAAAATTGCCCAAAGGGCAGGTTGAACGGAAGATTCACAAAAAAGAAACGCCGCCCCGGGCAGGGACGGCGCGAATGATCACCGATGGCGCATGGCGTGGGGTTACTGCAGGTCGATCCGCAGTTCCACCCGGCGGTTTTCCGGGTCCATCGGATCGTCGGTGCGCGGGGTGGTTTCGCCGAAGCCCATCGCCGAGAGCCGCTCCTCGGTGACGCCGAGGCTCACCAGGTAGGCCTGCACGGCGGCGGCGCGATCCTCGGAGAGGTTGCCGTTGTAGTTTTCGGTGCCGCGCGCGTCGGTGTGACCCTCGATCATGAAGCGGGCCTTCTTGAGCCGCTCGTCCTCGAAGGCCTGGGCGACGACGGCGAGAGTCTCTTTCGCCTGTTCGGTCAACTCGGCGCTGTCGAGTTCGAAGTTGATCATCATGTCCATGCCCTTGGGCTTGGGCGGGGCGCATTCTTCGGCGGTGCCGATGCAGATGCCGCGGTTCAGCCCGAGATCGGCGCTGTCGACAAGGAAGTTGGCCACATCGTCGGCGGAGTAGGGCGTCGCCGACTGGGCGTTGGCGGCCAGCGCGGAGGCTGCCACCAGAGCTGAGGAAAGGAGCAGGTTGCGCATTGAAATCACCGTTTGGTTCAAAAAAATCGTGCAATGAAGGTAAGAATTCAGGGGCGCCTTGTCAAGGAATACCCCTGAATTTAACGGTTTTCACACGCCCCGGCGAGCCTTCGTCACTGCTTGCCGGTCTGCTCCATCACGTCGTCATAGGCCTCGGAGAAATAGGCCAGGAACACGTCGAGGATGCCGTTGTCGTAGGGATGGGTCTTGGCATCCCAGCGTTCGACGTAGATCTGCCAGGCGCGCGCGTCCTTGGAGCCGAAGCGCCCGGCATCCACCTTCTCCTCCACCGACTCGGGGCTCATGTCCTCGAGCAGACGGGCGAGCGCGGGCTGGAGCGCGGCGTGGACGGCGTATTGGTGCATCTTGATGTCGTTGAAGCTCTTCTGCACCGTCTCGGCACCGCGCATGTAGCCCTGCCGGCTGGTGCCGAACATGGTTTCGAGTTGCTCCTCGGCCGAGGGCATGAACTTCAGCGGGTTGTTGGCCTCGGCGCCGATCATGGTGCGGCTGCCCGACTTCAGGCTCTGCTTGGTGGCGGCGCGGGCCTTCAGCAGGCCGGCGAGTTCGCCCACCATGATCCGCAGCGCGCGGCCGATCTCATGCGCCACGGCGCCCGGGTCGGGGCCCTCGAAAGCCTTTGGATTGATCCCGGCGCCGTCGGCGATGGCGGCGAGCAGCCCGGTGGCGTCGCCCACCGAGCCGGCCTTGGGCAGCGGCGCGGAGGGGGCCTGCACCGGCGGGGCGGTGAAGGCCTCGGCGGCGGGCGCGGTCGGGCTCACCGGCGGGGGCGCGGCGGGCGCGGGCGGCTGCTGCGGCTGGGGCTGTTGCGGCGGGGCCGAGTGCGGCGCGGAGGGGCCGGGGCCGAAGGGGCTGCCGGTGGTTTCCTGACGCGGCGGCTGCTGCGGCGGCGCGGGCTGCTGCGGCGGAACCGATTGCGGCGCAGATGGGCCGGGGCCGAAGGGCGAGCCGGTGGTTTCCTGCGGCGGATGCGAGGGCTGGGGCGGCGCCTGGGGCTCGGGCGCACGCGGCGGCGGGGCCTCACCGAAGGGCGAGGCGCTCTCTTCCGCCGGGCGCTGCGGCGGCGGGGCCTGGGGCGCCGGGGGCGCGCCGAAGGGCGAAGCGCCTCCGCCGCCACCCTGGGCGGGGGGCGGGGGCGTGCCGGTCTCGCTGCCGCCGAAGTCGGGCAGGTCGATGTGCTGGTCGCCGAAGTCGGACATGCGGCCGACATCGTTGCGCGGTCCGAAATCGCCGCGCGGCGGGGTCGGGTCGAAGCCGCCGCCACCGCCGCTGCTGCCACCGCCACCGCCGACCGACCAGATGTCGCCGCCGCCACCGCCGCCACCCGAGGCGGGCGCCTCGTGGAAGGGCGAGGGGCCGGGCTGGGCCGGGGCCTCGTAGGCGGGCGGCTGGGCGGCGCGGGCGGCCGAGACCTCGGCGATCACCAGGTAATGGCCGATCTGCAGCTTGTCGCCCGATTGCAGCTGGTAGGGGCTCTTCACCCGCATCGAGGCGCCGTTCACGAAGGTGCCGTTGGTCGAGACGTCATAGAGCCAGTAGCAGCCGTTCTCGAAGCGGATCTCGGCGTGGCATGACGACACGAAGCGGTTGGGATCGGGCAGGGTCCAGTCCATCGCCGGATCGCGCCCGAGCTCGAAGCCGCCCTGATCGGTCGAATACTCGATCGGTCCACCGTCCGGCAGGGAGGGGAAGTTGTCGATACGAAGGGTCAGGGTCATGATCGGGGCCGCTCGGCTACTGTCGCCCCTCTCGGGGCTCTGGAATTTCCTGGTGACCTAGAGTTACGGCGCAGGGGGTGCCGATGCAAGCCCGGAGGCCCGTGGCCAGGCCCCTCGACGGCTGCGGATCGCCGCGGGGGCGGGCCGGAAGCCGCCTTTCTAATCAGGCGCTTGGCCGGGGTTCCTGCAGCGATCGCGACGGCCGTGTTCGGCGGGGGACGGTCAGCCCTCCTCGGTGAGCATCAGCGCCATGCGGACGAACCGCTGGAGATGCTCGGCGCGGGTCTTCACGTCATAGCGCGCCAGCGCCGAGAGCAGCCCCGCGTTCACCGCCCGGGCGGTCAGGAAGGGCGGGGGCGGCACTGGCGGCACATCGACGCCCGCCATCGACCCCGACGACCAGCCGGCCCCGAGCGCGACCCAGACGCCGGGAGATTTCACCCGGGCTTCCAGTGCCGCGTCCAGCGCGCGGTAGCGGCTATCCTCGTCCGGATCGCCGACCCACCTGGCGGCGAGATCCAGCATGTCCTTGTCGGTCTGGTCGAGGATCTCCTCGATCTTGCGGAGGCACTCGTGCCCCCACCACACCGCGAAGCGGCGCGGCAGGACGTAGGCGCAATAGGTCAGCGCCTCTTCCGGCGTCTCGCTCTTCGACAGGACGGTGATGAACTCGATCGACGAATGGCCGTTCGGGCGCGCAGTCACGTCCTCCTCGATCTCGGGGATCGAGTCATAGAGCTCCTGGGCCACCTCGAACCTGAGGTTCTTGCGTTTGGTGGCGCCATCAGCGGTTTGCGAGATGTCCCCCACGTGCCGAATCCCTTCCGGTTCTTAGTTGATCTTAACCAGTGCAGCCTGGATCGTCATCATACCGCCGGCCTTGTGCGTGGCCATCGCCCCGCCGTTCGTCGTCAGGTTCGCCGAGGCGTTCACGTCGATCATCGGAGCGCTCAGCTTGATCGAGGTCGGATCGATGGTGATGGACGAGGCGCCCACCGTCAGCTTGATCTTGGTCAGCGAGCTGATCTCGATGTCCTGCTGGCCGTTGATCGTTGTCTTCTTCGCGATCTCGACGCCCCAGTTGCCCATGATGTTGAGCTGGTCGTCCTTGTCGATGTTCGTCTCGCGGTTCTTGTTGACCGTCCGGTTCTCGTTGCCCTTGATCAGGTAGGTGTTGTTGTTGTCGATCGTATGGGTTTCGTCGTGCTTGACGACCCGGATCTCGTCGTGGCCGATCGTGGTGGTGCGGTCGTTGTCGACCTCGCGGCGCTCGTCGTGGAGCACCTTCGTCTCCATGTCGTATTGCGCATGCTGGCGGAACAGTTCGTCGCCCTTGGTGTCGTTGAACACAAGCTCGTTGTAGCCGCCGCCGCCCTTGGTGGAGTTCGACTTGATGCCGTTCCAGTTCTTTTCGCCGGGTTGCGGGTAGGGGGCGGCGTTGTCGCCGTTGTAGACGCAGCCGGTGACCACGGGCTTGTTGGGATCGCCCTCGAGAAACTCGACGATCACCTCCATGCCGATGCGCGGAATGAACAGCGTGCCCCAGCCGGAGCCGGCCCAGGGCTGGGCGACGCGGATCCGCATCGAGGAATTCTCGTTGTTCGAGCCGAGCCGGTCCCAGTGGAACTGCACCACGATCCGGCCGAACTCGTCGACGTCGATCTCCTCGCCCCCGGCTCCCACCACCGTCGCGGTCTGCGGGCCGGTCATGCGGGTTTCATGCGTCTTGCGCTCGGGCGCGTAGGGCACCGAGGTGGGCGCCATCTCGTAGTTGCCGGTGAAGACGTGCTCGCCCGCGGCGCCGCTGCTGCCCGAGATGTAGCCCCCGGTGGAGAAGCTGTGCATCGCCCGGGTGCAGACATACTCCCGGCCCATCAGCGCATCGTCTTCATGCTCGCCGGTGAGGGTGAACTTCATGCCCGAGCTGAGGCTCATGCAGTCGCCGGAGGCGGTGTGGTACTTGTCGCGGGCGCGATACTGCTCGGTGCGCAGCCGCGCGTAATCCGCCGCTTCGCCGCCATCCAGGTATACGCCCGGGTACTCGTAGCTCTCGAGCAGCCCGTACTCGTGGCTCGCGTCGCCGGTCTGTTCGCCCGTCATGTTGGCGCTGACCGTCTTGAAGTTGTAATCCTGCAGCGCGACCTTGCCGGTGGTCAGACGCCGGTGCGGCGTCCAGTCCCAGAAGTGCTCTTCCTCGAACACGTGCTGGCCCTCGTGGCCCATGTATTCGCGCACGCCGGGCGACAGCGCGACGAAGCCGTCGTTGCTGTCGGTCACCACCATCTTGTGGGAGCCCTGCTCGTGCTTGAAGTAGTAGTTCACGCCGTAGCGTTCCATCAGCCGGCAGAGGAAGTGGTAGTCGCTCTCGTTGTACTGGACGATGTATTCCTGCTCGGTGGTGGGCATGGCGCCGCTCAGTTGCATCTCGACGCCGCCGGCGGCGTCATACCCGAAATCCGAGCAGACCTCGTTCATGATGTTCTCGAACGACTTGTTCTGGTAGATCTTGTTGTTCGTCCGCTTGGACATGATCCAGAACCAGGGCCGCAGCGTGAAGCGGTACGTGTTGCCGCTGTCGCCGTTGTCGGCCCAGCCGCACTCGGTGACGATCCCGTCGAAGAACTTCTCCGCTCCGTAGAGATCTTCCAGCTCGACGGTCATGTGCGTGCCGAGCAGGTCGTCGAGATTGATGGCGACGTTGTCGTCGGGGGTGACGGCTTCGACGTGATATTCGAAACATTCGTTGACCGCGTCCATCCCGTCAAATCGCAGAAGGGCGAGGGTGTCGAACGCCAGCACTGTATGCAGCTTGCCGAGGCGTTCGGACTGACTATGACTTGTGGTGCTCATCTCGGGGGCTTCCCAGTTTTGATTTTTTGCGGGCCGACCCTCAAAATACCGGTCAGCCGCCAGAACGAATAATTGAAATAACGTGACCTCAATGTAGGGAGCGTGCAGGGGCCGCGCAAGAGGGGTTGCGGATTCTGCGCGACACGGTCGGGTGAGGCGCCACAGCCCCGTGGCGGAGCGGCCCGAGGGCGCCCCCGGAGCCGCGATTCCGGCAGGGATTCCCGGCAACTGCAGCAAATTACATCCGTTTTGTTGCCGCCCTGCAACAAACGGAGGGTCGCCCGGCCCCGCGTGCCAGAGCCGGGGCCCGTGCCCTAAATTCGCCATTGTCGGGTGACGGGGCGGCAAGTAGTCTTTCGGCCAAGTGCGCGGAGACCCGCCGAGGGGGGTGGTGTCCCGTGTCGATAATTGAAGACGAGAGGACATACTTCCATGCGCAGCGATTTCCGCAACAACCGCACCCTGCCCGTGACTGCAATTTCGGCAGCCGAGCCAGACCGCAGTAAGGTCGGGCACAGGGTCTTCCTTGCCTCCACCGCCATGGCGACCGCGATTGCCCTTGGCTTTGCGGGGGATGCTGCGCTGGCGCAGGCGACACTTTTCTGGGACGGGACCGACATAGCTGCCGACGCCGACGGCGGCTCGGGTACTTGGGAAGAGGGCGGTGGCGCTGGCACTTCCTCCTGGGACGACGCAGCCACGGCTGGCGGCGACACCGCCTTTACCGCAGGAGACAATGCGGTCTTCGGGGGGGCTGCCGGCACGGTCACGGTAGACACGGGTGGCGTGACTGTGGGCGACATCAC
>CAYVQK010000020.1:0-31535 GCA_964454145.1 uncultured Oceanicola sp. | reverse complement strand
AATACCGCGAAACCCGCTCCCAGGCCGGCGATTTCCTCAGCCTCTGTTACAACTCCGACCTCGCCACCGAGGTCACGCTCCAGCCGATCCGCCGCTACGGCTTCGATGCCGCGATCCTCTTCGCCGACATTCTCCTGATCCCCGAGGCTCTCGGCCAGAAGCTCTGGTTCGTCACCGGCGAGGGCCCCCGGCTCGAACCGATCCGCCAGCGCCGCGACTTCGAGGCGCTGAAGCACGGCGACGACGTGCACGGCCACCTCGCCCCGATCTACCGCACCGTCGCCAACCTCTCCGCCCAGCTGCCCGCCGAGACCACGCTCATCGGGTTCGCCGGCGCACCCTGGACGGTGGCCACCTACATGATCGCCGGGCGCGGCACGCCCGACCAGGGCCCCGCCCACGATCTGAAAACCGGCGACGTCGCGCTGTTCCAGGCCATCATCGACCGCGTGACCTGGGCCACCATCGAGTACCTCAACCACCAGATCGAGGCCGGCGCCGAGGTGGTGAAGATCTTCGACAGCTGGGCCGGCAGCCTGACCGGCGAGGATTTCGACAACTACTGCGTCACCCCGATCCGCAAGATCATCGAGGGCGTGAAGGCGAAGCACCCGCACACGCCCGTCATCGCCTTCCCCCGCGGCGCGTCGGAGCGGTATCGCGGCTTCCACAAGGCCACCGGCGCCGATTGCGTCGCCCTCGATGACGGCGTCGCGCCGGAATGGGCCGCAGAGCACGTGCAATGCGACGGCTGCGTGCAGGGCAACCTGAAGTCCTCGCACATGGTCACCGGCGGCCAGGCCCTGGTCGACGAAACCCGCCGCATCGTCGAGGCCTTCTCCCACGGCCCGCATATCTTCAACCTCGGCCACGGCATCACCCCCGATGCCGACCCGGCCAACGTCCAGCTCATGATCGACACCGTCCGCGGCGCCTGACGCCGCACCGCGGCGTGTCGGATGACCGATTCGGTGGCATAGTGCTCCGCAGTCATAGCTGGAGTGATTTCGATGCCCGGAGAAGAAGAAGAGGAGGAGCTGCAACTCAGCCTTCCCAACCTGAACGATGCCGCCAAGGGAAAGACCGACACCATCCTGATGACCCACGGCAAGCAGGGCGGCCGCAAGGTCAAGCCCGGCGATTTGCCGGGCGCCCTGCAGCAGGCCGGCGTGAAGAAGGATTGGAAGGGCACCCTGATGATCGCATTCCCCGATGTCTGCAAGACACCCGCCGCCCCCGGCCCGGTGCCCATTCCCTACCCGAACATCGGAATGGCCCTGCAAAAGGACAAGATCCCGAAGGAGAAGAAGGTGAAGGCGGCGCTCGATGCGGCGGGCTACAAGAACGTCGAGGTGAAAAGCGTCGGCGACGAGCCCGGCACGTTCAAGAGCCTGGTCAGCGCCAAGGCCTTTGCCGGCAACCCGTTCACGATCTTCTCCTTCGACGTGAAGATGGAAGGCAAGAACACCTCGCGCCTCATGGGGCACGAGATGACCCACGCCGTGCAGCAAAGCCATGCGCCCCATGTGGTGAAGAGCCAGACCAAGCCGATCAAGTAGCGGCAACGGTTGAGCCGCGCCCCATCGCCGGTTAGCCTGCGTCAAACGACATGGGGGACGGGCGATGGGTGAACCGATCCGCGAGGTCACGATCGTCGGCGGCGGCACCGCCGGCTGGATGACGGCGCTGCTCTTGCAGTCGATGCTGAAGGGCGGCCCCGAAGGCGGAACGCGCATCACCCTCATCGAGAGCCCCAACATCCCCACCGTCGGCGTCGGCGAGGCCACCGTGCCCGGCATGCCTCGCACCCTGAAGCAGGGCGGCATCGACGAGCGCGAGTTCTTCCGGACCTGCAACGCCAGCTTCAAGCTCGGCGTGGTCTTCGGCCACTGGAACGTCGATGCCGAGGGCAGGCGGGTCGATTACATCAACCCCTTCGCCCATCCCCCCGCGATCGACGGCGTGTCGGCGGCAGAATACGCGCTGGCCTTCGGCACGGGCGATCTCGACTTCGTGCAAACCTTCTCGCCTTCGGTCGACCTCGCCGCCCAGGCCAAGGGCCCCCGCGGGCTGGGAGAGATGCCCGGGCCCCCCGTGGGCTTCGCCTACCACCTCGACGCCGGAAAGTTCGCGGGGCTGCTCAAGGAAACCTGCGTCGCCCGCGGCGTCACCCATGTGCTCGACGATCTCGTCGACGTCGAACTCGACGAGCGCGGCTACGTCGCCGCCCTGAAGCTCGAGCGCACCGGCCGCCACCCGGTGGAGCTGGTGATCGACTGCACCGGCTTCCGCGGCCTCATCATCAACCAGGCGCTGGGCGAGCCCTTCGAGAGCTACGGCAAATACCTGGCGAACGATCGCGCCATGGCCGTCCAGGTGCCCCACCGTGACAAGGAAAGGCTCGACTCCGTCACCAAGTCCACCGCGCTTGGCGCCGGCTGGGCCTGGCGCGTGCCGCTCTTCAACCGCATCGGCACCGGCTACGTCTTCTCCTCCGCCCACAGGACCGACGAGGAAGCCCGCGCCGAGTTCCTCGAGCACCTCGGCCCCGATGGCGAAGGGGCGGAGCCCCGCGTCATCCCCATGCGCGTCGGCCGCAACCGCAACGCCTGGGTCAAGAACTGCGTCGCCGTCGGCCTCTCCGGCGGCTTCATCGAACCGCTCGAATCCACCGCGATTCACATGATCGACACGGCGGTGCGCTGGCTGGTGCAGTACTTCCCCGACACCGACTTCCCCGACCCGCTGCGCAACCGCTTCAACCACCTCATCGACGAGCTTTACAACGAGGTGCGCGATTTCATCTGCCTGCACTACGCCCTCGGCAACCGGACCGACAGCCCCTACTGGATCGACGCCCGCGAACAGCTGGAAGTCCCCGACACGCTCGCCGAGAACCTCGAGCTCTGGCAATACGGCCTGCCCGCACCCAACGACATCCGCTTCGTCTCGCTCTTCTCGCCCGCCACCTACCAGGCGGTTCTGCTCGGCAAACGCGTCTACGAAACCGGTTACGGCAAGGGCAAGTTCTCCAGCGGCCGCACCCTCGACCCGGCCAAGTGGCAGGCCTACCTCCGCCGCGCCCGCGCAGGTATCGGCGCGCAGGTGCAAGCCGCCATGGGCCACCGCGCCCTGCTCCGCGCGCTGCGGGGAGAAACGGAAGGCATTGCCGAAAATGGCCTGCTTCCAGGCCTCGGCGGCGGCGCCGGCCCGAGAAAGGCAAAGACCCCCGATACCAGTGGCGAAGCGGCGATCCTCTGAACCCCCGCCCCGTTTTCCTGCACCCACAATCCCCGCCGGAGGCTCAACTCCCTTCGGGCGCACCAGAAGAGATCAGGGCCTCCGGCGGGAGTACTTTCAGCAAGAAAATGCAGCCAGATAAGCCGCGATCCGGTCGGCGGCGCGGTTCAGCCCGTCCTCGTCAAGCGTGATCTCCATCGGCGTTTCCGGCCTGTCGGTCTGGCGCGACTTGGCATAGCGCGGGTCGTAGTGATGCAGGCAGAGCTCGCCCGCGAGCGTCACCACGTCCCCCGCCTCGGCCATCGCCTGCCACTGGCCGATCCGCTCGCGCCCATGCAGCCGGGTGAGCTGCGCGAGCAACCCGACCAGTTCCCCGGGATCGGCGGCAAGATCGGCGTAGACCCGGGCCAGGTAGCGCGCGCGGTCCTCCAGAGCTGCCGACAGGGCGACGCGTGGCGCCGCGATCATCCGCTTCCACAGGGCAGGGGGCACCAGCAGCTCGCCCACCTTCGAGCTTTCCGCCTCCACCAGCACCGGCTTCGTCGGGTCGAGCTTCGCCAGCGCCACCACCAGCGCGCTCTCGAAGCCCTTCTGCGCCGGCTGCGGCCCGAGGTTGCCCAGCAGCGAGCCGCGATGGTTCGCCAGCCCCTCGAGGTCCAGCACCTGCCCGCCGCGCGCGGCCACCCGGTGCAGCAGGTCCGTCTTCGCCGTCCCGGTATTCCCGTCGAGCAGCACCACCCGATGCGGCAGCTCGCCCTCGTAGAGCGCCTTCACCACCGCCCGCCGGTAGCTCTGGTAGCCGCCCTCCACCTTCTCCACCCGCCAGCCGATCTGCCCGAGGATGGTGGCGAAGCCGCCGCTCCTCTGCCCGCCGCGCCAGCAGTAGACGAGCGGCTTCCACCCGCCATCCTTCTCCGCCAGCGGCCCCTCCAGGTGCGCTGCCGCGTTGCGCGCCAGGATCGCCGCGCCGATCTTCCGCGCAAGGAAGGGCGACTGCTGCGCGTAGATCGTGCCAACCCGCGCCCGTTCCTCGTCGGAGAACACCGGCAGCGAGATCGCCCCCGGCACGTGGTCCTCCGCGTATTCCGACGGCGAGCGCACGTCGATCACCGTGTCGAAGGGCAGGGGGGCTCCGGAGAGAGGATCGGGCAGGGTGTAGGCCATGGCGCCGAGGTATCGCAGGCGCGCCCCGCTGGGAAGTGTGTCAATTGCCGTCACCGAAGGCACCAAGCCTTGCGACCCGCGATTTCGCCAATAATATCCCGCCCATGACGCTGCGACAGCTCCCCCTCGCCACGCTCACCGCGCTGGCCTGTGCCGGCCCCCTGGCGGCCGAAACCCGGGCCCTGCTGATCGGCGTGGGCGATTACGAACATCTCGACGCCGACCTGCGCGGCCCGGTCAATGACGTCGCCCTCATGGCCCGCACCCTGATGTCGCGCGGCGTCGCCCCCGAGCACATCACCGTGCTCACCACCGCCCCCGAGCTGCTCCCCGAGGGTCTCACCACGGGCATGCCCCGCCGCGAGGCCATCCTCGCCGGGCTGGCCGAGGCGGCAGAGGCCACCGGCGAGGGCGATACCGTCTTCTTCTACTTCTCCGGCCACGGCTCCCAGGCGCCCGACCTCGATGGCGACGACCAGGGCGGCTACGACGAAATCCTGCTGCCCTCCGACGCGAGCGGCTGGAAAGGCACCATCGGCGCCGTCGAGAACGCCATCCTCGATGACGAGCTCCGCGCCGCCGCCGAGGCGATCATGTCAGACGGCGCCGCACTGGTGGCCGTGCTCGACGCCTGCCATGCCGCCACCGGCTTCCGCGCCATGCCCGGCAAGGGCGCCGCCCGCTACGTCGAACCCACGCTGCTCGGTATCCCCGAGGCGATGGAGGCCGCCGAGAGCCGCCCCGCCCCCGCGCTTCAGGGCGATTTCGCCTTCCTCTACTCCTCCCAGTCCGACCAGCGCAGTTTCGAATACCCCCACGGTGACCCGGACGATCCTGCCAACTGGTACGGCGAATTCACCCGCGTTCTCACCACCGTCATGGCCTCCACGCCCGACCTCACCTGGGATCAGCTCCTCGCCGCCACCATGGACGGGATGCGCAAGGAAACCGCCACCGCCACGCAGACCCCCGATGGCGAAGGAACTCTCATGGCGGCCCCGGTCTTCGGCGGCGCCGAGGCAGGCGCGCGGCTCCGCGTCGATGGCAAGCTGAAGGCCGGCGCCCTCTCCGGCCTCACCGAGGGCACAGAGGTCACCTTCTACGCCGCCGCCGCAGGGGGCGAGGCGCTGGGCACCGCCACCATCACCGGCCTCACCCCGCTGGAGGCCACGCTGTCTGCCGTGCCCGAGGGCGCGGCCTACGCCGAAGTCACCTCCCTCGCCCCCGCCGCAGCCACCCCGCTGCGCCTCTCTGTACCTGTGGTTACGGATGGCGAGGATTACAGCGCGATCACCGAGGAACTGGCCCGCCTCGAGGCCGAAGGCCTCGTCGACGGCGTCGAATGGAATGCCGCGCAACCCGACCGCGCCCTCGTCCTCACCGGCGGCCGCCTCGCCGTCACCGGCCCCGACGGCGTGCTCGATCCCGACGGCCCCGGCTCCTCCCCCCGCTTCACCGCCGCCGATCTCTCCGAGGCCCTCCCCCGCCTCGGCCAGGTCGTCCGCCTCGAATCCGCCCTCACCCAGGCCGAGGCGGGGGCGAAGAAGGGCTTCTCCGTCTCGGGCCCCCCGGTGAAGGTCGAGGTCGAGATGATCCCGGCCACCTGCGACGGTTCCACCGGCACCCCCATCCGCCCCGCCCCCGAGACCGTGGCCCATTGCAGCCAGCTCTGGCTCCACCTGCGCAACACCTCGTCCAAGGCGCAGGACGTGACCGTGCTCTACCGCGACAAGAGCTTCACCATCACCGCCATCTTCCCCGGCTCCGGCACCTCCAACCGGCTCAACTTCAACGAGACGCTGCCGGTGGGGATGCTGATGGTGAACGAGGGTGAAGGCGTGGCGCTCGAGGAGGTCATCGTGCTCGTCACCCCCGCCGAAGACGGCGCGCCCCGCACCGCGCTCACCGGCCTCGCCAACGACGGCCAGAGCCGCGGCACCGGCACCCCGATGGAAGCCTTCCTCGCCGCCGCCGCCGCGCCGCCCGGCGAGTCCTCACGGAATTTCAGCTTTTCGACCGCACCCGCCCCGCTTACCGTGACGCGGATTCCGGTGCGTATCACACCCAGGGACGATTGAAGGAAGGAAGAACGGACATGAAACTAGCAGCGGTACTCGTGGCGCTCGCGGGGCTCGGCCTCGGCACCGCCACGGCACAGGACTTCTCGGCAGACGGCAGCGCCTCGCCCTTCGCATGGGCGGAGAGCGGCGAGAAGGCCCAGCACATGGAAGAGAAGGCCAGCGAAGACTCGGGCTCCCGCGTGATCGGCGGCGAAGTCGCGGCCGAGGGCGCCTGGCCCTGGCAGGTCGCGCTTATGATCAAGGGCAAGGGCGTGAGCCCCGATGCCCATTTCTGCGGCGGCTCCCTGGTGCTGGACCAGTGGGTGCTCACCGCGGCGCACTGCGTCCACATGATGGACCCGGAAGGCCAGTACCGCGATATCAACCCCGCCGCGATCCAGGTGCTCGCCGGCACCAACTACATCGCCGAAGGGCAGGGCGACCTGATCGACGTCGCCGCGCTCTACCGCTTCCCCGGCTACATCGGCGGCGTCTTCGACAACGACATCGCGCTGCTCAAGCTCGCCCGCGCGCCGCAGGTGCCCTACGAGACCATCAAGATCCCCGACGCCGAACTGGGCGACCTGCTCGAGCAGCCGGGCGTCACCACCACCGTCACCGGCTGGGGCCTGATCGACGGAGGAGACCACCCCGAGGAGATGCGCCAGGCCGATATCCAGATGCTCCCCCGCGACGCCTGCAACCAGGCGCTGATGGAGGCCCGTGCCGAAGTGGCCGCCAAGGGCTTCGTCTTCGCCGCCAAGACCTTCGGCCTGACCCCCGAAGATGCCCAGGGCGCCTGGGAAGAGCTGGTCAAGCGCGCGCCGATCCCGATCTCCGAGAACATGATCTGCTCGGGCACCTACGAGGGCGGCAAGACGGCCTGCTCCGGTGACTCCGGCGGCCCGCTGGTGGTCAAGGTCAACGACGAGGGGCTCTACATCCAGGCCGGCGTGGTCAGCTGGGGCCTCTCCGGCGAGGGCGGCAAGAGCTGCAACGAACAGGCCAAGTTCTCGGCCTACACCCGCACCGCCAACTACCTCGAGTGGCTGAACGGCATCATCGCCTCCAACCAGTAGGCCGAGGCACACCGCACAGAAGGGCGGCCGGGGCACCCCGCGCCGCCCTTTCATTTTGGTGTCATCCCCCCGTTACCCAAACGTCACCAACCGGGCGCATCTCTCCCCCCACAACAAGAACCAAGGGGACTCACATGCACCGCACACTTCTGACCTCGGCCCTCGCGCTCGCTGCCGCAACCGGCGCCGCCCAGGCCGAACAGGTCTTCAACCGCATCGCCTCCTTCCCGGTGGCCTCCAACATGGCCGCGGGCGAAGATGCCTCGCGCGAAACCTCCTCCGAGATCATCGACGTCACCGCCGACGGCATGACGCTGGTCTACACCGACAGCCCGCTCGGCGTTCTGGGCCGGATCGACATCACCGATCCCGCGAACCCGCAGCCGCTCGGCAACATCGCGCTGGACGGCGAGCCGACCTCCGTTGCCATCCTCGGCACCACCGCCTTCACCGGCATCAACACCTCCGAGAGCTACGTGGCCCCCTCCGGCCGCCTCGCCGCGATCGACGTGACCTCGGGTGAAGAACTCGCCTCCTGCGACCTCGGCGGCCAGCCCGACTCCGTCGCCAAGGCCCCCGACGGCGCCTTCATCGCCGTCGCAATCGAAAACGAGCGCGACGAAGAACTGAACGACGGCGTCATCCCCCAGATGCCCGCAGGCTTCGTGGTGAAGATCGCGCTCACCGACGGCGCGCTCGACTGCGACAGCCTCCAGCAGATCCAGTTGACCGGCCTCGCCGAGATCGCCCCCGAAGATCCCGAGCCCGAGTTCGTCGACATCAATGCCGCCGGCGAAATCGTCGTCACCCTGCAGGAAAACAACCACATCGTGGTGATCGGCGCCGATGGCACCGTGGCCAGCCACTTCTCGGCCGGCGCGGTGGACCTCGAGAACATCGACGCCACCGACGAGCGCGGCGCCCTCCTCTTCACCGAGAGCCAGAGCGCCGTGAAGCGTGAGCCCGACGCGGTGAAATGGCTGGATGACACCCACTTCGCCACCGCCAACGAGGGCGACTACGAGGGCGGCTCCCGCGGCTGGACGATCTTCTCCAAGACCGGCGAAACCGTCTACGAAAGCGGTACCAGCTTCGAGCAGGCCCTCATCCAGATCGGCCACTACCCCGACAAGCGCTCCGACGCGAAGGGCGTCGAGCCCGAGAGCGTGACCTTCGGCGCGTTCGGCGGCACCCCCATGGTCTTCGTCGGCTCCGAGCGCGGCTCCGTCGTCGGCGTCTACGACGTCACCGATCCCGCCGCCCCGGTCCTCACCCAGCTCCTGCCCTCCGGCGTCGGCCCGGAAGGCTACGTCACCATCCCGTCGCGCAACCTGCTCGTCTCCGCCAACGAGACCGACCTCGGCGCAGACGGCGGCGCGCGCGCCCACGTGATGCTCTTCGAATATGCCGAGGGCGAGGCCAACTACCCGCAGCTCACCTCCGAGGGCATGGACGAGCTCACCGGCTGGGGCGCGATCTCCGGCATGGTGGCCGAGGGCGACAGCACCGTCTGGGCCGTGAGCGACAGCTTCTACGGCTTCCAGCCGCGCATCTACCAGATCGACGTGTCCACCAAGCCCGCGCGCATCACCCGGGCCATCGACATCACCCGCGCCGGCCAGCCGGCGCAAAAGCTCGACATCGAGGGCATCACGCTCGACGGCGAAGGCGGCTTCTGGCTCGCCTCCGAGGGTCGCACCGATCACCTCATCCCCCACGCGCTCTACCACGTCAGCGCCGAGGGCGAGATCGAGGAAGAGGTCAGCCTCCCCGCCGAGCTCCTCGCGGTCGAGAAGCGCTTCGGCTTCGAGGGCATCACCCTGGTGAACGGCACCCTCTGGATGGCCGTGCAGCGCGAGTGGGCCGACGACGAGAAGGGCCAGGTCAAGCTCGTCGCCTACACCCCCGAGAGCGGCGAATGGGGCGCCGTCCGCTACCCGCTCGACGCCCCCACCACCGGCTGGGTCGGCCTGAGCGAGATCGTTGCCCACGGCGATCACGTCTACCTCGTCGAGCGTGACAACCTCCTGGGCGAGGCCGCCACGACCAAGAAGATCACCCGCGTCGCTCTCTCCGAGATGCAGCCCGCCCCGCTCGGCGGCGACCTGCCGCTGGTGAGCAAAGAAGAGGTCCGCGACCTCCTCCCCGACCTCAAGGCAAACGGTGGCTACGTGCTCGACAAGGTCGAGGGCCTGGCGATCTTCGACAACGGCACCGCCTGGGTCTCCACCGACAACGATGGCGTCGACGACCACTCCGGCGAGACGATGTTCTTCACCGTCGGCACCCTCGGCACCGGCTACTGATTTCCCTCGAAGACCTTTTCACAAAAGCACCCCCGGCGCGGTCCCCCGCGCCGGGGATTTCGTTCGGGGTGGGGGGCGGTGTTCGTGCGGCACCAAGCCGGACATTCACCGCATGTGCACGGGGGTCAGGAATGCGGGACGGAGCTGCCGTTCCCCGGTCAGTTTCAGCGACCCGGGGTAGGCCGCTCATTCGATCATGTGCGCCGCCCCGGCGAGTCGGTGTCCGTGCTCAGTGCTCAGCGACACGCTGCGCAACCGAGGCCCCATCGGACAGATCGGAGTTGGGGTAGAGCACGATCAGGTCGCCCTCCGACAGGCCAGCGAGGACTTCGGCCTGTTGCCCGTTGTCGTGTCCGATCTCGACCGGGCGCAGCCGCGCGGTGCCGTCATCGTAGACGAACACCGCCCAGCCGGTCCCTTCCCGGAACAGGGCGCTGGACGGAACTCTCACTGCGTCCTCCGTCGACCAGATCACGATCCGCGCCTCCACGGCATAGCCGTGCCCGAGCCCCTGCCGATCTTCCTCGGGGCTGGTGATGGTGACGATGGCAGTCACGCGCTGTTCCTCGACCCCGAGGGCCGAGACCTTCGTCTCTCCGAAGGGCTCGACCCGGCTCACCACACCCGTCAGCACGCCCGGCCCGCCCCAATTGGCGATCTCCACGGGCGCGCCGACCTGCACGTTCACCGCATCCACCGAGATCAGCTCGACAATCACCTCGAGGCTCTCGCGGATGTCTCCGATCACCACGATCGGCGAGCCAGCGCCAAGCGTCGTCTCGCTCTCGTGGATCACCTGCAGAACGACCCCGTCGGTGGGAGCGTGGATCACCCAGTCGTCGCCCCGCGAGGTATCGAGCGGGTCATAGAGATCGGGGTCGTCGAAGCCGATCAGCTGGGCCCGGGCGCTGCGCAACTCCGCCTCCCTTTGCTGGATGGCGGCCGTGGCAATGTCGAGCCGTGCCTGTGCTGCGCGCAGGGCGCTCTGCGCGCGGTCGAGCGCGGCGAGGCTCACGGCGCCCCGGTCGGCGAGCTGCGCCGTCCGCTCGAGGTCCGATTGCGCGAGGTCGGCGTCGGCCTGCGCAGCCGCGAGGTTGGCCTCGGCGACCTGCAGCGCGGCTTCTGCGGCCTCGACGGCCGCCATGGCCTGCCCGCGGGTTCGGATATCGAGCGCCGCCGGGCTTGCAGGCCTCATGCGCGCCACGACCGTGGCGCCCTTTTCCACCGGATCGCCCGGCATCAGCTGCACCCGCAGCAAGGTGCCTGCGATCGGCGTCGAGATGACATAGGCGTCGCTCACCCGCGTCTTGCCCTGCTCGTTCACCGTCAGGCGCATCCCGCCCCGCGTCACCTCGCCGAGGTCCACCATCGTCGCGCGCGGCCAGAAGGCAAAGCCGAAGCCGACCGCGAGCAGACCCGCCGCGGCGGCGATGAGGACGGAGCGGGAAAGCGTTTTCCGGGCCATGGTCTAATCCCTCGATTTCAGGACGGCGACGAGGTCCATCCGGTTCAGGTCGCGTTCCACGAGCAGCCCCGAGACGGCGGCCGCGACAACGATGAAACCCGCCGAGAACCCGTGGCTGAACGGGTCGAAATAGGCGGGTATCTGGTAGAGCTCCGATGAGAAGCCGCGCGCAATGAGAAAGGACAGGCCGTAGCCCGCGAGCGACCCGACGGGCAGGGCGACGAGCGTGATGATCGCGAGCTCGCCCAGCAGCACAAAGGCGGTTTCGCCTTTTGAAAACCCCATCAGCCGCAGCGAAGCAAGGTCGCGTGCCCGTTCGTTCTGGGCGATGCGGGCGGCATTGTAGACGATGCCGAAGGTGATGATGAAGGCCACGGCGCCCATGATGTAGCGCGCCGATCCGGCGCCCTGGTCCATCAGCTTCTGCAGGGAGTCTCGCGCGTTCTCGGCCACGCTGACGCCGGCGACCGACGGCATGTCTTTAAGTCGGCGATAGATCGCACCGGCCCGGGCCTCGTCGACCCGCAGGTGCGCCCCCGAGATCCGGCCCGGCTCGGACATGGCGGCGTTGAGCGCGCCCAGTTGCATGTAGGCCGGCGCGCCGATGAGCGTGCGGGCCACGCGCGTGACAGGCACTTCGAGCACCGGCTGGCGCCCCTCGTGAACCTCGACCGACAGAACGTCGCCCGGCCCGACCTCGAGAATGTCGGCCAGGGCCTCGCCCAGCACGAGGCCACGGGCGGGCAGCGGGATTGGCGCAAGCCTGTCGTCGATCGCCCGCGTCATCTCCGGCTCTGCGATCAGCCCCGAGACGCTCCCTCGGTTCTCCCGCCGCTCGTGCCTCAGGGTCGCGGCAACCTCGCGGAACGGCTCGACGGCCATCACGCCCGGGATGCGCGCAAGTTCGAAGGCCGCCTTCTCTCCGAGCGGGCTATGGAAGAAGACGGTCGCATCGGAGCGGTCGATCACCGAGAAGCTCTGCTCCATCATCCGGTCGAAGGCGCCGTAGATCGTGGTCATCCCCGACGCGAGCGCCATCCCCCCGGCGATGCCCGCCGAGAGCGCCATGGCCCGCCAGGGTGATCGTGCGAGGCCCCGCAGAACGATCCGCGTGGGCTGGTCCAGCCTCCGCCCGACCGGCCCGGTGAAGGTGACGGATTTCGAGTAATCCGCGGGCGCCGGCGGCCGCATCGCCTCGGCGGGGGCAAGCGCGAAGATGCGTTGCAGCACGAAGATGCTGCCGGCGGAGGCGGCGGTGAGGCTCGCCAGCACCCCGATCACGAAGGCGACCGGGTCGGGGCGGAAAACCAGGAAAGGAAAGTTGTAGAAAGTGGTGTAGATCGGAATCATCGCCCGGCCCGCCAGCACGCCCAGCAGGCAGCCCAGCACCGCCCCCGCACCGGCGATCAGCAGCAGCAGCTTGACGTAATGCGCCCCGACCTCGCGGTCGGTGTAGCCGAAGGCCTTCAGCAGCCCGATCTCTTCGCGCTCGGCCTGCACGATCCGGTTGACCACGATGTAGAGCAGGAAGGCCGCGACCGCGATGAAGAGCGGCGGCACCGCCCGCGACATGGTGGCAAGCCCCTCGATCTCCTCGCTGACGAAGCGGTCCGACACCAGGTCCTTGCGAAGATAGGCCCCCGTGCCGCCCCAGGGCTCCAGAACCCTGTCCACCGCGTCGATCACGGCCTCCTCGGAGGCGCCGCGCGACAGGGTCAGGAGCGCCTGGTTGAAGGCGCCCCGCATGTCATAGGCCGCGGCAAGGGCCGAGCGCCGCATCCAGATCACCCCGTAGCGGGCCGGGTCGGGCACCATCTCTCCCGGCGCGGCCACGAAGAGAAACTCGGGCGATTGCGCCAGCCCGGTGATCCGGATGCTCCGGCGCGAGCCGTTCATCGTCACGCTGATATCATCACCGAGCCCGTATCCATGAGCCGCCGCGAAACCGGACAGGAGCAGCGCCTCGTCCCTGCGGTTCTCGGCGGGCAGTCGTCCATCCGTCAGGTAGACGGTGTTCAGGCGTTGCGGCCCGCTGTCCGGAAGGCCCACCGCCTGTGACTGGATCGGGACCGGGTCACCGGGGATGTCGATCAGCGCGCGGCCGACCACCCGCCCCGTGACGGTGGCGACACCCGGAATGGCGGCGAGCTGACCGAGCGCCATGTCCGGTGCCCGCACCGCCGGGGCGAAGACCTGGGCCAGGTTGTTGCGCTCGTAGTAGGCCCGCCGGGTCTCGGTGAGGGAGGCGACGAGGCCCGACATCATCACCTGCAACAGCACGCCGGTCGCGATCACGAAGGCGATGGCGGTGGCCTGCCCCTTGATCCGCCAGAGGTCCCGCAGGAGCTTTCGGTCGAGCGGGCTCACCACGCGATCTCCGCCGGGGTGCGGCGCGTGTCGTTCACCTGCACCTGCCCGATCCGGCCATCCACCAGCCGGATGACACGGTGCGCCATGCCCGCAATGCTCGCGGCGTGGGTTACCATCAGAACGGTGGCGCCGAGCTTGGCGTTCACCTCGTTCAGCACCTCCAGCACCGCGCGCCCCGTGGCGCTGTCGAGCGCCCCGGTCGGCTCGTCGCAGAACAGCACGTCCGGCTGCTTGGCGATCGCGCGGGCGATGGCCACCCGCTGTTGCTCGCCCCCCGAAAGCTGAGAGGGAAAGTGATCGAGCCGCGAGTCGAGGCCGACGAGCTTCAGCGCCTCTTCCGCCGCCATCGGGTTCGTCGCGATCTCGGTGACCAGTTCCACGTTCTCCCGTGCCGTGAGGCTGGGCATGAGGTTGTAGAACTGGAAGACGAAGCCCACATGATCGCGCCGGAACCGCGTCAGCTCCCGGTCCGACAGCGCGCCGAGGTCGGTAGACCGGAAGTGCACGCTGCCGCTGGTCGGCCTGTCGAGCCCGCCGAGGATGTTCAGGAGAGTCGATTTTCCGCTGCCAGACGCACCCAGCATCACCACGATCTCGCCCGCGGGAATGTCGATGTCGACGCCCCGCAGCGCGTGCACCATCGACCGGCCCTCACCATAGCTCTTGGTGAGGCCGCGCGTGACAAACGCCGGGGACCTAGTGTTCCTGTCCAATATCACGCCCGTCCGCTGTCGCTCGCGCCGCCCGACGGGTCAGGCGGCACTCTCGTATCCTACCGTGACAGTCTCGCATCTCGCACCGATGGCTTGCCTTGATGCAAATCAGCTACCTATGAACGAAAGGTTGCCTCTTCTGACCGCTGCCGCTGGCGAAGGCATCGTGCCTGGACATGGATATCCGTTGACCATCGACTGACCGATCCATTTGCAGTCTTCCACCTGCACGCTCGGGAGACCGTCTCGCAGCCGAAGGCCGGCATTGGCCGATGGGTCGCACTTTACAGTAGCCAACTGCCCCACGCCGCCCAAGCCTACCCCGCCGACAAACCCGCACAGAACCGCCGCAGCGCCGCCACCTCCGCCGAGCCGGCCTCACAGATCCCCGGGTCCGTCCCATAGAGCGTCACCGCCGCCTCGATCTCGCCCTGCCAGTCCAGCACCGGCGCAGCGATGGCCGCGAGGCCGGGGATCAACTCTCCGCTCACCGCCGCGTAGCCCGCCGCCCGCACCGCCTCGCGCAGCCCCTCCGGGTCGCCGCCCTCCGCCGCCAGCCGCGCCGCGATCACCGCCTCGGGCGCCCAGCCCAGGAAGGCCCGCCCCGAGGCCGACCGCCTGAGCGGCATCACCGTGCCCAGCCCCAGCGTCGTCACCACGAAATTCGGCGCCCGCTCCCAGCGCACCACCGTCGCCCCTGCATTGCCCCAGACGCTCATCAGCGCCGTCAGCCCTGTCTGTTCCACGATCTCCGGCAGCGCATCCGCCGTCCGGTTCACCAGTTCCACCCGCGCCAT
Source organism: uncultured Oceanicola sp. (assembly GCA_964454145.1). GTDB lineage: Bacteria > Pseudomonadota > Alphaproteobacteria > Rhodobacterales > Rhodobacteraceae > Vannielia. The sequence continues at coordinate 16,341 of CAYVQK010000020.1, read as the reverse complement.
CCCGGCCACGCCCAGCGCCACCGCCCCCGGCCCGAGGTCATACTTGCCCGACCGCCCCGCCTGGCTCACCAGCCCGGCGGCGATGAAGCTCGCCAGGTAGCGGTGCGCCTTGCTCGCCGGCATCCCCGCCTCTCGCGCGATCTCGCTCAGCCCCACCGGGCCGCCCTGCGCCGAGAGCAGCTTCAGCAGCCCCAAGGCCGCATCCAGCGACGAGAGCCCCTCAGCCACCCACCATCTCCCGGAACGGCGCCATCGGCCCCGCCTTGATCCCGCCGGCGCCGTCCTCCACGAACACCGCGCGCACCTCCTCGCCCTCGATCACCAGCCGCTCCCCTACCTTCGCCACGTAGCCCAGCGTCACGGTCCGGCCCGACCATGCCACGGCCCGCATCTCGATCCGCAACCGCTCGCCCTCCAGTCCCGGCGTCTTGAACCGCCCGCTGGCCGAAACCAGCCCCAGCCCGCGGCTCTGCAACGCCGTCCGCAGCGCGTTGTGCCCGCCGTGGCGGGTGGCGACATAGTCGTGAAAGCACCGGTCGAACCAGCGGAAGTAGTTGGGATAATACACAATTCCCGCCGGGTCGCAGTCGCCGAAGCTGATCCCGATCTCCAGCACGTGCAGCGGTTCATCCTCGACCATATTTCCACTCCGCGAAACATATTGCATAATGCGGAAATACCGCCTAGCCTCACCTTCGCACAAGACCAAACCGCAGGGGAGGGCGGAATGGCCGATCTATCAGCTATCGACATCGTCGGCGCCGGCCCCGGCGGGCTTCTCTCCGCCATCCTCGCCCGCCGCGCCTTCCCGCAGGCCCGCGTCACCGTCCACGAGGCCGCGCCGCGCGGGGTCACATGGGGCTTCGGCGTCGTCTTCTCGACCCAGGCGCTCGATTTCCTCCAGGCCGACGACCCCGAAACCCACGCCCTCATCACGCCGCGCATGGAGCGGTGGCAGAACATGGTCCTCAACCACCCCGACGGCCCCGTCACCCTCGACGGCATCGGCTTCGCCGCCATCGGACGGCTCGAGTTGCTGACCCTCCTGGCCGAACGCGCCGAAACCCTCGGCGCCGAACTGCGCTTCGGGTCCGAGGTCGACCCCGCAACGCTGCACGCCGATCTCGTCATCGGCGCCGACGGCCTCAACTCCCGCACCCGGACCGAGGCCAACGCGCCGTCCCTGACCCACATGTCCAACCGTTTCGCCTGGTTCGGCACCCCGCGCCCCTTCGATGCGCTCACCCAGACCTTCCTCCGCCACCCCAAGGGCGCGCTGAACGCCCATCACTACCGCTATGCCCCGCAGATGAGCACCTTCATCGTCGAGCTGGAGGAAAGCGCCTTCCACGCCCACGGCTTCGCGCAGATGGACGAGACCGAGAGCGCCGCCACCTGCGCCGCGCTCTTCTCCGACGTGCTCCAAGGCGCGCCGCTGGTCACCAACCGCTCGATCTGGCGGCAATTCCCCAGGCTCTGGTGCGAAAACTGGACCCACGGCAACACCGCCCTCCTCGGCGATGCCGTCCACACGGCGCACTTCTCCATTGGCTCCGGCACACGGCTGGCGATGGAGGATGCCATCGCCCTCATCAACGCCCTTGCCGCCGCCGAGACCGTCGCCGCAGGCCTCGCCGCCTACCAGGCCACCCGCCCGCCGATCGCCCGCAAGATCGTCACCGGCGCCAACACCTCGGCCCAATGGTACGAGAGCTTCTCGCAGCACATCGAGCAGCCCCCGCTCGACTTCGCCATGTCCTACGTCACCCGGTCCGGCCGCGTGCCCCCCGAAAAGCTCCGCGCCCTCTCGCCCGGCTTCATGGCCGCCTACGAGGCCGCGCAGTGAAGGATCCCGTCACCAACCCGCCTGGCGCCCAGGAGATCGGCTTCCGCAAGGAAGACCACCCCAACTGCTCCGAGATCCTCTGGCAGAACCTCGCCCGCAACCCGCACGCCCGCGCCCTCACCGGCCCCGCAGGCGACCTCACCTATGCCGAACTGATCGCGCTCGCGGCGCAATGGGGCAACGCCTTCACCGCCCAGGGCCTCGCCCCCGGCGACCGTATCGCCTTCTTCCTCGACGACACGCCGAGTTTCCCCGCCGCCTTCTTCGGCGCCACCCGCGCGGGCTTCGTGCCGGTGCTGCTCAACACCCAGACCCCGCCCGACCTGCTGGCCTTCTACCTCGAAGACAGCGGCGCACCCCTCGCGGTGACGGACCTGCACCATGCAGACCGCTTCCCCGGCAACACCCGCCTCGTCACCGACCACGCCGCTTACATCGAAGGCCAGCCCACCACGCTCGACCCCGCGCCCACCGGGCCCGACTCCATGGCCTTCTGGATGTATTCCTCCGGCTCGACCGGGCGGCCCAAGGGCATCGTCCACCTGCACCACGACATGGCCTACAGCCAGCAGAGCTTCGCCGCCCACGTGCTGAAGCTCCGGCCCGACGATATCTGCTTCTCCGTCCCCAAGGCCTACTTCGCCTACGGCTTCGGCAACTCCGTCACATTCCCCTTCTCCGTGGGGGGCTGCACCCTTCTGATGCCGGGCCAGCCCAAGCCCGACGCCGTGCTCGACATGATCGAGACCTACAAGCCAACCGTCTTCTACGGCCTGCCCACGCTCTACACCGCCCTCGCCAACGCCCCCGGCGTCGAGGCCCGCACCCTCTCCAGCCTCCGCCAATGCATGTCCGCCGCCGAGATCCTCTCCGAGGACGTGGCCACCCGCTGGAAGGCCCTGACCGGCCTCTCGCCCATCGAGGGGCTGGGGAGCACCGAAATGCTCCACGTCTACCTCTCCAACACCGCCACCGACATGCGCCCCGGCGCGGCGGGCAAGCGCGTGCCGGGCTACGAGATCGAGCTGCGCGAGAACGGCGTCATGTTCGTCCGCGGCCACAGCTCCGCGCCGCTCTACTGGAACCGCCCCGACAAGACCGCCGAGACGATGCAGGCCGACTGGATCAACACCGGCGACCGCTTCGAGGAGCGCGACGGCTTCTACTACTTCCAGGGCCGCGCCGACGACCTGGTGAAGGTCTCCGGCCAATGGGTCTGGCCACTCGAGGTGGAGCGCGCGCTGAACGAGCACCCGGAGGTCCACGAAAGCGCCGTGCTGGCCCACGGGCTCCCCGACCGCCGCACCACTCTCTCCGCCCTCGTCTCGCTACGCTCCGGCCCCGCCGACGACGGTGCCGTGAAGATGTTGCAGGAGCACGTCAAAACCACTTTGATGCCCCACAAGTACCCGCGGCGCATCGTCTTCGTGAGCGACCTGCCCAAAACGGGCACTGGAAAGATCGACCGACAGGCTGTCAAATCGCTGCTGGAAGGAAATGAGAAGAATATTGCCTGAATGGGCAGTATAGTGCACAAATCATGCGACGCCCGGCGCGAACCGGGGCGCGACCCTAGGGAGGAATGACATGAACAAGCTACTCACGGCGGCCATTGCGGCCAGCCTGGCCGCCACCGGCGCTTCCGCCGAGACGGTCAAGATCGGTTTCGTCACCACGCTCACCACGCCCGCCGCGGTGATCGGCAAGGACATGGAAAACGCAGTGAACCTCGCCGTCGAGCACCTGGGCGGCAAGGCCGGCCCGCTCGACATCGAGGTGATCTTCGGCGACGACCAGTTCGCCCCCGAGGCCGGCAAGCAGGCCACCGACAAGCTGGTGAAGCAGGATGACGTCGATTTCGTCGCCGGCTACATCTGGAGCCACGTGCTCCTGGCCAGCCGCAAGTCCGCGCTCGACGCCGACAAGATCCTGATCTCCGCCAACGCGGGCCCCTCCGAGATGGCCGGCAAGCTCTGCGACAAGAACTACTTCTCCACCTCCTGGCAGAACGACCAGACGCCCATGGCCATGGGCGAGGTGCTGAACAAGCAGGGCGTGAAATCGCTCTACCTGATGGCCCCCAACTACGCTGCGGGCAAGGACATGACCGCGGGCGTGGAGCGCACCTTCGCCGGCGAGATCGTCGGCAAGGATCTCACCAAGTGGGGCGCAGACGCCCAGCTCGACTTCTCCGCCGAACTGGCCAAGGCCAAGGCGTCCGGCGCCGACGGGCTCTTCGTCTTCTACCCCGGCGCCGCCGCCGGCGCCTTCGTCAAGCAGTACCAGCAGGCCGGCCTCAAGGACACGCTGCCGCTCTACTCGGTCTTCACCATCGACGGCATCTCGCTGCCCAAGCTCCAGCAGGCCGGCTTCACCGACGTGCTCGGCTCCAAGATCACCCAGGAGTGGGATCCCTCGCTCGACAATGAGGCCAACAAGAAGTTCGTCACCGACTTCAAGGCCAAGTTCGGCACCTACCCCTCGTTCTACGCCGCGCAGAGCTACGACGCGATCATGCTGATCGCCTCCGCCGTGGCCGCCGTCGACGGCAACCTCGAAGACAAGGACGCCCTGCGCGCCGCCGTGAAGGCCGCCGACTTCACTTCCGTCCGCGGCAACTTCAAGTTCGGTACCAACAACATGCCGGTGCAGAACTTCTACCTCCGCGAGGTGGTGGAAGACGCCGACGGCAACTGGACGACCAAGGTGGTCGAGACCGTCTACACCGACCATGTCGACAGCTTCGCCGCCGACTGCTCGATGAACTGATCCGACACCCGGGCGGGCAGGGGCCTCATCCCTGCCCGCCCGCTTGCGCGCGCGAAGGCTCCCCGTGGATACCTCCCTCCTCGTCATCCAGACCCTGAACGGCCTGCAACTCGGGCTGCTCCTCTTCCTTGTCGCCTCCGGGCTGACGCTGGTCTTCGGCATCCTCGACTTCGTGAACCTCGCCCACGCCTCGCTCTACATGCTCGGCGCCTTCATCTGCGCCACGCTCACCTACGCGGTGGGCAACTTCTTCCTCGCCGTGCTCATCGCCCTGCCGGTGACGGCAGCGCTGGGCTGGGGGGTGGAGCGCTTCGTCGCCCGCCCGCTCTACGCCCGCGACCACCTCGACCACGTCCTCGCCACCTTCGGCCTCATCCTGGTGCTCGACACGGCGGCTCACCTCATCTGGGGCCCGGAGGGCATCGCCGTGCCGCTGCCCGAGGCCTTCCGCGGCCAGATCGCGCTGTCGGAAACCCTGGTGATCCCCACCTACCGCCTCGTCATCATCGCCGCCGGCCTCGCCGCCGCGGCCGGGCTCTACTGGATGGTCACCCACACCCGCCTCGGCATGCTCATCCGCGCAGGCGCCTCCAACCGCCGGATGGTCGCCGCGCTCGGCATCAACATCGAGCTGCTCTTCGGCCTCGTCTTCGCCCTCGGCGCAGCCCTCGCGGGGCTCGCGGGCATGCTCATCGCCCCCATCACCGAGGCCTCCATCGGCATGGGCAACCAGGTCATCATCACAGCCTTCGTCGTCATCATCGTCGGCGGCATCGGCTCGATGAAGGGCGCCTTCATCGCCGCCCTGCTGATCGGCCTGATCGATACGCTCGGCCGCTCGTTCCTCGACGACATCTTCAAGCTCTTCATGTCACCCGACGCCGCCGAAAACTCCGCCCCCGCCCTGTCGGCCATGCTGATCTACATCATCATGGCCTGCGTCCTGGCGCTGCGGCCGCAGGGCCTGTTCCCGCCGAAGGTGCGGTGAGGCCGATGACGCTCCAGAAGAGATTTCGACTGAGTATTTCCGGCAAGAAAATGAACAATTTGTCTCAAATTGCTCCCGCTCCCCTGCATTTTCTTGCTGCAAATACTCATTCCACCACCGCAGCATGCGGAACGGCCCGATCATGAGCCCCCGCACCCTCGCCACCCTCGCCGCCATGGCCCTGCTCGCGGTGCTGCCGCCGGTGTTCTACTTCACCGGCAACGCCTTCTGGCTCGATCTGGCCACCCGGCTGACGATCCTCGCCATCGCCGCCGTTTCGCTCAACCTCATCCTCGGCTACGGTGGCCTCGTCTCCTTCGGCCATGCCGCCTATGTCGGGCTAGGCGCCTATGCCGTGGGCATCCCGGCCTACCACTGGCTCTACGGCGGGCTCGAAGGCATCGGCCTCGATACCACCTCGGGCCTCATCCAGATCCCGCTCGCCATGGTGGTCTGCGCGCTCTTCGCCCTCGTCACCGGGGCGATCTGCCTGCGCACCAGGGGCGTCTACTTCATCATGATCACCATGGCCTTCGCCCAGATGGTCTACTACGCGATCGTCTCGATCGAGCAATACGGCGGCGACGACGGGCTGGTGATCGACAGCCGCTCCGAGCTGCCGGGGCTCGACCTCGACGAGCCGCTCCAGCTCTTCGGCCTCGCCTACGTGTCGCTGGTTGCGGCCATGCTCATCGTCCGCATGATCACCCGCTCCCGCTTCGGCATGGTGCTGCGCGGGGCCAAAGGCAACGCCGAGCGGGTGCAGATGATGGGCCTCAATCCCTATGCCTACCGCCTCACCGCCTACGTCATCTCCGGCGCCATGGCGGGCTACGCCGGCGCGCTTCTGGGCAACTTCACCACCTTCATCTCCCCCGAGATGATGGACTGGACGCGCTCGGGCGAGCTGATGTTCATGGTCATCCTCGGCGGCGCCTCCACCACCGGCGGCCCGGTGCTGGGAGCGGCGGCCTTCATCATCCTCGAGGAGGTGCTCTCGCACTTCACCATCTACTGGCACCTGCCCTTCGGCCTCCTGCTGATCGCCGTCGTGCTCTTCACCCGTGGCGGTCTCATGGGCTTCTTCCGGGGGCGCAAATGAGCCTTCTCGAAACACGGCATCTGATGAAGAGCTTCGGCGGCATCCGCGCCACTGACGATCTCTCGCTCACCGTCGAGCCGGGCGAGTTGCACGCCATCATCGGCCCCAACGGCGCGGGCAAGACCACGCTCATCACCCAGCTCTGCGGCACCCAGGCGCCCGATGCCGGGCAGGTGCTCTTCAAGGGCCGCGACATCACCGCGCTCGCGCCCCACAAGCGCGCCCGCCTTGGCATCACCCGGTCGTTCCAGATCACCTCGCTGATCCCCGACATGACGGTGCTCGAGAACATCGCCCTCGCCGTCCAGGCCCGCGCCGGCTCCTCCTTCCGCTTCTTCCGCGCCGCCTCTTCCGTGGAAGAGGTCCAGACCCGCGCGATGGAGCTTCTCGCCCGCGTCGGCCTCGCCGAGAAGGCAGGCATGGTCACCGCCGCCCTCTCCCACGGCGAGCACCGCCACATGGAGATCGCCATCGCGCTCGCCTCGGAGGCCGAGCTGATGCTGCTCGACGAGCCCATGGCCGGCCTCGGCCCCGAGGAATCCGCCCGCATGGTCGAGCTCCTGCGCGGCCTGAAGGGCCGCCACACCATCGTCCTCATCGAGCATGACATGGACGCCGTGTTCGCGCTGGCCGACCGGATCTCGGTGCTGGTCTACGGCCACATCATCGCCACCGGCGACCCGGCCTCGATCCGCGCCAACAAGGAGGTCGAGGCCGCCTACCTCGGCGAGGAGGCCTGATGCTGACGGTCGAGAACCTCCAGGCCCACTACGGCCCCTCGCAGGCGCTGTTCCGCGTGTCGCTTCAGGTCAAGCCCGGCGAGGTCGTCACCCTGCTCGGCCGCAACGGCATGGGCAAGACGACGACGGTGCATTCGATCATGGGAATGGTCAAACCAACCGGCGGCCGGGTGCGGCTGGAAACCCGCGAGATCGCCGGCATGCCCTCGCACCGCATCGCCAACCTCGGCCTCGGACTGGTGCCGGAAGGCCGCCAGATCTTCCCCAACCTGACCGCGCGCGAAAACCTCGTCGCCACCGCCTCCAACCACCTCGACCAGCCCGACCCCTGGACCGAAGAGCGCGTCTACGCCCTCTTCCCCGAGCTGGCCGACCGCACCTCCTCCATGGGCAACCTGCTCTCCGGCGGCGAGCAGCAGATGCTCGCCATCGGCCGTGCCCTCATGACCAACCCGCGCCTCCTCATCCTCGACGAGGCGACCGAGGGCCTCGCTCCCCTGGTCCGCGCCCGCATATGGGAGGCGCTGGCCCGCATCCGCGACACCGGCCTCTCCATCCTCGTCGTCGACAAGAACCTCCGCGACCTGATGAAGCTCGCCGACCGCCACGTCATCATCCAGCGCGGAGAGACCGTCTGGCAGGGCACGTCCGCGGAGCTCGAGGCGGACGTTCCCGCGCGGGAAAAGTACCTCGGCCTGTAGGCTGACCAAACTGCCCACCATCCGCCCGATCCGTTGAGATAACCATCCCATGCGTGTCTGCGTATGCATGGGATGTGCATCAGCTGTGCATCAACTGTGCATGGGATGTTGCTCCGGGATTTCCCGGGTTAACGCCTAGAAAGCCTTGAACGTTAACGTGGTGAGCGTGCGCTCCACACCTTTCACCTTCGACACGTTCTCGCTGATGAACTGCCCGATATCCACACCCTCCGGCGGGTAGAGCTTCATCAGCAAGTCCCACTCCCCTGAGGTCGAGTAGAGCTCGGAGTGAATTTCCTCCAATACCAAGGCCTTGGCCACCTCGTAGGTGGTGCCGGGGGTGCAGCGGATCTGGACGAAAATGGCGCTCATCACGGGTCTCCTCGGGCTTCAGGCTAGCCGGAAATCACAGCGGCGCAAGCGCCCATCCGGCGCCTTCGAGCCGCGCCCGCACGGCACGGGCAATCGCCAGCGCTTCCGGGCCGTCGCCATGCAGGCAGATCGTGTCGATCTTCGCCGGTATCTGCTTGCCGCTGTTGGCAAAAATGGCCTGGCTTTCCACCATGTGAAGCACCCGTGCGGCGGCCTCTTCCGGGTCGTGGACCATCGCGCCGGGCTTCTTGCGGTCCACCAGCGTCGCATCCTCTTCGTAGCCACGGTCGGCGAAGATTTCGCAGGCAATCCGGTCGGTTAGCTGCTCGGCGGCGCGTTGTTGCGCGGTCTGCGCGATGACCATGAGCACCAGATCAGGGTTAACGGCGAGGGCCGCTTCGTAGCAAACCCTTGCCATCGCTTCATTTTCCGTCGCCATGTTGGCCAGCGCGCCATGCAGCTTCAGGTGCCGCACCACGCCCCCCGCCTTCGCCGCCATCGCCATGGCCGCGCCGAGCTGGTAGGCGACGAGATTGCCAAGCTCCTGATCCGACAGCGAAATCCTGCGCCGCCCAAACCCCTGCAGGTCGGCGAACCCCGGATGCGCCCCGATCCCCACGCCGTTTTCCACCGCCGCGCGCATCGTCGCTGCCATCACGTCCGGGTCGCCGGCATGAAACCCGCAGGCCACGTTGGCCGAGGTAACCACCTGTAATATCTCGGAATCCTGCCCCATCACCCAGGGCCCGAAGCTCTCGCCCATGTCGGCGTTCAGGTCGATCGTCCGGCTCATTCGCCCTCCAGTTCGTCGCCCTTGGTGGCGCCATCAACCAGTTGATATCGCAGCAGATCGGGGATGTCCCGCGGGTCTCTCACCCTGGGCGCCACCGCCCGGCGCAGCGCCTTCAACTGCGCCGCCTCGCCCACCCGAGCCGCATCGGCCTCCTCCAGCGTAACCGCCTGGAATTCCAGCGCTTCCCCCGCCTGCGCCTGCGCCAGCCGGGGCAGATCGGCGGCGATCACCGTGCCGATCCGCGGGTATCCCCCCAGCGTCTGGCACTCCGACATCAGCACATAGGGCCGCCCGTCGCCGGTCATCTGGATGTCCCCCGGCGCGATGAAATCCGAGGCCAACCCCTTGGTTTCGCTGTCAAAGGCCTCTCCGTCAAACTCCAGCCGCACGCCCTGCCGGTTGGCCTGCGGCGCCCGGGTGAAGGCGGTGCCGAAGAACCGCGCCCGCACTTCCTCGGAAAACAGCCCGGTCTGCGGCCCCGGCATCACCTGGAGCCGCCCGCCCCCCAGCCGTGCCTCGGGCTCCAGCACGAGGGCAGGGGCCTCCGGGTCGTCATCCCGCCCCAGCGCCAACGTGTCTCCGGCCTTCAGATACTTCCCGATCCCGGACAGCAGATGCGCCGCCTGCGAGCCCAGCCATTCATCGCCGAACACGCCGCCCGCAAACGCCAGGTAGCCATAGCTCCCCGCCTCCGCCCCGCCCACGCGCAGCACCTCTCCCGGGGCCAGCAGCGTCGTCACGCAATGGCCCACCGGCCGGCCTTCGACCTCCGCCTTCATCCGCGCGCCGGTCAGCACGAAGCGGGTCGGTTCATCCACCGAAAACCGCCCGCCCGCGCCTGCCATTTCCAACGCCGCCAAGGGCTTGGCCTGCCCCAGCAGCGCTGCCGCTTCCAGTATCGCCAGCCGGTCCACCGCCCCGCCGCGCGCCAGCCCCTTCGCCGTCCAGCCCGGGCGTCCGAGGTCTTGCACCGTCACCGCCGGGCCCACGTCGTGCAGGGTCAGCACCGTCATGCCACATCCTCGCACCGCGCCCCGCCCAGCGGATCATCCGCCAAGCTGTCCAACTCCTCCGGCGAAACCTGCTCGAAGCGGATCGCATCTCCCGGCGCCAGGCGGAATGGCTCCTTCGCCCCGCGCTGGAACGGACGGAACGCGACGCGGCCGACCATCCGCCAGCCGGTCTTGCTCTCGGTGGTGAAGAGCACGAACTGCCGCACCGCCACCACCAGCGCGCCGGCGGGCACCTTCGGCGTCAGATCGGTCTGGCGAGGGATGTTCCAGTGCTCCGGCAGGTAGCCGAGGTAAGGCATTCCGGGCGAGAACCCGAGCGCTCGCACCCGAAGTTCATGGCCCGTTAACTCCGCCATGGCATCTTCCACCGAAAGCCCGGCCATTTCAGCGGCCTCCTCCAGCTGCGGTCCGTCCATCGCCACCGGCACATGCCAGATCCGCGCAGGTGCCGGGTCTTCCAGCCCGGCCCAGTCATGCTGGCCGAGCACCGCTTTCACGGCGGTCTCAACCTCGGCACGGCTCATCTCGTCCGGGTCGAACCGCAGCAGCACAGAGGCGAGGCCGGGGGCGATCTCGGGCGCGAGCCCCTGCGCCTGCTCGGCAAAGCGCGCCACCGCCGCGCTCGCCTCCGGGCTCACCGCCTTGGCGAAGCGCACGATGATCCCGTCCTGCCCCAGCGGCAGAATCTCCGGCCTGATCCCTGTGTCGCTCACCCGCATCTCCGTGGTTTTGCGCCACTCTCCCCCGCGACCCTGCCGGTGACAACCCTCGGCAGGATTGTGCATAAAAATGCAAAATGCACGCGGCGCGCTTGATCCGCGTGCTGCAATATGCACTATAACGCATACACAGGGAGGAGGCGCGATTCTCGTGGGTCGCGCCAGGGAGGACGACGCCAATGAACAGCAACGCAGCCCTCTATTTCGTCGATCGCCATGTCACGGAGGGCCGCGGCAACAAGCCCGCCTTCCGCGAGGCCGACGGGGCAAGACGCACACTGACCTACGGACAACTCGCTGAAGAGACAGCCAGATTTGCCGGCGCGCTCCTGCGCCATGGCGTCCGCCGCGAAGAGCGGGTGGCGATGATCGTCCGCGACCAGATCGAGTTTCCGGTGGTCTTTTGGGGGGCGCTGAAGGCCGGCGCCATTCCGGTGCCGCTCAACACCCTTCTCGGCGCACCGGTCTACGAGGCCATCCTGCAAGACAGCCGCGCCTCCATCCTCGTCGTCTCCGAGGCGATGTGGGAAACCGTCGCCCCGGCCGTCGAGAACAACCGCTTCCTCCGCGCCATCCTGGTGATCGGCAACGCGCCCGAGGGCACCGAGAGCTACCAGGAGTTCTGCAAGGGCGCTGAGCCGATGGAGGCCGTCGAGGCCCATGACGACGAACTCGCCTTCTGGCTCTACTCCTCCGGCTCCACCGGCACCCCCAAGGGCGTCCGCCACGTCCACGCCAGCCTGAAGGCCACCGCCGACACCTTCGGCAGGAAGGTGCTCGGGATCCGCGAAGACGACACCGTCTATTCCGCCGCCAAGATGTTCTTCGCCTACGGCCTCGGCAATGCCATGTCCTTCCCCATGGCCGTCGGCGCCACCACGGTCATCTACTCCGGCCGCCCCACGCCCGATGCCTGCTTCCGGATCATGGCCGACGAGAAGCCCACGCTCTTCTGCGGCGTCCCCACGCTCTTCGCCGCCCTCGTCGCCGCACAGGAGAAGGCCGGCACCCCGCCTGCCCACTCCATCCGCCTCTGCACCTCCGCCGGCGAGGCCCTGCCGCGCGAGATTGGCGAACGCTGGGAAAGGCTCTGGAACGCCGAGATCGTCGACGGTGTCGGCAGCACCGAGATGCTCCACATCTTCCTGTCCAACCGCCCCGGAGAATGCGTCTACGGCACCTCCGGCACCGCCGTGCCGGGCTACGAAGTGCGGCTGGTCGACGAGCATGACGAAGATGTCGGCGACGGCGAGGTGGGCGAGCTTCTGGTCCGCGGCCCCTCCGCCGCCGAGGGCTACTGGTGCCGCCGCGCCAAGAGCCAGGCCACCTTTCAGGGCCACTGGACACGCACCGGCGACAAGTACGAGCGCGATGCGCATGGTCGCTATGTCTACTGCGGCCGCACCGACGACATGTTCAAGGTCTCCGGCATCTGGGTCAGCCCCTTCGAGGTCGAGCAGGCGCTGGTCGAACACCCCGCCGTACTCGAGGCCGCCGTCGTGGCCCGCGCCGACGAGAAGGGCCTCGACAAGCCGGCGGCCTACATCGTCCTGAAGGAGGGCGCCGACCCCGCCATCGCCGCCGATCTCAAGGAGATGGTCAAGGAGAAGATCGGCATGTGGAAGTACCCCCGCTGGATCGAGGTGGTGGATGAGTTGCCCAAAACGGCCACCGGCAAGATCCAGCGCTTCAAGCTGCGTGAGAAGGAGCCCGCATGATGGAGTTTCCCGGCAAGGGCCGCGTCACCGCGGCAGGCAAATCGCTCGAATGGCAGAGCTGGGCCGGAGATGCCTCGGCGCCCGTGATCGTGCTGCTGCACGAGGGCCTCGGCTGCCTCGCGCTCTGGCGCGACTTCCCCGAAGCGCTGGCAAAGGCCACCGGCCTCCGTGTCTTCGCATACTCCCGCGCGGGCTACGGCCAGTCCGATCCCGCCGATCTGCCCCGCCCGCTCGATTACATGACCCGCGAGGCGATGGACTCGCTGCCCGACGTTCTCGCCGCCATCGGCGCCGGGCAATACATCCTCATGGGCCACTCCGACGGCGCCACCATCGCCGCCGAATACGCCGGCCGCCATGCCGACCACAGCGTGCGCGGGCTGGTGCTGATGGCGCCGCACTTTTTCACCGAGCCGATGGGCCTCGCCTCCATCGCCCAAGCCCGCGAGGTCTTCGAAGAAAGCCTCAAGCCCCGCATGGCCAGGTATCACGCCGACCCGGAAGCCACCTTCCGCGGCTGGAACGACGCCTGGCTCGACCCCGGTTTCAAGGCCTGGCACGTCGGCGAGGTGATCGACTACCTCCGCATTCCCGCGCTGGTGATCCAGGGCGCCGATGACCAGTACGGCACGCTCGCCCAGGTGGCAGAGGTCGAAACCCGCAGCTACGCGCCCGTCGATGTCGAGATCCTGCCCGACTGCCGCCACAGCCCGCACCTCGACCAGCCCCAGGCCGTGCTCGATGCCGTGGCCGAGTTCGCAGCCCGCCTCGTGCGGATCGAGCGCGAAGAGGTCGTGCCAGCATGAGCGCGGCCCCGGACTATGCCTATGTTCCGGGCCAGACCCCGCGCCACCCCGAGGGGGCCTTCGATGCCGTCCGTGCCACCGCAGAGGCCGAGCCTCTCGCCTCGGAGGCCCTGCGCACCGGCATCGACTGGATCGACGCGGGCTATTTCTGGGAGGCCCACGAGGTGCTCGAGCCGGTCTGGCTTGCGCTGCCCGACGGCCCGGCTCGTACCGGAGTGCAGGCCCTGATCCAGCTCGCCAACGCAGGCCTGAAGGCGCGGATGGATCGACCGCCCGCCGCCCTCCGCCTCTGCGACATCGCCGCCCGCCTGATAGACGAGGCCGCCCCATTCACCCCGCCGTTCCGCCAGCCCGGTTGGTTCACCCTGCGCCTCGAGTCGATTCGCGAGCAGGTCGGGAGGATGCAAAATAATGCATTATAATGCAAAAAATAGCCTGCATCTGGCGCTTTCTGAGCCCGTGATGTGAAATATTATGCCACTTTTCCGTTTACTCCGGCCCCCGCGGCCGGTAAAAGACGGCAGCAGGAGGAAACGCGCCATGAGTGACAAGCTGATAGATTTCCGCACCGACCCGTCGAAGTACCGGCACTGGAAGGTGAGCTACGAGGGCGACGTCGCCCGCGTCACCATGGATGTCGACGAGAACGGCGGCCTCTTCGATGGCTACCAGCTCAAGCTCAACAGCTACGACCTCGGCGTCGATATCGAGCTGGCCGACGTGGTGCAGCGGATGCGCTTCGAGCACCCCGAGGTGAAGGTGGTGATCATGCAGTCCGGCAAGGACCGCGTGTTCTGCGCCGGCGCCAACATCCGCATGCTGGGCGGCGCCTCCCACGCTCACAAGGTGAACTTCTGCAAGTTCACCAACGAGACCCGCAACACCTTCGAGGCCGCCGAGGCCGACAGCGGCCAAAAGTGGATCGCCGCCGTGAAAGGCGCCTGCGCCGGGGGTGGCTACGAGCTGGCGCTGGCCTGCAACCACATCATGCTGACCGATGACTCCTCGTCCTCCGTCGCCCTCCCCGAAGTTCCGCTCCTCGCCGTGCTCCCCGGCACCGGCGGCCTCACCCGCGTCACCGACAAGCGCAAGGTCCGCCGCGACCTGGCCGACGTGTTCTGCGCGATGGAAGAGGGCGTGCGCGGCAAGCGGGCGAAGGACTGGCGCCTGGTCGATGAGGTGATCCCGAACTCGAAGTTCGACGACACCGTCACCGCCCGCGCCGCCGAGTTCGCGGCCGCCATGCCCACGCGGGCCGAAAAGGGCATCACCCTCGGCCCGATCGAGCGCACGATCACCGACAACGCCGTCACCTACAGCCTCGTCGAGGTGGAGCTCGACCGTGACGCCCGCCGCGCCACGATCACACTCAAGGGGCCCGATGGCGCGGCGCCCGCCTCCGCCGAGGAGCTGGTGACCCAGGGCGACCAGTCCTACCTCCTCAAGCTCGCCCGCGAGCTCGACGACGCGATCATGCACCTCCGCCTCAACGAGATGGAAACCGGCCTCTGGACCTTCCGCACCCAGGGCGACCCTGAGGCGCTGCTGGCCCACGAGAAAGCCCTGACCGACAGCGAAAATCACTGGCTCGCGGCCGAAACCCTCGCCTTCTGGAAGCGCGTGCTGAAGCGGATCGACGTGACCTCGCGCAGCCTCGTCGCGCTCGTCGAACACGGCTCCTGCTTTGCCGGCGTCCTGGCCGAAATCCTCTGGGCCTGCGACCGCACCTACATGATGGAAGACGAGTTCGAGGGCGACAATCGCCCCCTCGCCACCATCAC
This sequence comes from uncultured Oceanicola sp., assembly GCA_964454145.1. Lineage (GTDB taxonomy): Bacteria > Pseudomonadota > Alphaproteobacteria > Rhodobacterales > Rhodobacteraceae > Vannielia. Next base: position 993 of record CAYVQK010000020.1, on the reverse strand, counting down.
CCTCAGCGAGACCAACTTCGGCCGCTACCCCATGGGCAATGACCTGACCCGGCTCGAAACCCGCTTCCTCGGCACCCCCGAGGCGGTGGATGCGCTGAAAGAGAAGATCGGCGAGCCGATCGAGGCCGAGGAGGCCGACGAACTCGGCCTCGTCACCTACATCCTCGACGACATCGACTGGGAAGACGAGATCCGCATCTTCATGGAAGAGCGCGCCTCCTTCTCCCCCGACGCGATGACCGGGATGGAAGCCAACCTGCGCTTCGCCGGCCCCGAGACCATGGAAACCCGCATCTTCGGCCGCCTGACCGCCTGGCAGAACTGGATCTTCCAGCGTCCCAACGCGGTCGGTGCCGAGGGCGCGCTCCAGCGCTACGGCTCCGGTGTCCGCGGCGACTACAACATGCAACGCGTCTGAAACATTCCGTAGGGCGGGACTTGTCCCGCCACCCCGAGGAGGAACCCAATGCTCGACCTGATCAACGTCTCCTACGACACCCAGATCCCCAACAACGTCGGCCTGTCGGAAGACAAGCGCGTGCTCAAGGCGCTGGAAAAATGGCACCCCGGCTACATCAACTGGTGGAACGACCTGATCCCGCAGAACTTCCAGGAAAGCCTCGTCTACCTGCGCACCGCGGTCTCGGTCGACCCGAAGGGCTGGGCAAAGTTCGACTACGTGAAGATGCCCGAGTACCGCTGGGGCGTGCTTCTGGCCCCGCAGAACGGCGAGCGCGTGATCCCCTGCGGCGAGCACGCCGGCCAGCCCGCGTGGCAGGAGGTGCCGGGCGAGTACCGCAACATGCTCAAGCGCCTGATCGTGATCCAGGGCGACACCGAGCCGGGCTCGGTCGAGCAACAGCGCTTCCTCGGCCTCACCGCCCCCTCGCTCTACGACCTGCGCAACCTCTTCCAGGTCAACGTCGAGGAGGGCCGTCACCTCTGGGCGATGGTCTACCTGCTCTTCAAGTACTTCGGGAAGGACGGCCGCGA
>CAYVQK010000019.1:0-32179 GCA_964454145.1 uncultured Oceanicola sp. | reverse complement strand
TCGAACAGCAGTTCGAACTCGAACAGCAACTCCAACAGCAATTCGAACTCCAATTCGAGCAGCAACTCCAGCTCGAACTCGTCTTCCAATTCGAGCTCGAACAGCAGCAGCAACTCCTCCTCGAACAGCTCGAACGACGACGACGATTGAGGCGGGCGGAAGTCCCGCGGGCAGCGCGCGCCGGTCCCCGAAACGGGCCGGCGCGTTTTCATGGGGAGCGAGACTACCGCTGTGCGCGGGCGTCGGTCCGGTACCAGCCGGGGCTGGCCTGGGTGTTGCGGGTGACTGCGCCGCGACTGGCAGCCTCCTCGGGGCGCTCGACGCGGATTTCGGCCCCGAGCTCGGCGGTATCGCGCCGGAAGGGGATGACCTGAACCATGGGGGAGCCTTTCTCGATCACGTGCAGGCCATCCTCGACGACGGGAAAGAACGGAAAATGCACCGGGGCCCGGTAGGTGTCGGTGTCGACCACGCCGGCCAGAACCTCGAAGAGGCCGTTGGGGCGGTTCAGCGGGTTGAGGAAGAGGCAGCTCCATCCCGGCGGCGTCACGATGGTCCAGAAGTTGTGGAACTTGCAGGCCGCCCGTTCACCCCAGGGATTGCCTTTCACCTGATGCGCGCCATGGAAGCTGACCAGCGTGCGATCGAAGTCCCAGCCGGCCTCGACCTGCGTGCCACCCTCCCGGACGTCGAGGCGGACGGTCGCCGGAAGAGGAATGATCCAGCCGGTGCTCATGGCGTCGAGAAAAGGCATGCAGCGCTTGATCGTCAGGCCCGTGTCCGTCGTCCGGAGCTTCGCCTCATCGACGGCGGGGAGCTTGCGAAACCAGTCCGGCAGATAGCTCCTGGCCGGGACCGGCGGAGCGATCACGCCCTCGTCCTCGGGGGCGCAGAGAAAGCGGAGGGAGCCTGTGCTGCGACGGAAGAGTGACATGCTGCTGTCTCCGGGGTCAGTTTCTGTCCAGGCAGGACGCGTCGAGGCTGAGCAGCCCCGCACCGAACACAGGGTCCGGGCCGTTCTCTCCGAGGTCGAGGGCGCGGCTGCGCAGGGCCTCCGCCACCTCGGCCGCGGTCATGGCGGGCTCTTCGGCGCGCAGGATGGCGGCGGCGGCGGAGACGAAGGGCACAGCGAAGGAGGTGCCCGTCTTGTGGCGCGCGCCGCGGATCGAGGCCGCCGTCCAGACGTTGACGCCGGGCGCGGCGAGATCGACATGGGTGCCCTGCACCGCGCGGCGATAGACGTTGCGGTCACGATCGACCGCGGTGACGGCGATCACCGGGTCGTAGGCGGCGGGAAAGGCGGCCTCCGCCCGGGGACCGGCATTGCCGACGGCGGCGACGATCACGATGTCACGCTCCGTCACCAGCCGCTCGATGACCTCGGCGAGCACCGCGTTCTCGGGCCCGGCGAGGCTGAGATTGAGAACGTCGGGGCCCCGTTCGGCGAGAAAGTCGAGCGCCTCGACGAGGGTGAAGATGTCGGCGCGCTCGTCGGCGCCGCGGCGGTGGAAGGCGTCGACCGCGACCAGGCGCGCGGCGGGAACGAGCCCCGGCGAGCGGGTGGCCGGATCGCCCACCAGCAGCGCCGCGACCGCCGTGCCGTGGACTGCGCGGGAGGGGTCGAAGGCCTCCGGCGCCAGCCGGTGGACCTCGAGACGCGCGCCTGCGAAGGTCTCATGGCCGTCGTTGATGCCAGTGTCGATCATGCCGATGGTGACGCCCTCGCCGCAGCCCGACTGCCGGTCCGGCAGGACGGGCCAGCCGATCGACAGCCGTGCCGGGCATTCCGCTCCGCGACAGCTGTCGGAAAACCCCTGCTCGGAGCGGTAATAGTGGTTGAAATCGGCATTCTCGCCCGAGGGCAGGGCGCGGACTGTCTCGCGTGCCTCGGTCAGCGTCACCCCGTCCGGTACCCGCAGGCGACGCGAGACGCCGTTAAAGGCGGTGAGCGGCCGTTCCTCGATGACATCGTAGCCCTGCGCGGTCAGGGTGGCGAGATCCTGATCGTCGAGGGAGAGCACCACGATCTCTCCCGGTGCGGACGCCTGCAAGGGGACGGGCGCCGCGGGAGCCGGCGCGGGGGCGGTCTGCCTGCGCGGCGCGCGGTTGAAGAGGTCACGCAGATCCCGCAGCGGATTGCCGCTGCTGCCGGAGGGCCGCCGCCTGCCGCCGTCGTCATCGTCGTCATCGCCGCCCGACCAGCCTCCGTCATCGTCGTCGTCACCGCCGTCGTCGTCATCATCGTCCTGTGCCAGTGCCGGAAATGCCGTGCCGAGGCCGATCGTCAGCGCCACGGGCACCAGTTGCGAGACCGACAGCATGAGCGCGAGGCCAAGGGCAAGAAGGCGGTGTGTCATCTGCGGGGTCTCCGTCTGGCGTTGGCACGTCGCAGCGTCTACGTATCGGGCAGAAGAATATTCCGCCTGAAGACCGAGGCAATTCGTATCGAGTGCACATGACGGACAGTTTCGAACGCGATCTTCTTGCCGCGCTGCCTGCGCTCAGGCGATATGCGCTGTCGCTCTGCCGGAACGGGGACACCGCGGACGACCTGGTGCAGACCTGTGTCGAACGTGCCCTCGGGGCACGAGGGCGCTACGACCCGGCCGAGCGGATGGACCCCTGGCTGTTCCGCATCCTGCGAAATGCCTGGCTCGACCTGGCGCGGCGCAGGACGACGCGCGGCACCGAGATCGACGTCACCGAAAGGCCGGAGGCGGCGGTGGAGGATGGCGGCCGGGTGACCGAGGCGGTGCTGATGCTGCACCAGACCGAACGGGCGATGGCCACGCTGTCGGAGGATCATCGGGAGATCCTGCATCTCGTCTGCTTCGAGGAACTGTCCTACGCCGAGACGGCGGAGGTGCTGGGCATTGCCAAAGGCACGGTCATGAGCCGGCTGGCCCGCGCCCGGATCGCCCTTGCGGAAAGGCTGGGAATAGAATGACCGCTGACACGTTGTCCTTGAACGGGCAAGGAGAGACTGGATGACAGGCGACCGGATCGACGACGAACTGCTGATGGCCTACGCCGACGGCGAACTGGACGGCCCGGAGGCCGCGCGGATCGAGGCCGCTCTGCGCGACGATCCCGCCATCGCGGAACGGCTGTCGCTGTTCACGGGCACGCGGAAGGCGTTGCGTGAGGCCGCCACGATCCGGCGGGCGGAGCCGATGCCCGAGCACGTCCTTGCGCGCGCCCGGGCGGCGATCGAGGCGGGGCAAGGCGAGGTCGACCCGAACGTGGTGCCCCTGCGGCGCCCGGAGCGGCGCACCCTGTTCCGGCCGGCGGCCATTGCCGCCGCCATCGCCCTTGCCGGTTTTCTCGGTGGATACCTGCTCTCACCGGATGCGGCGGACGGGCCGGAGGGCGCGCTTCGCGTCTCCATTCTCGACATGCCGGGCCTCGCGGAGGCTTTGGAGCGCGTTCCGGCCGGCGATAGGGTAGATCTCGGATCGGGCGAGATCGCCGTGGTCGCCTCCTTTCGGGATGCCGACGGCACGCTCTGCCGGGAGTTCGAGCTGGATACCGCGGATGCGATGACCGTCGTCTCGGTCGCCTGCCGGATGGAGCAGGGCTGGGATCCGCGGCTGGCCATCGTGGCGGAGGCCGACGACGGAACCCAATATGCGCCGGCCTCCTCGCTCGAGACGCTGGATGCCTACCTGGGCGCGATCGGGGCGGGTCCGCCCCTGTCGCCGGAAGAAGAAGCGGCGGCGCTCGAGGCTCTGGACTGACGGGGCAGGGTGTGCGGCCCCGCCGAGGCGGTGCCCCGAGCCGGCGCCTGTCCGGCAGGCGAACATCTGGCGGGGCGGTCTCTCGGGACAGGGGGGAATGCGGTTATCTGCGCGAAACCACCGGAGGAGACCGACCCGATGCCATCGCTGTTCCTGACCTGCGCTCTGCTGGGAAACTTCACCACACGGGCGCAGAACGAGAACCTGCCCATCACCCCCGCCGAGATCGCGCGGGATGCGCTTGAGGCGGCGGAGGCGGGGGCGGCCATCGTCCACATCCATGTGCGCGATCCTCAGACGGAGGCGCCCTCGATGGAGGTCGCACTGTACCGCGAAGTGGTCGAGCGGATCCGCGAGAAGAACGCAGATCTCGTCATCAACCTGACGACCGGAAACGGCGGGCGCTACGACCCGCTCCCGGACGACCCGGCGAAGGCGGGGCCGAAGACCACGCTCATGCCACCGGACGGTCGGGTGAAGCACATCCTCGAGCTCCGGCCCGACATCGCGACGCTCGACCTGAACACGATGATCTTCGGCCAGGAGGTGGTGATCAACACCCTGCCGTCGATCCGCCGGATGGCCGAGCTGATCCAGGGCGCCGGGGTGCGGCCCGAGATCGAGTGTTTCGACAGCGGCGACATCGCGATCCTGAACACGCTGATGAGCGAGGGCGTCTTTCACGACGATCCGCTCTGTTCCATCGTGACAGGCGTGCCCTATGGCTTCGTGCCGGGGCCGGAGACGATGCTCTATGCCCGGTCCCTGCTGCCGAAATCCGCGATCTGGAGCGGCTTCGGCACCGGGGCCTCGGCCTTCCGGATGGTCGCGCAGGCCGCGATGCTGGGCGGCAACGTGCGAGTGGGTCTGGAAGATGCCGTCTGGCTGGAGAAGGGCGTGAAGGCGCCTTCCAATGCCGCGATGGTCGAGAAGGCGGTGAGACTCGTCGGAGACCTGGGCTACGAGCTGGAAAGCTCCCGGCAGGTGCGCAGGCGGCTCGGTCTGTCAGGCGGTTAGGCGAGGTCTTCGCGGTCCACAGCCTCCGCGATCCAGTTGGCCGAGGAGATCAGTTTCTCGCCGTAGAGGTCGAGCGCCTTGTCGAAGGGCAGGGCGCTTCCCGTCCAGATGATGGTCAGGCAGGAGAGCACCCTGTCGCCCCGCATGATCGGGGCCGACATGGACTGCGTGCCGGTCCGGAAGCCCTCCTTGCGGTAGCCGAGGCCCAACCTGCGCACGTTGTCGAGGATCAGGCCGAGGGGGCCGTCCTTCATCATGATCGGATCTTCCAGACCGAACCTCTCGCGGAGGCCGGCGATGGTCTGCTCGCGGACCTTCGGCGTGGAGAAGGCGAGATAGGCGCGGCCCCCGGAGGTCTCCAGCACCGGCAGAGACCGCCCCACCATTCCGTGGTCGATCGAATAGGGGCTGAGGTAGTGGGTGCTTTCGCGGATATCCATCGCGTAGTCGCTGAAGGTGACGAGATCGAGCGGCCAGAGGATCTCCTTGCCGAGCCGCACCATTTCGGGCACCGCGATCTGCGACACCCAGTCCTCGTCGCGGAAGCCGGAGCTGAGCGACTTGACCCGCTGGGTCACGCGCCACTTGTCGGAGGAGTGATCCCGCGTCACGAACTCCTGCGTCTCGAGCGTTTCGAGGAGGCGATAGACCGTGGGGCGCGGAATGCCGGTCGCCCTGGCGATGTCGGCGGCCTTGGCCCCGTTGCGCTGGTTCACCACCTGCAGCACCTGCAGGCCACGGTCCAGCGACCTGACTGATCCGAACCCCGAAATGGCGCCTCCTCCCGGCATGGCGATGGGCCGTTGCCGCTGGTCACTATGCGATGCCCTCGCGCCAAGGCTGACTCCGATCCGCGCAACTGTCCACCAGGTGAACACTTGCGGAGCGGGCCGCGCAACGTGTCGGGCGAGGGCGTAGCCATGCAAGGACACGTACCGAACCGCAGGGGGAGAAGAGGCGACATGACGCTGCGCTCACTTGGCTACATCGGGGTGCGCTCCGCGCGCACGCAGGACTGGACCGACTTCGCAACCGGACTTCTGGGAATGCAGGCCGTCGATCGCGCCGCGGGGTCGCGGGCCTTCCGGATGGACGACCGCAAGCAGAGGCTGCTGGTGACCGACGAGGGGCCGGAGGGGCTCGACTTCATGGGCTGGGAAGTCGAGGGGCCAGGTGACCTCGATGCGCTGGCCGGGCGGTTGGAAGACGCCGGGGTGGCCGTCACCTCCGAACGGACGGCACTCGCCGATCAGCGCCTTGTCCGGCAGCTCATCTCCTTCGCCGATCCGGACGGCAACCGGGTGGAGGTGTTCTGCGGCCCCGAGATCGCCTCCGAACCGTTCCGACCGGGCCGCCCGATCTCGGGTTTCAAGACCGGGACGCTGGGCATGGGGCACGCGGTGCTGCACGTCGAGAACGTCGACAAGCTCCTGTGGTTCTACCGCGACCTGCTCGGCTTCAACGTGACGGACTACGGGCTCACGCCCTATCCGCTCTATTTCTTCCACCTGAACGGGCGTCACCACAGCTTTGCCATGGTGGGATCTGGGCGGAAGGGGCTGCACCATTTCATGGTCGAGTTGCAGTCGCTCGACGACGTCGGGCAGGGCTACGACCTGGCGCAGCAGGACGAGGGCCGCGTGGCCTATACGCTCGGGCGGCACTCCAACGATCACATGATGAGCTTCTATGCGAATTCGCCCTCTGGCTTCTTCGTCGAGTACGGCTGGGGCGCGCAGGTCATCGACCCCGAAACCTGGACCGCGCATGAAACCACCGACGGGCCGAGCTATTGGGGGCACGAGCGGCTCTATCTCGGCGAGGACGATCCGGGGCGTCAGCGCTTGCGCGAGATGCGCTTCGATGCCGCCGCGCGGGGGATGCGGGCGCCCGATCCCGTGCCCAACTGCGCCTGGCTCGACAGCGTGGTGCATCAGGAGTGAGGCGGGTGCAGCGGGGGCCGGGAATGAAGCGCCAGACAGCCATCATCATTTCCGAACCGGGCGGGCCGGAGGTGCTGCGCAGCGCGACCGTGCCGCTGCCAGAACCAGGGCCGGGGCAGGTGCTGATCCGCATCGCGGCTGCCGGGGTCAATCGGCACGACTGCAACCAGCGGCGGGCGGGGCGGCACAGCGATGGCAACCCGGTCCCCGGCCTGGAATGCGCGGGCGTGGTGGAGGCCGTCGGTGACGCGGTGCACGGGGTCGCCGTCGGAGAGGCGGTCGCGGCGTTGGTGCAGGGCGGCGGCTACGGGGAGTTCGCGGTAGCCGATGCGGGGCTGGTTCTTCCGGTGCCGGAAGGGGTGAGCCTGACCGAGGCGGCGGGCCTCCCCGAGGCTCTCTTCACCACATGGTGGAACTTCTTCTTCCTCATGCAGCTTCGGCCCGATGACTACGCGCTGATCCATGGGGGGACCAGCGGGGTCGGCCACATCGCACTTCAGGCCATGTCGGCGCTTGGATACCGCGTGATCGCCACGGCCGGGGCTGCCGAGAAGGTCGCCGCCGCGCGTAGTTTTGGCGCGCTGGCGGCCTACAGCTACCATGACGCCGACCTGGCCGCGAAGGTCATGGAGGCCACCGGGGGTGCGGGGATCAGTGCGTTGCTCGACATGTCGGCGGGCGCGCACCTGGAAGATGACCTTGCGATGATGGCGCCAGACGGGCGGATCGCGCATCTGTCGGGCGGTGACGGAGCGCGGATTGCCGTGCCGCTTCAGCCCCTCATGGCGCGCCGCATCTCGATCACCGGCTCGCTGTTGCGCCCTCTGGAGGTTGCACGCAAGCGCGCCGTGGCAGAGGCGCTGCGGCGCGAGGTCTGGCCGCTCGTCGGCGATGCGGTGCGCCCGCATGTCGCCCATGTGCTGCCGCTCTCGGAGGCCGCCGAGGCCCACCGGATCATGGAGCGTGGCGGACATATCGGGAAGGTCATCCTGTCCGTCGCGCCCTGAGCTTCGGCCCCTGTTCACAGGGTGGACACGCCGACCTTCAGCGCAGTTGCGGGACACCGGCGCGCTTAAGCCTGAGCCAGACAATCAGAGGAGCGAGAGAATGCGAATTTCTTCCTATGTCCTGCCGGATGGCACGCCGTCCTACGGGGTGGTGACCGAAGGCGGCATTGCCGACGCAGGCGCGCGGCTGAGAGCCCGCTACCCAGATGTGCGTGCCGTGCTTGGCGCCGGTGCCACCGAGCTTCTGGCCTCGGAAGCCGAGGGGGCCGATCTGATCGACCCGGGCGAGGTGACGCTGCTCTCGCCGGTGCCGAACCCCGACAAGATCATCTGCATCGGCCTCAACTACATGACGCACATCAAGGAGACCGGACGGGACAAGCCGGCGAAGCCCTCGATCTTCACGCGGTATCCCTCCTCCGTCGTCGGCCATGAGCGCCCGATGATCCGGCCCAGGGCTTCGGACTGGTTCGACTTCGAGGGCGAACTGGCCGTCATCATCGGCAAACCCGGCCGCAACGTCAGCGAGGCGGACGCGATGGCCCATGTCGCGGGCTATGCCTGCTTCAACGACGGCTCGATCCGCGACTATCAGCGCCACACCACTCAGTTCTGGGCGGGCAAGAACTTCGTCGACAGCGGTTCGATGGGCCCCTGGCTGGTGACCGCCGACGAACTCACCGATCCGGCGGCGCAGACAATGGAGACGCGGCTGAACGGCGAAGTGGTGCAATCGACCCCGATCTCCGATCTCGCTTTCAGCATTCCCGAGTTGATCGCCTATCTCTCGATCGTCACAGAGCTTCTGCCGGGCGACGTGATCGCGACCGGAACGCCGAGCGGCGTGGGCCTCTTCCGGGAGCCGAAGCTCTTCATGAAGGGCGGTGACCGTGTGGAGGTGGAGATTTCCGGGATCGGCGTGTTGGCGAACCCGATCGAGGACGAAGCGTAAGCCGGGAGGGGCGCCTCCTCAGGCGCCCCGCACCAGCCAATCCTGCGCCTCTGCAAGGGCGCGCGCGGCTTCGGGCGTGCCATCACACAGGATCCCGTCGTGAAGGCTCCGGCCCGAGGTCAGCAGCCGGTGCCCGAGGTAGCGGTAGGGCTCCGGCACGGCCGAGAAATCCGTCTCCCGCATGAAGGCATCGAAGGCAGGGCCGGGCGTGACCGGGTCCAGCCGGTCCTTCTCGTAGATCGCGATCCGGCGGGCGATGCGCCAGCCGTCCCGGTCGCGCTCGAGCCGGTCCAGGAAACGGGCATGGCTGGTGTAGTCCACCACGACGCCCGGCGCGGCAGCGAAGCGCCCCATGATCTGCACGTTGCCCTCAGAGACCGCGCGGTTGCCGCGCACGGCGACCACGGGCAGGGCAATCTGATGCTTTACCCTTGGGCTGCGGGGCTGGTGCTGGGCCTGCGACGCCGCGATGAAATCGGCAAACCGCCCGTCGAACCAGGTGACGGTGATGGTGCCATCGGCGGTGAAGGTCTGCGCCAGCTCATCCCACCGCCCCTGGTCCCGATAGAGACCCCAGGCCTGGCAGAGCTGCGCGATTTGGGTGATGTCGTCGGTTGTCATGGCTGAAGGGGCCCGGCGCGGCGACAGGCGCGCGCCGGGCCTGCGCCTCACATCGACGAATGCGCTTCGATGGCCGCCACGAAGGCGTCGTAGATCGCCTGTCCGTTTTCGGTTTCCGCAATCCAGGCGTCGACCGAGACCTGCATCGCCTCGCGCCACCGGGCAGCCAGCGCCTCGTCGGGCGCAAGCTCGGTGATCTCGTTCGCACCAAGGATCGCTTCCCGCGCCTCGGCGACGTTCTGGTCGAACGACGGGCCGAACCGCTCGGAGAAGGCGGCGCCGGAATACTGGTCGATTGCCGCCTTCGCCTCATCCGGCAGGCTGTCGTACTTGGCCTTGTTCATCACGATGAGCATGGGTGTCGCCCCGAGCGGCAGGTCGAGGTAGTGGTCGATCACCTCGCCGGCGCGGAAGGTCTGGACGGCGCCCCACTGGGTGAAGGTTGCGTCGATCAGCCCGCGGCTGATGCTTTCCGCCAGCGTCGGCCCGGTGATCCCGCCCACGGGCACCGCCTGAAGTGCCTCGATGGCGGCAAGCATGGTCGGCCCCGGCGCTCGCACGTTCCTGCCCGCCAGATCGCCCGGTTCGCGCACCTCGACGGTGCCCGCGAGCCCGTTGGGGTAGGAGACCATCACCCCGATCATCTTGAACTGCTCGTAGTCCCCGGTGAACACGCCCTGTTCGACCATGTCCCACATCGCAGCGGAGCCAATGCTGGCGTTGGGGACGAGAAACGGAAGCTCCGCCACGGTGCCCTGGTCGAACCGCCCCGGGGAGTAGCCGGGAATGACCCAGGCGATGTCGGCCACGCCATCCTCGACCAGCTTCAGCTGCTGGGCCGGGTTGCGCCCCAGCGTGCCGCCCGGGAACATCTGGATCTGCAGCGTGCCGCCCGAGGCGGCGCTGACCTCTTCGGCCCAGGGGGTCAGGATGTTCTTGGTGACATGGGCGACCGGCGGCTCGAAGCTCGAGAAGCGGATCACCTCCTGCGCGAAGGCAGAGGGTGCGAAAAGCGCGGCAAAGCCTGCTGCGAGTGCGAAGTTCCTGGCGTTCATGACGTCCTCCCTGACGCGTTGACCTTCCGCCGAAGCGTGGCGCCTGCTGCGCCGGGCGGCGACGGCCCGGGTGCAACTGTCCGCCTGCCGAACAGCGGGATGGTCAGCCGAGGACGCCGGGCAGCCAGAGGGTGAGGGCGGGGACCAGCACCAGAAGCACAAGGCGGATCAGGTCGGCCACCAGGAAGGGCAGGATGCCGCGGTAGATCAGCCCGATCCGGATCGAGCTGTGCATGGAATTGAGCAGCATCACGTTGATCCCGATCGGTGGGGTGATCATGCCGATCCCGATGACCACCACGTTCACGATCCCCCACCAGACAAGGTCGTAGCCGAAGCCCTGGATGACCGGGATGACGAAGGGCAGGGTGATGACCATGGCGGCCACCTCGTCGAAGAAGGCGCCGAGGAAGATGTAGAGCAGCAGGATACCCCCGATCACCACGAGCGGGCTCACCGAGGCGGCGGAGATGGTGTCGACGAGGAAGGCCGCGCCGCCGGTGACGGAGACGAAGTAGGAGAAGATCGTGGCGCCGAAGACCATGATGTAGATCATCGCCGTGGCGCCGCTCGCCTCGGCCATCACCCGCAGGAAGGTGGCGCGGTCGAGCCGTCGGCGCAGGAGCGCGAAGAGAAAGGCGATCACCACCCCGATGGCGGCGGCCTCGTGCACGGTGAAGATGCCGGAGTAAATTCCGCCCAGCACCACCACCGCCAGCACGATCACGCCCCAGGCGCGGCCCACGGCGCGCAGCCGGTCGCGCATCGGCAGCTTTTCCGATCGGGGCGCGATGTCGGGGTTGCGCAGCACCATCGCCTGGATCGCGAGGGTGTAGAAGACGACGGCCAGGACGGCCGGGACGATGGCGGCGGTGAAGAGCTCGAGCACCGATTGCTCGGTGAGCACCGCGTAGAGGATCATCATCGCCGAGGGCGGCACGATGATGCCGAGGGTGCCGCCCGCGGCGATGGAGCCGGTGGCCACGCTGGGTTGGTAGGCGCGGGCGAGCATCTCGGGCAGGGCAACCCGCCCGAAGGTGGCCGTGGTGGCCACACCCGAGCCGCAGATCGCGCCGAAGCCGGCACTGGCCACGATCGTGGTGGTGGCCAGCCCGCCCCGGCGGTGCCCCAGCAGGGCGCCGGCCATGTCGTAGATGTCGGTCGCCAGCCCGCCGGCCGCCGCGAGGCTGCCCATGAGCATGAAGAGCGGAATCACCGCGAGCTCGAGCGAGGCCATGGCCGAGGCGGGTTCGGTCGCCAGCAGGCTCATCGCCGGGCCCCAGCCCACGACATAGGCAAAGCCCGTCATGCCGACGAGTGCCATGGAGACCCCGATTGGCACGTGCAGGATGATGAGAAGCATCATCACGCAGAAGCCGAGGAGAGAAACCAGGAGCGGGTCCATTGTGTCAGGTCTCCGGTCGGGTCACAGGATGTCGGTCGCGTCGCTGCCGGGCGCCTCGGGCGGCCTGTGGCCGGTCAGCAGGGCGGCGATGTCGAGGATGAGCACCATGGCCTGCACGATGACGGCGAGCCACATCATCACCGCCGCGACGCTCCACCATGGCCAGACCGGCCAGCCGAGCACCCAGGTGCGGTCGCCGCTTTCCTTCAACGAAAGGGCATAGGGCACGAACTCCCAGGCGATGATGAAGATGAAGACGAAGGTCAGGAGGCTCGCAAGCACCGAGAGCAGGTTATGGACGACGGCGCCACCGAGTGTTCCGAACACTTCGACCTTGATGTTCTGCTTGAAGGCGAGGTTGGCCGGGATGCAGGCAGAGATGACCACGGCCATGACCACCGAGCTCACGTCGTTCACCCCCTGGATCGGCGCCTGGAAGAGCCAGCGCAGGGCAACGTCGAGCATGGTCATGCAGGCCAGCGCAAGGAGCCCCGTGAAGCCGATGAGCGCGAGGCCGCGGGCGACGAGGCGCGTGCGGTTCAGAAGCCTGTGCATGAGCGTGTTGTCCGCTGAAGGGTCATGCCGTCACCTCATCCGGGGCCAGGGCCGGTGCGGCCTTCGCGGCCAGAGCGGTGAACCGCGCCAGGCTGGCATCCAGCGCCTCGGGCCCGAAGGCCGCCGCGCAGTAGCGGTCGGGGCGGATGAGGAGGATCTGGTCGCGGTGGGTGCGGAACGGCCGCGCCGTCTCGTCGTCGGCAGACCGAAGCATGTCGGCCTTGCCGCGACCTGACGTATCCAGTGCCACGCGGGACATTGGCAGCCCGAGAAGGCTGTCCCGCGTCAGGCCTGCCAGGGCCTTTGCGCCTGCCGCATCCTGCGCGAGCAGCGTGAAGCCCGGGCCTGCCGCCGCGTCGAGACGCATGCGGCGTTCCCCGTCGAGGACTTCGGGCTGAGGCACCATGCGTCCGACGAGCGAAGCGTCGAACTCCGGCCTGTCGAGATCGAGGAACACGCCGCGATCGTAGCGCGGCTGGGGCTTGAACCGCATGTGGATGAGGTAGTCCCTGACCTTCGGAAAGGGCTCCAGCGCCTTCATCAGCAGGTCACGAAAGACGATCTGGTCGCGCCCGGCGGGCATCACGATGTTGCCCATCGCCACGGCGAGCTGGATCATGTCCCAGGCCGGGCCGCGCCGCTCGGCGTCGTAGGTTTCGAGCAGCGCCGGGGCAGCTCCGCCCTTGAGCATTGCGGCGACCTTCCAGGCCACGTTGTGGGCATCGCGCAGCCCGGCGTTCATGCCCTGGCCCGCAAAGGGGGGCGTGAGGTGCGCGGCGTCTCCCATCAGCAGGATGCGCCCGGCCTGGAACCGCTCGGCCATCCGCGCGTGGAAGGTGTAGACCGTCTTGCGCAGCACGTCGGCCGGGTCGTAGCGGCGGTAGGGGGCGCAGATCTCGGTGAGGAAGGTATCCTCCAGCACCGCCTCCCGGCTCTCACCGGGCAGCAGCATGAACTCGTAGCGCCGCCCGCCATTCGGTGCCGGAACGCTCACGGCGGGGCGGGTGCTGGAGCAGAAGAACTTGGAATAGAGCGTGTCGTCAGGGTCGTTCAGCGTGTCGAGAACGATCCAGTCTTCCTGGTAGGTGTTGCCCGACATCGCGATGCCGAGCCTTTCCCGGATCGGGCTGCGCCCGCCGTCGCAGGCCAGCACCCATTGGCTCTCGATACGGTGAAGCGCGCCGTCAGGTCCGCGCAGCACCGTGGTCGCGCCGTGCGCGCCCTGCTCGACGTCGATCACCTCGGAGGAGTAGCGCAGACGGCCCGGTGCAAGCGCCTCGAGCCGGTCGCGCAGGGCTGTCTCCAGTTCGGGCTGATAGATGAACTGGCGCTTGGCGAAGCCGAAGTTGCGCGGCCCGCGCCCGGTGACGGCAAAGCTCTCGCCCGCATCGTCGAAGTAGCGCGAGCCTTCGCCCTCCATCGGGTCGGCGAGATAGGTCTCGCCCATGCCGAAGGCTTGCAGCGTGCGTGCGCCCTCGTCGTCGAGCACGATGGCGCGGGGCAGGTCGATGGGGCCGGGCTCGCGATCGAGCATGATGAACTCCACCCCGTATGTCGCGAGCAGGCAGGCGGTGGTGAGGCCGGTGGGGCCTGCACCAACGATGACGACCGGACTGGAGGAGGGGTAAGCGGTCATGGCGGCCTTGCTCCAATTCTTCTCTGCGTTCCCTGGTTTGTCCTCCGATCGGGCGGCGCTTTCCACGCGGGCAGCCGAGGTGTTCACTGTGCGGACTCGCCTGCTCCGGCCACCGCAGCGGGCCGCCGCGCGCCGAGGTGATGGGCGCCGATGAGGGCGATGGCGAGGAGCAGCGCGGGCCCATGCACGGCGAGCGGAAGAAACAGGAGCGCGACGCCGGTGGCGAACCGAAGTGCCGCGACCGGGGCAGAGAGGCGCTGCATGTCGAAGCGGCTGATGGCTGTGACGAAGAGATAGATTGCCACCAGCACCCGGAGCAGGATCGACAGGTAGGCCGTCAGCCGGAAGCCCTCGGGATGCGAGGCGATGTATTCGCCCGAGATCATGTCGGCCTGAAAGGCGGGCGGGATCACCAGAAGTTCGGGGTAGATCACGAAGACGAAGGGCACCAGGAACATCATCAGGCCCAGCCGCACCGAGGAGAGGCCGGTGGCGACCGGATCGGCCTTGGTGATCGACGCCGCCGCGAAAGCCGCCACCGCCACGGGCGGGGTGATCGCGGAGGCCACGGCGAAGTAGAAGACGAACATGTTCGCGGTGAAATAGGCGACGCCGAGGTTTGCCAGACCGCCGGTCATGATGATCGCGACGTTGGCATAGGCCGGCAGGGTGGGCATGCCCATGCCGAGCACGAGGGTCGCCAGCATGGTGATGACGAGCACGAAGAAGAGGTAGAACGTGTCGGCGTAGGGCAGGGCATCGAACAGGCCGGTGTCGGCGGTGGCCGAGGCGAAGAGGTTGGCCATCGCGTTCGGGAAGCCCACGGCACTCAGCGAGCTTTCCACCACGGCCACGGCAGTGAACAGGATGTAGATGCTGCCCGCCGAAATCGCGCCGCCCCCGAGGGCCCGGAGCAGTTTGCGGGGCGCCCGACGGATGTCGGGGTCGATGAAGGTGAGGGGCAGGAGGGCCGCGAGGGCGAAGATGCCGGCGGTGGCGATGGTGAAGCGCTGCGAGACGAGCACGGCCACGATCACCAGGATCGGCACGATCACGATGGTCAGGTTGCTCCAGTCCTGCCGCGTCATGCGCAGGTCGGGCGGCAGCTCTCCCACAGGCTCGATGCCCTGCTTGCGCGCCTCCAGGCTCACCGAGATGAAGAGGCAGACGTAGAACAGGAGCGCAGGCCCCAGCGCCGCCACCACGACCTGGCTGTAGGGCACGCCGGTGAAGTTGGCGAGAAAGAAGGCGGCGACACCCATCACCGGCGGCATGATCTGCCCGCCGGAGGAGGCGGTGGCCTCGACGGCGCCGGCGAAGCGCGGCTTGAAGCCGCGGCGGGTCATCATCGGGATCGTCAGCGCGCCGGTGGAGAGCACATTCACCACCGGGCCGCCCGAGATGGTTCCGAAGAGCGAGGAGGAGACCACCGCGGCATGGGCCGGGCCGCCGCGGGTCTTGCGGGTCAGGCTGAACGCAAGCTTGATCAGCGCGGTGCCGCCGCCGGTGCTGGCGAAGACGCTGCCGAGCAGGACGAAGGGCAGGACGACCCGGATGAGGATGGAGGGAAACTGGCCCAGGATCGAATGGCTGTCGCCGATGATGAGGTACTTGCTCAGTTCTCCGATGGGGTCGCGCGCACCCATGTCGTAGGTGAGGAACATGTTCGCGGGAAACCACCCCATGAGGGAGCAGACCGCACAGAAGACCGCATAGGCGAAGGCCAGGATCGCAACGACCACCAGCGGCATGCCCCAGGTTCGCGCGTTGAGAAAGAGGAGCGCGGCCACGGCGCAGAGGGCGATGACCACGGTCCAGAGCGGCGGGCCGTTCAGCACGCGCTCCATCGGGTCGGCGTCGATCTGCAGCCACGCCGGAAAGATCTCGGGCTTCTCGATGATGATCTCATGGAGGTAGGTCGCCGCGAAGGCCCATACCGTGACGACAACGGCCAGATCGGCCAGGGCCCGGCTCCAGTGGAACCTGACGCCCTGTGAAAGGCCGCTCGTCGTCAGCCCGGCGAACAGCACCGCCGCGGTGACGAAGATGCCGAGCCCGAGGGGCTTCAGGATCTCCTCGGCCACGCGCGGCGGCTCGAAAGGCCCCAGCGGCGGAAGGTTGGTGAGGATCACCAGTGCCACGAAGGGCAGGGCGAGCCACATCGCGAGGCGCCTGGCCAGCCGTTCATAGCGCACGGCAAACGCGTTCTGGGCGTTGGTCATACCGGGTCCGATCGGTGAAGGGTGAAGGTGCCGGGCGCAGCGGGGCGCTCGGTCGTCCGGATCACTTCAGGGTGTCAGGCAGGTCGATGCCCTGTTCCTCCATGGCCCGCAGCGCGCCTGGGTGGAGCTTCAGCCCCTTGGTCGAGGCGAGGCCCACGACGCCTTCGCGCATCCGCAGCGCCGGCATGAAGGCGGCGGTGCCCTCGATGGCCTCCATGTTCTCGAACATGGATTTCACGATCCGGTAGGCCACCTCCTCGTCCATGTCCCGGTTCACGCCGATGAAGAACGTATTGGCGAGCACGTCGATCTCGCCGTTCTCGTTGGTGTTGGCATAGGAGACGCCGGAGTCGTAGGAGGTGGTGCGATGGGTGCCCGCCGTCGAGCCCACGTCGGCCACGACGGATTGCCAGGCCTCGCTGTCCTGCACCTCCTTCGGCACGCCGAAGATCGTGATGTTGCCCGAAGAGGCGAACTGCTGCACCGCCGGGCTGGGATCGGAGGTGGGGAACATCATCACGTCGAACTTGCGGTCGAGCATGCCATCGACGGCGGCGGCCCAGTCGAGCCGGATTTCCTCGTAGTCCTCGCCGGCCTTCAGCCCGGCCACGGCCTCGAGGATATCCATCGAGTTGACAGCCGCCACGCCGGAGGGCGGGCCGACGAAGATGCGCTTGCCGCGCATGTCCTCGAAGCTCGTGATCCCGCTGTCGTCGAACACGATGGGAAGGAAGAGGCCGGGCTGGAACCCCACGAGCGCCACGATCTGATCGGCCAGCGCGCTGCCCTGCTCGGCGCCAAGTTTCTCATAGGGCCCCTTGCCTATCCGCAGCAGGTGGTAGGCGGCGTTGGGCAGCGTGGCGATGTCGGTCTTGCCGGTGGCCACGTTGAGCATGGACTTGGTCAGGGTCTGACCGTCCTGGATCTGGATGCTGCCAAGCCCGGCACGGTCGACCGCGGTTCCCATGGCGACAAGCGCGCCGTGGGTGGAGTTTCCCGGGGTCGAGGTCTCGCCGGAGAAGACGGTGCCCTGTGCGAGTGCGATGCCGGTGGTCGCCAGGAGTGCCAAGGCGGCGGATGCTGTTCTGAGTGCGTTCATGCTTTCCTCCCTGTTCGCGCTCCAGCCTCGGCCCGCGTCGCGGCTCCCGCTATGGGGCAGCCGCGTCTGTCCGGTCTGTGGACAGCTTCCGCGCATCGGTCACCTGTGTCCGGAGAGGCGCTATCCTGCATGGACAGCGGGCAGATCGGCGCCGCGATGGGAGGGTGAATGAAAGCCAGGAACATCCTGTTCGTCATGTTCGACCAGCTGCGGTGGGACTATCTGGGGTGCTACGGGCATCCGCATATCGAGACGCCGCACATCGACCGGCTCGCCAGCATGGGCGTGCGGTTCGACCGCGCCTACGTGCAGGCCCCGCTCTGCGGGCCATCGCGCATGTCGACCTACACCGGCCGCTATGTTCACAGCCACGGCGCCAGCTGGAACAACACGCCGCTGAAGGTCGGGGAACAGACCCTTGGCGACCACCTCCGCCCCCTCGGCATGGGCTGCTGGCTCGTGGGCAAGACGCACATGGCGGCCGATGCCGAGGGCATGGCCCGGCTCGGGCTCGACCCCGACAGCGTGATCGGTGCGCGGCTCTCGGAATGCGGCTTCGACGTGTTCGAGCGGGATGACGGCATGGTGGCCGTCGGTCCCGACGGCCCCGTCGACAAGCCGGGCAGCCACCGCTACACGCAATACCTCCGAGACAAGGGCTACGAGAGCGACAACCCGTGGCACGACTTCGCCAACTCGGGGGTCGATGCGGCGGGGCAGGTGCTTTCGGGCTGGTTCATGAGGAACGCCCGCGAGCCCGCGAACATCGAGGAGAGCGACAGCGAAACACCATACCTGACCAGCCGGGGCATGGAGTTCATCGCCCAGGCCGAGGCGCCCTGGCTCTGTCACCTCTCCTACATCAAGCCGCACTGGCCCTACATCGTGCCGGCGCCCTATCACGCCATGTACGGGCCAGAGCACATCAAGCCGCCGGTGCGCACCGCCGCGGAATTCGACAATGCGCACCCCGTGCTGAAGGCCTTCATGACCAACCCGGTCGGCAAGGCCTTTGCCCGCGACGAGGTGCGCGAGGCCGTCATCCCCGCCTACATGGGCCTCATCAAGCAGTGCGACGACCAGATGGGGCGGCTGTTCGACTGGCTCGAAGAGACCGGGCGGATGGAGGACACGATGATCGTGCTCACCTCGGACCACGGCGATTTTCTGGGCGATCACTGGATGGGGGAGAAGACCTTCTTCCACGACACCGCGGTGCGGATCCCGCTCATCGTCTACGATCCGTCGCCGGAGGCCGACGCCACCCGCGGCACCGCCTGCGACGAGCTGGTCGAGTCGATCGACTTCGTTCCGACCTTCATCGAAGTGGCGGGCGGCACGCCGCCCTCGCATATCGTCGAGGGCAAGTCGCTGATGCCGTATATCCGGGGCTCCACCGAACCTCAGCGAGACTACGTGATCTGCGAGTACGACTATGCCGCGACCCCGCTCGCCGACCGGCTCGGCGTCTCGGTGCGCGAGGCCGTCATGTTCATGGTCGCCGACAAGACGTGGAAGCTCATCCATTGCGAAGGCGGGTTCCGCCCGATCCTCTTCGACCTCGAGGCCGATCCCGAGGAACTCGTCGATCTCGGTGAAAGCGAAGCCCATGCGGATGTCATCGCCGGAATGTACGACAAGCTCTTTGAGTGGACGCGGAGGGTCAGCCAGCGCACCACCCGCACCGAAGAGCAGCTGATCGAGATGCGAACCAGGCTGCGGCGGCGCGGTGTGGTTCTGGGCGTCTATGACGAGAACGACGTGCCGCTGGAATTGACGTCCAGCTATCGCGGGCGCAGCGTGAAGGATCACCGAGGGTAGCGCGCGACCGAGTCCTGTTTCGTGAATTGCGACTCTCGGAAAACCGTTACCCTTCCTGGGCGAAACAGGCTTGCCGCCGGACCCGCCCGCTCCACTCCCTCACCGCGCCCGGAGCGTTTACCGGTGCGCACCGGGCGATTTCTCGGCGTCTGAGGTGCGTCAGGGCCGATGGGCTCATGCTCAGGAACCTATCTGCGGCCCAAGCCTCGGGCGGCGGAGCCGGCTTCACCATTCAGCGGCGGCTCGGCCGACGCCTGCTCCTCGCGGTTGGGCCGCAGAATCACAGATCGTCTCGCGTCCGGATCCGCTCGATGATCGACGATGTGTTGATCCCGTCGTGGTAGGGCAGGCGGCGCATGATGCCGCGGGCGATGGGGATGCGGTAGAACTCGTCCCAGCCGGTGCCCGCGTAGACGACGAGGCCCACCTCGTGCCTGTCCAGAAACTCCTCTGTCAGGTAGGCGCCGAACATGGTCGGACACTCCACCACCAGGTCGGCCAGCCCGGTGGCGCGCAGGGCATCCATGCGCTCTTCTAGGCTCAGCACGGGCCGGCGCTTGTAGGCGATGGCATGTTCGTCCGGTGTCACGCCCACGATCAGCCGGTCGCCGAAAGACCGGGCCTCCGACAGGAGCCTCATGTGATTGGCGTGGAGAAGGTCGAAGACCCCTTCCGTGAAGACGGTCGTCACCCGGCGGCCTCAGGCGAAGCCCTTGCCGCCTTCGCCGATCTCGTCGAAATATCCTCGGGCATCTGCACCATCGGAATTGCCGGGCGCACCGCCGCCATCCTCGCTGGAGGCCGCATCGCCGTGGTGTGGATTGAGGCCGGTATCAATACCACGGCCGCCCTCCCCGGGCTCTGCGGGCCGCTGCTCGGGCCCCTTGCCCTTTTCGCCGGGCACGTCGGGCTGACCGCCCGGTTCTTCCTCGCTGGAGGCCGCGGCACTTGCCGCGCTCGTGGTGGTGAGCGTGGCCACCACGGGCAGGCTGTAGACCGCCCCGCCAGCAAGCACCGAAGCAATCATCGACCGACGCCGCGCGTCATGTTCTTCCCTGTCCGACATGCCGTCCTCCCGCCTGCAATCCAAGTGCTGACAACCCACGCCTTGCGGCTACACTCGCAGCCATGGCCACTGATCTGTATGCAGAAAACCCGGAAAGGATAGATCACTACGGTCGACCGTCAAGATGGTTCATGGATTACCCGTCTGCCTACCTCGATGGTCTGATCCTGCAGCTGAAGGAACTGGAGCTGGTCTTCCGGATCGAATTCGGCCTGCAGCTCTACCTGACCTGGGGCACGCTCCTGGGGGCGATCAGGGAGGGAGATCTGATCGGCCATGACTTCGATATCGATGTCGCCTATGTCAGCCGCGCCCGGTCCAAGGCAGGTGTCCTGCGTGAACGGGAGCGGATCGAGAGCCATTTCCGGCGCTTCGGGAGGGTGATCGGCACATCGGGGCCGGGCCGCTTCATGGTCGCCGCCGGTCCGGCGCCCTCTGGCATCGTAGAGCATGGGCTAGAGATCTGGACGAGCTTTTCGACCGGCGGCGCGCATTATGCCTATCCCATTCTTCCGGGTGTCGTGCCGTCCCGCGCGGTTCGTCCGTTCCGCACCGCTATGCTCAGGGGCCTCGAATTCGCGGTGCCTCGGCAGGCGGAACGGTTCCTGGACTTGGCGATGGGCCCGGACTGGCGGACCCCCAAGCTGCCGAAGGATCATGCAGACCGGACACGCCGCTACCGGTGCTTCGACTTTCTCTACCCCTCCTGAAGAAGGCCCTTGCGGTCGAGCTGGGATAGGGCATCGGCAACATCGGCAAGCGGTGGCGCGGCGAGGCCGAACTCGGCGGCGACGGCCTCCGCCAGGGCGCGCAGGTCACGTGATCCGTCTGCCAGGAGCCAGACCACGGCCGCGGTCTGGTTGAGGTAATGGATCGCCCCATCCCTGCCCACGATCCGTGCGCCGCCGGCTGCGGGGGTCAGGGACAGATCGTCCCGGGCTCTGGGGTTGGGCGCCACGATTGCCGTTGTCTTCCTGAGTGCCATGAGTGGCCGGACGGTAGTGCAGGCACACTGTTGGAACAACTGCGAGGCGCCTCAGCCTGTGCCTGCAAGGCGATGGGCGATGGCCTGCAGGATGATCGCGTTGGTGTTCACGTCGGTGTAGTTGTCGGTGATATCTTCGGAGTTGAAGAAGGCGCCCGAGGCATAGCCCATCTCCGGAATCCGGGCATGGTCGCGCATGTGCTGCACCAGCTTCGTGGAATAGGCGTGGGGATGCACCGCCTGCCAGAGAAAGGCCGATTTGACACTCATCATCTGCCCGTAGCGGGCACGGAGCTTCGCCGGGTCGTATTTCTGGTCGGAGGGGGTGGTTTCGAGCACCCACCTGCGCGCCTCGCTGCTCATGTCGAGGCCGAGGTAAAGAAACCAGGGCGCCTCGTTGATCGGCACTTCCGACACGCAGTAGAGACCGCCGTCGGACTTGTGGGCGTTGTACTGCTCTGTGAACAGGATCTCGGCAAGCCAGCTCGCCTCGGGAGAGGCGCCAAGCTCGATGATCTCCAGCAGCAGTGGTTCCGCCCCTAGGCTGCCGATGCGGCCCGCGGCATAGAGCAGCGACATGCGGCGGTCGGCGAGGTGATAACCGCTGTAGGCGTGGGAATAGGGCGAGCTTGTCTCGAACCCGAAGCTGCGCAAGGACCGGGCGAGGTAATGCGAGCAGTGCGACGGACCGTCGAAAACAGTCGTCTCCGGGGCGAAGGTCTTGAGCGGGCCGCCGGCGAGGGCCTCCGCGATATCCCAGGCCGCCACCTTGGCGGTGACGGTCTCGGTCAGCTCCGCATGTTTGTTCAGCCGGGCGAGCGCCGCGAGGAGCCGGCCGAAGTCGCAGCGGTTGAAATCCTTGCTTTCCGGCTTTGCCGTAAGCGACGAGATCAGGCTGCACGGCAGCGTCAGGCCGTCGATGACGGTTTCGGGCAGGGCGGCGATGACCTGGCGGGTGCGGGAAAGAAATGTCGGCTGGTCGATGATGTCGAGCGCGCGCACCGCTTCGAGCGCCAGCAGGTAGGAGCCGATGTCCCACATGGTGAGGGTTTCGTAGGAGTTGGTCACACGCGGGTTGGGCTGGCCGACCGTCGCCGGCACGAGCCCGCTTTGCGTGTGGACATAGACCTCGAAATAGCGCCACGCCACCGCGGCGTCGGCCAGCAGGTGCTCCCGCTCCTTCGCGTCGGGCTCCTCGACATGAGGCGCGGTCTCGTCAGCCATGCGCCGGTGCCGCCGGAACTTGGTGAAGACGGGGTCCGAGGGCAGGGCGCGGGCGACCCATCCGGGCAGGTCGATATAGGCGGTGCTTCCCTCATCGCGCATCTCGAGGAGCCGGCCGCGCAGATCATCGAGCATCGCGGCGTCGTCGAGCACCTCCGGGCCGAGAAGCAGCACGACATCCCGGTAGTCGCCGATCCTGTGGGCCAGCGTCAGGATGTCGGACTGGTCCTCGATCCGGAGCACGGGTCCGAGCCGGAGGTTTGCATCTCCGTCGAGACCTGCGAGCGTGGGCCCTGTTCCGGCCAGGTAGGAGGGCAGGAGCTCGGTGTTCACGGCTGGTTCGTCGATAGCGTTTATCGTGTGAACGATACAATCTCCGGCTGAAAGCGGCTCCGGCCGCGGTGGCGGCGCACCGGAGGCAGAGGCCACGGCCTCGGGCGCGGTGACGAAGGTGCAGCCCGGGTCCGGCGCCACATCACCCCCCCGGTCAAGGATCAGGCCGAGGGGAACGGCATCCTCCGCGAAGCGTCGCGCGAGATCGGCCCGCCCGGCATTCCGCGCACCCCGCAGGTCGGCCATCACCAGGATGCTGCGCTTGAAGTCCGGTCTCGATGCAGCGTGGAGGGAGGCGATTCGCGTCGGAGCGATTCTGTATTCCTCTGCGAAGCCGGATAGTTTCTCGAGCACCTCCAGTCCGCTCCGGTCGGCAGAACTGTCGTTTAGCTGCAACAGGCGCGCAGCATCGAGATGGAGGATCAGAACCGGATCGCGGGCCAATTGGCGGTCGACCATCTTGCCCAGGTCGGAGACCGGTTCGCCGATCTCGTGACGGATGCCGCCGAAGGTCCGCAGGGTTCCGTTCTCATAGGCTTCGAACCGGAGATCCCCCGTCTTGGCCGGCACCACCAGCATGTTGCGGAACCCCGCTGCGGTGAGGCCCTCGGGGATGAACTCGTTCGTCGAGGCGCCGGAGACGATGGTGGTCAGTTGGCGGTGCAACTGGTCGCCGGGATCGTCGGTTTCGAACACCTCGGCAAGTGCCTTGCGCGCCTCGTAGGCGGCCCGCTCCTGGCTGTAGCCGGGCAGATCGTTGAGCGCCTCGACGTAGGGAAATATGCCTGTGTGATTGGGATATTGCAGGATCAGCGCCTTCAGTGCCGCGACCAGGGCAGAGCGATCTTCGTGCGCAACCTTCAGCCAGAGATGCGGGTCGATCGACAGCGCCACGGGGTGTCCCCAGTTCACCAGCGGCGACAGGAAGGCCATCAGCGCCGACACCGGAGTGCGCGGATCGAGCCCGTGGATGAGGATGATGGAAGCGAGGGTCCGGGGCGAAGCGGAGGCGGGAGACATCGTCTGCCGTCCAGCGAAGAGCGCCGCCAGCGAAGCCTGTAGAAAATGCCTGCGTCGAAATTCCATTGCGTGCGCTTGAACCCATCGCCCCTTGGTGCCCGATCCTAGCGAAATGCCCGTGGCGTGCATACAGTCTCGTCAGGAGACAGCTTGTTTTTTGCACGGGCCAGCGTAGGCTTTTTTGCATTGGGGCCATTGAGATCGAGCGACCCGGTTCTGGGGGGCTACAATGGTTAGGGGAAAAGGGGGCGTATTAAACGCTCCTGGTAGCAGCGATGCTGGCGCTGCTGCGATAAAACAGATTTTCGGTGCACCATCGCGCCGCCGCATGCGACTCATCCTGATCGCCGCGGCACTGGTGTGCGTGTTGGCCACGGCCTGGGGCATGACCTTCGCGGTCAGTGTCGCGTCCGCGGATTCGCCTCACGGTGAAGAGATCGTAGCACAATTTACAGGCGAGTACAGGGACTGGCGACCGGTCTTTGCAAAGATCGCCGAAAACCGCGGCGCGGTGCACAATCACGAGCATGTCGCCGATACCGCGCGGAGCACGCTGGGGCACGTCTACCAGACGGGTCTGCCCTGCACCACCGAGGGCGCGACGGCGACCGGGCGCGGTGGCTTCTCTCACATCAGCGGCTTTTTCAACAGCCGCGACAACTACGCCGATGCGGCGCTCGGCCGGGCCTGCGGCCACTTCGACGTGGCCATGCCCGACTGGTTCGTGCTGACACCGGAAGGCGCGGACTGGGCGATGCCGGAGATCTACCCGGAGCAGCTCGCCTACAACGGCCTGATGCAGGCGCAGGAGAACTTCGCCATTTCTCCCGTGGTCCGCCTGGAAGGGTTCGAACCGACGGGCTCCGCGACCCTGGAAGACAGTTTCTTCATCCGCGGCGCGGTGCTCGACCTCGGCGCCCTGGTGGAGACCTACGGCTTCAGCGGCCTCTGCTTCGACGTGAGCGAGCTGGAATGGACCGGGCTCCTTCAGGTCGGAGAGCTTCTCGAGGCATTGCAGCAGCATCTTGCCCCGGCCTATTTCGAGACCTGCGTCGTCACTTACAGCGATGCGGTCGAGTCCATTCCGCCGGAAACGCTGGAGGGGCTCGACAAGGTCATCGTCCAGATGTTCCGCCCGCATTTTCCGGAAATGATCGAAACCCCGCGTGCGCCGCAGGAGTGGTTCGACTACGAAATGCGCCGCGTGGTCGAAACGGTCCCGACCGAGAAGCTGGTCGTCGCGATCGGGACCGGCGGGCTGATGTGGATCGCCGGCGAGTCCGGCCCGAGGCCGGTGGACCATGCCGAGATCATGCGCCGGCTGCATCACTACGGCGGCTACGAGCTGTTTCCGGAACGCGCGCGCAACCCGATGGTTACGCTGATCAACGAGACCGGGCAGAACGAGCGGATCTGGTATCTCGATGCTGCGACCGCCTACAACCAGCTGCGCCTGGCCCAGGATCTTGGGGTGAGCCGCATCGCGATCTGGGATGTCGGGCGTGAAGACCCCTCCGTCTGGCAGCTCCTGCGGGAACCGGCGCTCGAGCCGGACAGCGCGGCGGTGGCGCTGGAAACGGTCAGACTCGACGACAGCGTGCGTTACACCGGGAGCGGCCCGTTCCACGATTTCGAGAGCCAGCCGGTGACCGGCCGTCGCGTGCTGGAGTTCGATCCGGAGAGCGGGGAGATCCTGAAGGAGAGCTATTCCACCGCGCCGGTACCCTTCATCGTGCGCCGCTGGGGGCGGCCGCAACAGAAGGTGGTGGCCATCACATTCGACGACGGCCCTGACGAGAAATACACCCGCCAGGTGCTCGACATCCTGCGCAGCCATGACGTGAAGGCCACGTTCTTCCCGATCGGAGTGAACATGCTGGCCAACCGCGACCTTGTCCGCCGGATGGTCGACGAGGGGCACGTCGTCGGGCTGCACACCTTCACACATCCGCATATCGAGGAAACGGCGGACTTCCGCATGAAGCAGGAACTGCAGATGCAGGGCCGGCTGACGGCCATGCTCACCGGCAAGTCGCCCGTGCTCTTCCGGCCGCCCTACGTGGACGGGCCCGGGCCGGACACCGGGCTGCTGGCCGCGAAGATGAGCAAGCTCGACGACCTGGGCTACATCACCATCGGCAGCGATTTCGTGCCGCAGGACTGGGTCTGGAAGGATCCGCAGCGGATCGCCGACTTCGTGATCGAGCAGGTTCGTTCCAGCCCCGACCAGGGGCATGTGCTGCTGATGCACGACTCCGGCGGAGACCGGACGGCCACGGTGAAGGCGCTGCCGATCATCATCGAGACGTTGCAGGCCGAGGGCGTCGCTTTCGTCAGCGCGGCCGAGTTCATGGGGGTCTCCCCGGACAAGCTGATGCCGAGCGCCGAGGGCGCCCGCACCAACTTCGAGGCGGTGACCCTCTTCACGCTCATCTACCTTTGGCAGCTGGCGCGGCTGATGTTCTGGCTGGTCATCGCCTTCGCGATCTTCAGGGTCTCCTTCGTGCTCTACCTCTGCCTGCGCCGCGGGCGGCATGCGGTTCATCACGAGGGATATACGCCGAGCGTGACGGTCATCGTGCCCGCCTATAACGAGGAGAACGTGATCGTCAGTTCGGTGAACAACATCCTCCAGAGCACCTACGAGAACTTCGACGTGATCGTGGTGAACGACGGCTCTACCGACGACACCCTGAAGATCGCAAGATCGACATTCCGCCGGAACCCGCGCGTGAAGGTCTGCACGCAGAAGAACCAGGGCAAGTGGGCAGCGGCCAACAGGGGATTCGCAAAGTCGGAGAGCGAGATCGTGGTGGCGATCGACGCCGACACGATCCTCGACCCGGACGCCATCGGCCACCTGGTGCAGAAGATGAAGGATCCGCGCGTCGCGGCGGTGGCCGGCAAGGTGATCGTCGGAAATCAGCGCAACCTGCTCACGCGGTTCCAGGCCATCGAGTACCTCGTCGGCCAGAACGTGGACCGGCGGGCCTACGAGGCGCTGAACGCCATCATGGTGGTGCCCGGCGCGATCGGGGCATGGCGGCGCGAAGCAGTGATCGAGGTGGGGCTCTACTCGCCCGAGACGATGACCGAGGACGCCGATCTGACGGTCTCGCTCATCCGGGCCGGCTACCGGGTGGAATACGACGAGCGGGCGCTGTGCTACACCGAGGCGCCTGAAACCGTGAAGGCCTTCCTGGCGCAGCGGCTGCGCTGGACGCTCGGCAAGCTGCAGACCGCCTGGAAGCACAAGGGCTCCATCCGCGAGCGGCGGGCGGTGGGGCTCGCGGCGATCCCCGATCAAATCATCTCGGGGATGCTGCTGCCGCTCTTCGCGCCGGTGGTCGACCTGGTGGCGATCATCGCGGTGCTGAGCCTTACGACGACGCTGTTCTACGGTTTGCCCTATGCCTCCGACAGCTCGCCCGGCCTGATGCTCGCCGGCTACGCCGTGATGCCGCTGACGGAGCTTCTGGTCGCGATTCTGGCCATGCGATACGAGTCGCAGCGCGACTGGAAGCTGCTGCTCTACTGGCCGATGCAGCGCGTGGCCTATCGCGTGCTGATGATGTGGACGGTCTACCGAGCGCTGTTCCGGGCAGTTACCGGCAAGCTGGCTTCCTGGCAGAAGGCGCGGCGCACTGCGAACGTGACCGCTTCCTTCGCTGCGCCCGGCGCTGCCGGGTGATCAGGAGGGGTAGACGCCGCAGCCGGACTCGGAGATCGGGCCGCGATCGACCGGGTAGCCGGGGCGCGGGTTGATCACCACGGTCTGAAGCCCGGTGATGCGATAGGCGCAGCGTTGCGACTCCGCATCGCCCACGCGCCGCCCGTCGAGATAGATGTCGAGCCAGGGGTGACCGCGGTGGCCGGTGTGGCAGGGGCCGTTCTGGGGGCGCGGACCGTCGCCGCAGACATCCTCGACGATGGCGTAGCGCCGCAGGTTTGGAATGTAGAAGCGGGTGCCGGCCTCGTAGTCGAGCGTCTGGCGCCCGCCGATGATCTTGTGGCCGACCGCGAGGGTGACGGGATCGTCGTAGGTGCCGATGCCACCGGCGCGGCGGTGGATCACCGGGCGGGCGATGGCGGCCGAGCCGGGAGGCGTGTTGTCCCAATACGTGTAGCCGGTGAGGTAGGCGGTGAACCGGCGTTCCGACACCGAAGTCGCCGGGGCCTTGCCGCTCACCCGAACCTCGTTGGGAGAGGCCTGGCTGCTGCGGCTGGCAACATCATTCGAGGGGACGCAGGCGGCAAGCGCAAAACACCCGACGGCGCAGATGCGCCAAACGCTGAATCCAGTCATAGTAGAAGCCCGTATGCTGCTTGGTTTTTTGATATGCTCGTGTGTCTTAACATATTCCTAACACGTCGCGAAAAGATGGCAATCTGATGGTGAAAACGCGCCGGGATTCCGCCCGTATCGCGCTTTGGCGCGGCTAAGTGCCGAGAATCCCGAAAGATGCTGTTGGCAGGAAACTGCCGATGAGGCCGGAGAGGCACAGTTTTTCTTATAGACACCCCGGCAGGCGCGCAGTCGCCTTGTGGTGGGACATTTCCGCAGCTCACAGCGGGAATGTCGGCTGACGCAGATTCTGGCCGGGGCAGGGGGCCGTGAAGCGGACGACCTGCCAGACCTCCACGCGCGGGCCTCGGCGGCTCACATCGCGGTCAGGCCGGCATTCGCGTTGAGCATGAACTGCGAGAAGATCGGGGCACTCGCCGCACCGATGCCGCGGGCTGTCTCGCCGATGCTGCCGGCCTCGATGCGAGGCTCGATCAGCCCTCGGGTGTCCTGGTTCACCAGGTAGCGCCGCACCCGGGCGACGAGGTCGGCGCGCACGTCGGCCGGGAAGGCGCCGTCGATCACGATGGCCTCGAAGTCGATTACCGAGCAGATCGACAGTGATGCCTTGGCCAGCTCCTGCGCCGTCTGCGCCAGCCAGGGATCGACGTAGCGCGACAGCATGCTCCAGTCCTGTGGCCTCTGCCAGAGCAACCGGGGATCCACCCCGGCCTCCGTCAGCCGGCCCTCGAGGAGATGGATCGAGGCCACGTCGATCAGCTGCCGGCTTTCGCCCTGCGGGCCGGTGGTGCGCAGCGAGCCCAGGGCCCCGGCGTTGCCCAGGTTGCCCGCGAACACGGTGTTGTTCAGCACCACGCCGCCGCCGACGAAGGAGCTGACGAAGAAGAAGGCATAATCCCGGAACTCCTTGCCTCGCCCGTAGAGATGCTCGGCATGGCAGGCCGCCGTTCCGTCGTTCAGCACGAAGACCGGCAGATCGCTGAACCGGGCAACCTCCCGGGCGAAGTCCACATCCTTCCAGGTGCGGAACTTCTCCGCCATGTCGCCGGTCAGGTCGTGCCACTTCCAGAGTTCGAAGGGCGCTGCGATGCCGATGCCGGAGAGGCGCAGGCGCTCGTCCGGGCGGAGCCCCTCGATGAAACCCGCGATCCCGCGCTCGAGCATCCGGAACACCGCCTCGGGGAAGGGGTAGTCGTAGTGCTCCTGCAGCTGTTGGCGCACCCCACCGTCAAGGCCGGTGAGCACCAGCTCGGCGCTGCGCCGGCCGATCTTGAACCCGATCGAGAGCACGCCGTCGGGGTTGAGGCGCATGGGGATCGAGGGCTTGCCCACGCGCCCGCGGCTCGGCTCGCCGCGCACAACGAGGCCGTCGCTTTCCAGGCGGCGCAGGATGATCGAGACGGTCTGCGGCGAGAGGTTGATGAGGCGGGCAAGGTCGCTCCCGGCCATTGCGCCGCGCCGCTGCAGCACAGACAGAACCAGTCGTTCGTTGTGGTCGCGCACGCCCGACTGGTTCACGCCTCCGCTAAGGCCCTTGATTTCACCGCCATCCATGAGTTCGGCCATACGCAATTTCCTGCTTCTCCGGAAGTAGGCCCGGCGCTGATTAATAAATCAAGTTTATTTATTTATTGACAGCTTCGTGAGAATCGCGGTTTTCTCCAGCAACCCGAGGTGGCGTGCTGCCC
Organism: uncultured Oceanicola sp.; assembly: GCA_964454145.1. Classification (GTDB taxonomy): domain Bacteria; phylum Pseudomonadota; class Alphaproteobacteria; order Rhodobacterales; family Rhodobacteraceae; genus Vannielia. The sequence continues at coordinate 2,487 of CAYVQK010000019.1, read as the reverse complement.
GGGCGGATCGATGGGAGATCCTTTCAGCCAATGCTTCCCAGGGAGGAAAACATGAAGAAACTCGTCGCAACCACTGCGCTGACCCTATGCGCCATGACCGGAGCCGCCACGGCCCAGGACATCGGCGCCTGCCTGATCACCAAGACCGATACCAACCCCTTCTTCGTGAAGATGCGCGAGGGCGCCGAGGCCAAGGCCGCGGAGCTGGGCGTCACGCTCAACAGCTATGCCGGCAAGGTCGATGGTGACCACGAGACCCAGGTCGCCGCCATCGAGACCTGCATCGCCAGCGGGGCCAAGGGCATCCTGCTCACCGCCTCCGACACCAGCTCCATCGTGCCCGCCGTGCAGCAGGCGCGGGATGCAGGCCTGGTGGTCATCGCGCTCGACACCCCGCTCGAGCCGATCGACGCCGCCGACATGACCTTTGCGACCGACAACTTCGTCGCCGGCGAGCTGATCGGCAAATGGGCCGCCGCCACGCTGGGCGACGAGGCCGCAAATGCCAAGATCGCCATGCTCGACCTGGCCGTCAGCCAGCCCACCGTGGGCGTGCTGCGCGACCAGGGCTTCCTCCAGGGCTTCGGCATCGAGCTGGGAGACCCTAACAAATGGGGCGACGAGACCGACCCGCGCGTGGTCGGCCACGACGTTACCCAGGGCAACGAGGAGGGCGGCCGCCGGGCGATGGAGAACCTGCTTGCCACCGATCCGATGATCAACGTGGTCTACACCATCAACGAGCCCGCCGCCGCAGGCGCCTACGAGGCACTCAAGGCGATCGGCCGCGAGAATGACGTGCTGATCGTCTCGGTCGACGGCGGCTGCCCCGGCGTGGCCAACGTGGAGGCGGGCGTGATCGGCGCGACCTCGCAGCAATACCCGCTGCTGATGGCCTCCAAGGGCATCGAGGCCATCGTCGCCTGGGCCAAGGACGGCACAAAGCCCGCCAACACGCCGGGCAAGGACTTCTTCGACACCGGGGTGGCCCTGGTCACCGACAAGCCGGTCGAGGGCGTCGAGAGCATCAGCGTGGCCGAGGGCAACGAGCTCTGCTGGGGCTGACCCGGCACCGCATGTCATGACCATCGACCGGGGCGGGGCACTTCCGCCCCGGTCACACCACATGGCACGAGGGGCGTGCCTTCAGGGGGGACCAATGTCACATTCCGACAATTACGAAGCATCTGCGTCGAGCGCACCCAGCGAGGTCGCCGCCTTCGACGCGCACAACAAGAGCCTGGTCGACCGGTTCCAGCACCTGCTGCACACCACGCCGGCGATGGTGCCGCTGATCGTGCTGGTGGCCTCGATCGTGATCTTCGGCGTGGCGCTCGGCAGCAAGTTCTTCTCGCCCTTCGCGCTCACCCTGATCCTGCAGCAGGTCCAGATCGTCGGCATCGTGGCCGCCGCCCAGAGCCTTGTCATCCTCACCGCGGGCATCGACCTGAGCGTGGGCGCCATCGCGGTGATCTCCTCGGTGATCATGGGCCAGTTCACCTTCCGCTACGGGCTGCCGGTCGAACTTTCGATCCTCTGCGGCCTCACCCTCGGCACCGCCATCGGCGCCCTGAACGGCTGGCTCGTCTCCACCGTCAAGCTGCCGCCCTTCATCGTCACCCTCGGCATGTGGCAGATCGTGCTGGCGGCGAACTTCCTCTATTCGGCCAACGAGACGATCCGCAGCCAGGACATCGCCGAACAGGCGCCGCTGTTGCAGCTCATGGGCGCGAAGTTCGAGGTCGGCGGCGCGGTCTTCACCTTCGGCGTGGTCTTCATGCTCGTCCTCGTGCTGATCCTCGCCTACGTGCTGCGCCACACCGCCTGGGGCCGGCACGTCTACGCCGTGGGGGATGACCCGGAGGCGGCGGAGCTTTCGGGCGTCAACGTCCGGCGCACACTGGTGTCGGTCTACGCGCTCGCGGGGCTCATCTGCGCCTTCGCCGGCTGGGCCCTGATCGGGCGGATCGGCTCGGTCTCGCCCACCTCGGGGCAGCTCCTGAACATCGAGAGCATCACCGCTGTGGTGATCGGGGGCATCTCGCTCTTCGGCGGCCGCGGCTCGATCCTCGGCACCTTCTTCGGGGCACTCATCGTGGGCGTGTTCACCCTCGGCCTGCGCCTCGCCGGCGCCGACGCACAGTGGACCTACCTGCTCATCGGCACTCTCATCATCGCGGCCGTGGCCGTCGACCAGTGGATCAGAAAGGTGGCAGCCTGATGGAACCCATTCTCAAGGCCCGCGGGCTGACCAAGCGCTACGGCCGCGTCACCGCGCTCGACAACTGCGACTTCGACCTGATGCCGGGCGAGATCCTCGCCGTGATCGGCGACAACGGGGCGGGCAAGAGCTCGCTGATCAAGGCGGTGTCGGGGGCGGTCATTCCCGATGCCGGCACCGTCACCCTCGAGGGGCGCGAGGTGCGCTTCTCCTCGCCGATCGACGCGCGGGAGGCGGGGATCGAGACCGTCTACCAGACGCTCGCC
>CAYVQK010000018.1:0-32323 GCA_964454145.1 uncultured Oceanicola sp. | reverse complement strand
ACCGAGACGGTGTCGGTGATCTCCATGATCTCGCGCAGCTTGTGGGTGATGAGGATGATCGTCTTTCCCTCCTCCTTCAGCCGTCCGAGGATGCGGAAGAGCTGGTCGGCCTCGGCGGGGGTGAGCACGCCGGTGGGCTCGTCGAGGATGAGGATGTCGGCCTGGCGGTAGAGGGCCTTGAGGATCTCGACGCGCTGTTGCATGCCGACGCCGATCTCATCGATCACCGCATCCGGGTCGATCTTGAGGCCGTATTCGGCGGCGAGCGCGGTGAGTTCCTTGCGGGCCTTGGAGAGCGAGGGGCCGAGCAGGGCGCCGTCCTCGGCGCCGAGCACGACGTTCTCGAGCACGGTGAAGTTGCGCACCAGTTTGAAGTGCTGGAAGACCATGCCGATGCCGGCGGCGATGGCAGCCTGGCTGTCGGGGATCTGGGTCGGCCTGCCGCCGATGAAGATCTCGCCGCTGTCGGCCTTGTAGAAGCCGTAGAGGATGCTCATCAGGGTGGACTTGCCGGCGCCGTTCTCGCCGATGATGCCGTGGATCGCTCCGCGCTTCACCGACAGCGAGATGTCCTTGTTGGCCTGCACCGGCCCGAAGGCCTTGGAGATGCCCTTGAGTTCGATGGCAGGCGGCTGGTCTGCGGCCATGAGTGTCCCCCGGTCTTCTTGTTCGGAAAGGGCCGCTCCCGGTTTCCCGGCGCGGCCCTCCCCCTTGTCTCGTTCAGCGCAGCACGCGGCTTACATCGCGGGGCAGGCGCTGTCGGTCTCGTAGTTGTGGACCGCGATCTCGCCGGAGATGATCTTGGCCTTCGCGTCGTCCACGGCGGCGCTCATCTCGTCGGTGATAAGCTCCTGATTGTTCTCGTCCACGGCATAGTCCACGCCGCCCTCGGCGAGGCCGAGCGCCACGAGGCCGGGCTCGACGCCGTCGGCACCTGCGGTGAAGGCGTTGTAGACGGCCACGTCGACGCGCTTGAGCATCGAGGTGAGCACGGAGCCGGGGTGCAGGTGGTTCTGGTTGCTGTCGACGCCGATGGAGTAGATGCCCTCGTCGGCGGCGGTCTGCAGCACGCCCACGCCGGTGCCGCCGGCGGCGGCATAGACGACGTCGGAGCCCTGGGAGATCTGCGCCTTGGTCAGCTCGGAGCCCTTCACCGGGTCGTTCCAGGCGGCGGGGGTGGTGCCGGTCATGTTCTGGATGATGGTGGCGTCGGGGTTGGCGGCCTTCACGCCCTGGGCGTATCCGCAGGCGAACTTGTGGATCAGCGGGATGTCCATGCCGCCGACGAAGGACACGGTGCCGCTCTCGGAGGCCATGCCGGCCATCATGCCGACCAGGTAGCTGCCCTCGTGCTCCTTGAACACCACCGAGCGGACGTTGGGCGCATCGACCACGCCGTCGATGATGACGAACTTGGTGTCGGGGTAGTCAGGGGCGACCTCGCCCAGCACGGTGGCGAAGGCGAAGCCGGTCATCACGATGGGGTTGGCGCCGTCCTCGGCCAGCCGCCGCAGGGCCTGCTCGCGCTGGGCCTCGGACTGCATCTCGATTTCCTTGAAGGTGCCGCCGGTTTCCTCGGCCCATTTCGTGGCGCCGGTGAAGGCGCTCTCGTTGAAGGATTTGTCGAACTTGCCGCCGAGGTCGAAGATGATCGCCGGCTCGGCGAGGGCCGCGCCGACCGAGAGGGCAGCGGCGGCGGTGGCGGCGAGAAGGCTCCGCGCGAAGGTCATGATGAGGTCTCCCGTTGGTTATCTCCCGCTTCCTCGCCGCGGTTGCGGGCGGGATGGCGGGTTATGGATTACCCATGAATAAGGCCGCAGCGGTGAAGGACGGTCAACCGCTTTTTCTGCACCGCAACGTCACTTGGCGGTGTTCCGTGGGGTCGCGGGGCGCGGGGGCGGGGCGCATGGAGACTGCGCCCGACCGTGCCCTGTGGTGATGCGGTGACGGTTCGCCCGCGGGCAGGTGGCCCGCCCTACGGACGGTCGTCCTCGATGTAGTAGCGGATGTTGTCCTCGAAGCTGTCATCCGCCGACATGCCGAGGCGGAGGGCCTTCTCGGGCCGGAGGTCGAAGCGCCAGCCCTTGACGATCTGCTGGATCACCGGGTCGTCGTTCCAGGTGATGAGGCTCGCGGGCTCGGGGCCGGCCACCGCCGTCATCGCGTCGATGCACTGGCGGATCGTCCACATCCGGCCGGGCATCTGGACGGCGCGGTTGGGGCCGAAGTCCTCGGCCGGGATCTCGGCGCCGGTGATGAGGTTCTCCACGCATTTGCGCGGGCTGAGGTAGTAGTGCGGGAAGCTGTCATCGACCGGGCAGTTGGCCTCGACCCCGTTCAGCGGCTCGCGGAAGATCGACGACATGAAGGAGGAGGCGGCGAGGTTGGGCTTGCCGGGGCGCACGGAGATGGTGGGCAGGCGGAAGGCGCGGCCGTCGATGAAGCCCTTGCGGGAATAGTCGGTCACCATCATCTCGCCGATGGCCTTCTGCGCGCCGTAGGAGGTTTGCGGGTTCAGCGAGGAGAAATCGGTGATCGGGTCGGGCGTGTCGCCGCCGTAGACGGCCATGGACGACGAGAACACCACCACGGGTTTGGTGCCGAGCGCGCGGGCGCGTTCGAGCACGTTGATGGTGCCGTGCATGTTGATCTGCCAGCCGAGATCGAACTCGGCCTCGGCCTGGCCGGAGACGATGGCGGCGAGGAGGTAGATCACGTCGGTGTCGGCGGTGATGGTGGCGGTCATCGAGGCGGGGTCGGTGATGTCGCATTTCACCGTGTCTACGGTGAAGGGCGCGTCGATGGCGGTGGGTTGCACCACGTCGGCGAGGGTGATGCGGGTGATCTCCTTTCCGCGCAGGGTGCCCTTGGCGGCCAGAGCCTTGGCGAGTTTCTGGCCGACCACGCCGGCGCCGCCGATGATGAGGATGTTCATGAGCTCTCTCCTGAGAAGATGGACGGGACGAGCGCGCCGGGCGCGCAGATGACTTTGGCCGCGAGCTTCATCGCGGCGCGGGCGGCCTCTTCGGGTGGCTCGTTCTGAGCGAGGCCGGCGAGAAAGCGGGCGGCGAAGCTGTCACCGGCCGCAGTGCTGTCGACCACCTTCTCGACCGGCTCTGCCGCGATCTCCACAGTGCCCTCGGGCGTGGCCAGCGTCAGCGCGCCGCCGCCGTTCTTGACCGCGATGATCGTGGCACCGGCCTCGCGGTAGCGGGCGATGGTGTGCTCGGGTGTCGGATCACCGAAGAGGGCGGTTTCCTCGTCGAAGGAGGGCAGCACGATGGAGGCGGCGGAGGCGCCCATGGTGAGGCCGCGCTTCATGGCCTCTTCGCTCTCCCAGAGGCGGGGGCGGAGGTTGGTGTCGAAGCTGACGGTGGCGGCGGAGGAGCGCAGGGCGTTGCAGAGGCGCACGCGCTGGTCGGGCGGGAGGATCGCCAGGGTGATGCCGGAGAAGTGGATCATCTGCGCGGTGGCGAAGGTGGCGGCGAGCCAGTCGGTATCTTCGCCGAGGCAGCGGGCGGCGGAGTGGCTGCGCCAGTAGGAGAAGCTGCGCTCGCCGTCCTTGGTGGAGATCATGTAGAGGCCGACGGTGCGATCGGGGATCTCGCGGGTGGCGGGGGTGATGCCCTCGCCCTCGATGAAGCGGAGCATCTCGGCGGAGGTGGCATCGGTGCCGACGGCGGTGGCGTAGGTGACATCCCAGCTCTCGGGCAGGCAGCGGCGGGCGTACCAGGCGGTGTTGAAGGTGTCGCCGGCGAAGCCGCGGCGATAGGTGTCGGCGCCGGTCTGGGCCAGCTCGACCATGCATTCGCCTATGGCGAGAAAGCGGCTCACAGGATCACCCGGTGTTCGGCCTGGCCGGTGGCCTCGGGCTCGAGCAGGTAGGTGCAGCCGTCGTCCGGCGTCACCTTCTCGGTCTGCTGGGCGGCGGTGGTGACGTAGAGCCGGTTCAGCTCCGGGCCGCCGAAGGCGGGGCAGGTGGTTTCGCGCCCGGGAACGGGGAGCGATTTCAGCTCGGTGCCGTCGGGGGCGTGGCAGGTGACCTTGGAATGGCCGTAGTGGGCGATCCAGAGGTTGCCGGCCGCATCGCAGACGGCGCCGTCGGGGCGGTAGCTGTCGAGCGGCATGTCGCGCCAGAGCTCGGGCTCGCCCTGTGGCCAGCCGTGCTCGTCGAGGCGGAGTTGCCAGATCTTGCCTTCGGGGGTGTCGGCGATCCAGGCGGTGGTGCCGTCGGGCGAGAAGCAGGTGGCGTTGGGGATCGTCCAGTCGGGGAATAGCTGGCGGAGTTCGCCGCGGTAGTAGCGGTAGTAGGCGCCGGCGCCCTTCTCCTTCTTGCAGCCCATGGTGCCGATCCAGAAGCCGCCCTGGGGGTCGGCGCGGCCGTCGTTAGAGCGGGTCACCGGGTTGTCGGCCTCGAGAGCGACGATCTCGTCACGCGCGCCGGTGAGGAGGTTGAAGGTGAAGAGGGCGGCGTCGGAGGCGATGAGCAGGGTATCGCGGTCGACCCAGCCCGCCGCGGAGACGTAGTGCTCGAAGGCCCAGGTGAAGGTCTGGCCGGCGCGGTGGGCGTGCATGTGGTGCTTGTTGATGTCGAACCAGAAGAGCTCGCCCCGCTCGGGGTGCCAGAGCGGGCCTTCGCCGAGGCTGCAGGGGGTGTCGTCGAAGAGCATCAGAGCAGCCCCCGTCCGGCGAGATTGCGCATGAGGGCGGAGGTGCCGAAGGTCCATTCCGGCGCCTCGGTGGAGAGGCGGACGGTGTTGGTGAGTGTGCCGAGGGCGGGGGTGGAGATGGAGACCACGTCGCCCGGGTGGTGGGTGAAGCCCTGGCCCGGCGCGTCACGGTCCTTCACCGGGGCGAACATGGTGCCGAGGTAGAGGAAGAAGCCGTCGGGGTACTGGTGGTGGCGGCCGATGGTCTGGCTGACGATGGAGGCCGGGTCGCGGCTGATCTTTTCCATGGAGGAGCTGCCCTCGAGCGTGAAGCCGTCCTCGCCCGTGACCCTCATGGTGAGGTGGGCGCGGCGGACGTCGTCGAGTGTGAACTTGTCGTCGAAGAGGCGCAGGAAGGGGCCGAGGGCGGCGGAGGCGTTGTTGTCCTTGGCCTTGCCCAGCAGCAGGGCGGAGCGGCCCTCGACGTCGCGCAGGTTGACGTCATTGCCGAGGGTGGCGCCGACGATCCTGCCGCGGGAGCTGATGGCCAGCACCACCTCGGGCTCGGGGTTGTTCCACGACGACATGGGGTGGAGGCCGACGGCGGCGCCCTGGCCCACGGCGGCCATGGGCTGACACTTGGTGAAGACCTCGGCGTCGGGGCCAATGCCGACTTCGAGATACTGGCTCCAGAGGCCCTCCTTCTGGAGCACCTCCTTGACGGCCATGGCCTTCTCGCTGCCGGGTTCGATGCCGGAGAGGCTCTCGCCGATATGGCCCTTGACCCGCTGGCGGATCTCCTCGGCGCGGTCGGCATCGCCTGCGGCGCGCTCTTCGATCACGCGTTCGACCATGCTCTCGGCGAAGGTGACGCCCGAGGCCTTGATGGCCTGGAGGTCGGCGGGGGCGAGGAGGCGGAGGCTTTCGGGGCCGGCGGCCTCGGTGGAGGCGTCGGCCAGCTCCTCGTAGGTGCAGAGGAAGGCGCCGGGAGCGGAGCGGGCGACATCGGAGGGGCGCTCGTGCTCCAGCAGGGCCTGCATGGTGGGGATGGCCTTGGAGGTGATGTCGATCACCCGGTTGGCCTCGAGGCGGACGACACAGGGGCCGACGCCCGGTTTCCAGACGCGGGTGGCGAGAACGGCCTGATCGCTATTCTGCGGCAGCATGGGGCACCTCGTTGGTTGGCGGCAGGAGCTTGCCGGGGTTGAGGATGTTGCGCGGATCGAAGGCCTGCTTGATCGCGCGCATGTAGGTGAGCGCGGGGCCGTGTTCGGCCTCCATGTAGCGTTGCTTGCCGAGGCCGATGCCGTGCTCGCCCGAGACGGTGCCGCCGAGGCGGAGGGCGGTCTTGGCGAGGGCGCCGGTGAAGGCCTCGGCGCGTTTCATCTCGTCGGGGTCCGACGGGTCGACGCTGACGCCGGCGTGGAAGTTTCCGTCGCCCACGTGGCCGATGATGGTGGAGGTGAGGCCCATGGCGACGGCGTCCTTCTGGGCCTGAAGCACGGCCTCGGCGAGGCGGGAGATCGGCACGCACACGTCCGTGGGCCAGAGGTGCTTGCCCTTGCCGAGGGCGGCGGAGGCGTAGTGGGCCTTGTGGCGCATGGCCCAGAGGGCGGTGCGGTCTTCGGCCTTCTCGGCGACGCGCCAGCCGTTGGCGCCGAAGTCCTCGGCAATCGCGCCGAAGGTTTCGGCCTGTTCGGCGACGGACGCGGGGGTGCCGTGGAACTCGAGGAAGAGGTGGGGCTCTTCGGGGAGGCCCGCGCCGGAGTAGGCGTTGAAGCCCTTCACCATCATCTCGTCGAGCAGCTCGATCCGGGCCATCGGCAGCCCGGACTGGATGGTGGCGATGACGCAGTTGACCGCTTCCTCCACGGAGGCGAAGCGGCAGGTGGCGGCTGAGGTGGCCTCGGGGATGCCCTGCAGGCGGAGGGTCAGCTCGGTGATGATGCCGAGCGTGCCCTCGGAGCCGATGAGCAGGTGGGTGAGGTCGTAGCCGGTGGAGCTCTTGCGGGCCTGGGTGCCGGTGCGGATCACGGTGCCATCGGCCATGACGGCCTCGAGCGCGAGGATGTTCTCGCGCATGGTGCCGTAGCGGACGGCGGTGGTGCCCGAGGCGCGGGTGGCGGCCATGCCGCCGATGGAGGCGTCGGCGCCGGGGTCGACCGGGAACATGAGGCCGGTGGCGCGCAGCTCCTCGTTGAGCCGCAGGCGGGTGATGCCGGGTTGGACGGTGCAGTTGAGGTCTTCGGCGCGGACCTCGAGCAGCCGCGCCATGCGGTTCATGTCGAGCGAGAGGCCGCCCTGGGTGCAGAGGTGCTGGCCTTCGAGCGAGGAGGCGGCGCCGTAGGGGACGACGGGGCAGGCCTCGTCATGGCAGATCTTCAGGATTTCGCTGACTTCCGCGGTGGTTTCGGGGAAGGCGACGGCATCGGGCGGGCTGGCCGGGTAGTATGTTTCGTTCTGGCCGTGCTGCTCGCGCACCGCGCCGGAGGTGACGAGGCGGTCACCGAGGAAGGCGAGGCGGGATATGGCGTTGGCGATGCTCATCGGATGAAGCTGGCGTAGAGGGCGAGGGCGACCACGGCGAGCAGCGAGGCGGCCATGGCGTAGTTGATCTTGCGGTGCGCCGAGGCGGGCAGGTTGAGGCGGTGCAGGGTGGCGCCGGCCCAGAGCCAGCCGAGGTGGACCGGGATCCAGACGGCGTTGACGATGAGCACCTTGGCGACGGTTTCGAGCACGAGGTTGTCGGGCGCGAAGGGGAAGCCGGCGTAGAGCGCGGTGTTCACCGCGTAGGCCTTGGGGTTGATGGTTTGCAGCAGCACGCCGTTGGCAATGCCGGGCGCGGACTTGGCCTCGATGAAGGCGATCTTGCTGCCCGCGAAGGCGATCTTGGCGGCGAGGTAGCAGAGGTAGGCCACCGAGGCGACGGTGAGCACGATGCGGATGGCGGGCACTGAGAGGACCACGGCCGCGAGGCCGGTGATGACGGCGAGGCCCACGAGGTTGTTGCCGATGAAGAGGCCGGTGACGTAGCGCAGCCCGGGGCGGAAGCCGAAGCCCGATCCCACGCCCGCCGTCGTCAGCACGCCCGGGCCGGGGGTGATGATGAGGAAGAAGACGGCGGCGAAGAAGGTGAACATCTAGAACTCGAGCTGCACTTTCATGGCGACCGACCGATCGGAGGCGGTGGTGAAGGCCTGGGCGAAGTCGGCCAGCGGGAAGCTGTGGGTGATCAGCGGGCCGACGTCGATCAGGCCCTTCTGCATCAGGGCGACGGCGACGCCGAATTCTTCGTGGAAGCGGAAGGAGCCCTTGAGGCTGAGTTCCTTGGCGGTCACCTGCATCATCGGCACGGTCATGTCGCCGGAGAGGCCGAGCTGCACCAGCGTGCCGCGCGGGCGCAGGGCGGCGATGCAGGCGGCCAGCGCCTGGGGGGCGCCGGAGCATTCGATGGCGGCATCGAAGCTGCCCTTGTCGGCCATGTAGGGCGAGAGGGCCTCGGGATGGGTGGCGGTGTTGAGCGTGATGTCGGCGCCGGATTGCGCGGCGGTTTCGAGGGCGGGGGCGGCGATATCGGTTGCCACGATCTCGGCGGCGCCGGCGCGGCGGGCGGCGAGGATGCAGAGCTGGCCGATCGGGCCGCAGCCGGTGATGAGCACGCGGCGGCCCAAGAGCTCGCCCGCCTGGCGCGTGGCGTGGAGGCAGACGGCGAGAGGCTCGGCCATGGCGGCCTCGGCGGCGGAGAGCCCTTCGGCCTTCACGCATTGCGAGGCCATGGCGGTGAGCTCTTCGCGGAAGGCGCCCTGGATGTGCGGGAAAGGCATGGCGGAGCCGTAGAAGCGCATGTTCAGGCACTGGTTGGGCAGGCCGCGGAGGCATTGCGGGCAGGTGCCGCAGGGGCGGGAGGGGGAGACGGCCACGAGGTCTCCCACGGAGAGGTCGCGTACGCCCTCACCGAGGGCGGTGATCTCGCCCGCCACCTCGTGGCCAAGGATCATCGGCTCGCGGAGCCGCACGGTGCCGAAGCCGCCATTGTGATAGTAGTGCAGGTCGGAGCCGCAGATGCCGCCGCGCGACATGCGCAGGGCGACCTCGCCCGGGCCGGGGGCAACGGCGTTACACTCCTCGAGGCGCAGATCATGCGCCCCATGGGCAAATAGCGCCTTCATGGGCGAGGCTCCTCCCTGGGCGGGGCGGTTGCAACGCGCCCCAAATGGTATACCATTTGCATGAAGGCTCGGCCCCGGAATGTCAATGCAGGGGTGCCGGGCGCGTGGGAGGACTTATGAAGATTTTCGATCTGACGGGGCGGCGCGCCCTTGTCACCGGCTCGTCCATGGGCATCGGTGCGGCGCTGGCGAAGGGGCTGGCGGAGGCCGGGGCCAGCGTGGTGCTGAATGCGCGGAACGCCGAGCGGCTGGAGGCGGAGGCCGAGGCGCTGAGGGCCACGGGCGCGGAGGTGGAAACGCTCGCCTTCGACGTGACCGACGCCGCGGCGGTGCGGGAGGCGGTGGCGGGCTACGGCAAGCCGCTCGACATCCTGGTGAACAACGCGGGCATGCAGCATCGCGGGCCGCTGGAGGACTTCGAGCCCGAAGCCTTCGACCGGCTGATGCGGACCAACGTGAACTCGGCGTTCTACGTGGGCCAGGCCGTGGCGCGGGGAATGATCGCGCGGGGCAGCGGCAAGATCATCAACATTGCGAGCGTGCAGACCATGCTCGCCCGGCCCGGCATCGCGCCCTACACGGCGAGCAAGGGGGCGGTGGCCAACCTCACCAAGGGCATGGCGACGGACTGGGCGAAATACGGGCTGAACTGCAATGCGATCGCGCCGGGCTACTTCGAGACGCCGCTGAACGCGGCGCTGGTGGCGGACCCGGAGTTCACCGCCTGGCTGGAGAAGCGCACGCCCGCCGGGCGCTGGGGCAAGGTGGAGGAGCTGGTGGGGGCCTGCGTGTTTCTCGCCAGTGACGCGGCCAGCTTCGTGAACGGGCATACGCTGTTCGTGGACGGCGGGATAACGGCAAGTCTGTAGGGAGAGAGAGATGAGCGAGAAACCGACCGTCGGCTTCATCGGCGTGGGATTCATGGGCCACGGGATGGCGAAGAACATCCTGAAGGGCGGCTATCCGCTGGTGGTGAAGGGCAACCGCAACCGGGTGCCGGTGGAGAGCCTCTTGGGCATGGGTGCGACGGAGGTGTCGACCGCGAGGGAAATGGCGGAGCAGTGCGAGATCATCCACATCTGCCTCGGCAACTCGCCGCAGGTGGAGGCGGTGTTTCATGGCGACGACGGGATCCTCGCCGGGGCGCGGGAGGGGCTGATCGTGGTGGAGTGCTCCACGGCCGATCCGGTGAGCACGATGAAGCTGGCGGCCGCACTGGAGGCGAAGGGCGGAAGGCTGGTGGATGCGCCGCTGGGCCGCACGCCGAAGGAGGCCGAGGAGGGCACGCTGGATGCGATGGTGGGGGCGGATGACGCCAGCTTCGCCCGCGTGCTGCCGGTGATCGAGTGCTGGGCGGGCAACATCAACCACCTCGGGCCCACCGGCAACGGGCACAAGATGAAGCTGCTGATGAACTTCATCTCGATGGGTTATGCGAGCCTCTATGCAGAGGCCACGGTGCTCGGTGCTGCCGTGGGCATCGCGCCGCAGCAGGTGCAGAAGGTGATCGGAGGCTCGCGGCTGTCGAACGGGTTCTTCGAGACCTTCATGCGCGGCTGCGTGGGGCGCGAGGCGGAGGTGCACAAGTTCACCATCCAGAACGCCAACAAGGATCTGCGCTACGTGAACTCGATGGCCGCGGATGCGGGCGTGGTGAACGTGGTGGCCAGCGCGGTGCGGCACTACTTCAACCACGTCGAGGCGATCGGCAGGGGCGGCGACTTCGTGCCCTTCGTCACCGACCATGTCGCCCGGCTGAACGGGATGGACATGGAGGACGAGGTGAAGAAGGGCTGAGCGGCCCGGCGCCCTGCCGCTTGCGGTGGCGCTGGTGGCGAGGGCGCGATCGGATATCCGGAGCAGGGTCTGCCACGGTCGAGCATGTCTGAGAGTGCGCTGAGCGGCTCTCATGGTTGAGAAAGGCCGGCATCTGTTTCGGGGGGATTTCGGAGCGGAAGTTTCGGGATCTGCTGCGTCTGGTCCGGGTCGACACTATCGCGCCGCCATTCTGAGCGGCCTTCGCCACGACGCCTGCCTATCGCTCTACCGCCTTCTGCGCCGGCGGATGGCCGACCTGGCCCAGGAGGACTGCATCTTGCGGGGCGTGGTCGAGCTCGACAGGGGCCAGTTCGGCCCCACGCGCACGCGGGGACACGAGGGTCGCGGCAATCCGCGCAAGGTGCCGGTCTGCGGGAGTCCCGAGCGCGGGGGCGTGTCCTCTGCCATAACGTGAAAAGCCGCACGAAATCGACACTCATGGCGATCATGGACGGCCGCGTGGGACCGTAGACCGACGATGAGTTCCGCAGCCACGACGAATTGGTAGAGGCGAGCTTCACCAAGCGCCACCGGATCGACAAGGACTACGAGCGGGATCGCGCGGGTTTCTCCGGGAACGAGGTCCGCATCAACGGGGTCGAGAGCTTCTGGAGCCATGCCGAGCATGGCGGGCTGCGGAAGACCAGCTTTGCGACCTTGCTCAGGGCGACCGAGTTCCGCTTCGACCACCGAAGAAGCCACCTCCACGAAGAACAGGCCAAGGAAGGTCAGAACGAACCCGCTCCGACCGCGAGCCGTGGTGGACCCTGCTGCATATATTCCCGGGGCTGCGCGCCAACTCCGCCCCCTGCCACCGGCACCCCGCTATTGAATAACCTCCGCGCCTGCCCCTAACTCCGCCCCATGACCGATCCCGACTCGCTCCCCTATCGCCCCTGCGTGGGCGTCATGCTTCTCAATGCCGACGGCCAGGTCTTCACCGGCCAGCGGATCGACTCCACCGTGCCCGCCTGGCAGATGCCCCAAGGCGGCCTCGATCCGGGCGAAGATCACCGCACCGCCGCGCTCCGCGAGCTGGAGGAAGAAACCGGCATCCCGGCCTCCCGCGTCGAGATCATCACCGAAACGGCGGAGCCCGTCCGCTACGACCTGCCCCCCGAGCTTCTCGGCAAGGTCTGGAAGGGCAGGTACCGCGGACAGGAACAGCACTGGGTGTTGATGCGTTTTCTCGGCGAGGACGACGAGGTGAACCTCGCCACCGAGCACCCCGAGTTCTCCGAATGGCGCTGGCTGCCGGGCGCCGAGCTGGCCGACAACATCGTGCCCTTCAAGCGCAGCGTCTACGAGGCCGTCGTGGCCGAATTCGAGGAGTATCTCAGATGAAACCGCTCGCCGCCGCCCTCGCCCTCACCGCCGCCCTCACGGCGGCGCTGCCCGCCTCCGCCCTCTCCTGCCTGCGCCCCGACCCGGTCCGGCAATACACCCAGGCGCGCGATGCGGAGGCCCGCTACCGCATCGTCCACGGCACGCTCACCGCGCAGGAGACGATCCGCAAGCACAAGCAGGATCTCTCGCGCCAGTTCGAGCCGAAGCCCATCCACGTGAAGGCCCGGCTCCAGGGGATGCAGCTCGGCAAGGGCGGCTTCGCCACGCCGATCGACACCCCCGTCACCGTGAGCCTCGTCTGCTTCGCCTCCTGGTGCGGCGGCTGGCCCGGCTCCGACCAGCTGCTGATGAACGTCGAGGAGGGCGCGAAGGGCGAACTCATCGTCACCTCCGACCCCTGCGGCAGCCAGATCTACCCCAAGCCCACCCAGGCCGAGCTGCGCCGGGTGCTCGCCTGCCACAATGGCGGCGACTGCGCCGAGACCCTGAACTGATCGCGCTTCCCCGCCCGCCCTCTCTCCGCTAGACGGTTGGGCCATGGGACAGAAAGTCGATACACGCGCCATCGGGCTCGACGTGGGCCTCAGCTTCATGCGCTGGCTCACCGGGGCGGAGAATCTCCACTACGGCCTCTGGACGGGCCTGCCCGTCGCCGCCGAGAACTTCGGCAAGGCCCAGGTGGCCTATACCGACAAGCTGTTCTCCTACTTGCCCGAGGGCAAACTACGCATCCTCGACATCGGCGGCGGCGCCGGCGAGACGGCGAAGAAGCTGATCGCGCTCGGTCACGAGGTGGAAATCGTCGTGCCTTCCCCCTTCCTCGCCTCGCGCTGCCGGCAGAACGCCCCGCAGGCCCGGGTGCACCAATGCATGTTCGAGGATTTCTCCGGTGCCGGCGGGTTCGATCTCTGCCTGTTCTCCGAGAGCTTCCAGTACATCCCCCACGAGGTGGCGCTGAAGGAGGCGCTGGCGCTGCTGAAGCCCGAGGGCCGCATCCTCATCGCCGACTGCTTCCGCTCCGAGAACTACGAGGGCGTCAAGCGCAGCCAGACGGTCGGCGGCGGCCACCGCCTGACGACGATGCGCGAGACGCTGGCCGGGATGGGGCTGACCATCGAGGCCGAGGAAGACATCACCGAGGCCGTCGCCCCCTCGATCGACCTCGAGCAGGGGCTGTTCAACGTCATCGGCCATGGCATCAGCCGGGTCGACGAGGAACTGCGGATCAAGAAGCCGAAGACCCGCTGGGCCATCGCCTTCGCCATTCGCCGCCTGATGAGCGAGCGCCGCCTGTTCCGGCTGAACGAGCGGCTGAACGAGCAGAAGCGCACGGCGGAGGCCTTCTGCCACTTCAACCGCTACATGATCCTGCGCCTCGCGCGCTGAGGCGCAGCCGGGTTCACGCTCTGCGCCTCTTTGCGCTAGAGTGACACCGGCAACGAAGGGGGCACATCATGCGCATCGCAACCATGGCCACGGGCGGCATCGGCGGGTATCTCGCCGTCGTGCTAACCCGTGCCGGCCACGAGGTGGCCACCATCGCGCGGGGCGAGCACCTGGCCGCCATCCGTGCCAATGGCCTCACGCTCGAGAGCCCGCGCGGCAGCACGACAGTGCAGCCCTGGAAGGCCACCGACGACCCCGCCGAGGTGGGCGAGGTCGATGCCGTCATCTTCGGCGTGAAGGGCGACGCGCTCGAGGCCGCCGCAGAGGCCTGCCGCCCGATGCTGGGATCCGAGACTGTGGTGGTGCCCTTCCTGAACGGGGTCGAGGCCGCCGACCGCCTCGCCGCCATCCTGCCGCCAGGCAACATCGCCAACGGCATGTCGAAGATCTCCACCACCATCGCCGCGCCCGGGCTGATCCGCCAGACCGGCACCTTCGCCGAGTTCACCTTCGCCGAGCGCGACAGCAGGCCCTCCGCCCGGATCGACGCCCTGCGCGCCGCCATCGCCGGGGCCGGCGCCGCCGCGCCCGCGACCGATGACATCACCCGCGATGTCTGGGCCAAGTTCGTGCTGTTCTCCGCCATGTCGGGCGTCACCGCCGCCGGGCGCTGCACCCTGGGCGAGGTTACCTCGATCCCCGAGCTTGGCGCGCTCTACCGCGCCGTCATCGCCGAAACCGCCGCCGTCGGCCGCGCCCTCGGCGTGGCGCTCCCCGAGGGCCTCGAGGCGGCGATATGGGCCTCGGTCACCGGCATGCCCGCCGCCATGCGCGCCTCCACCGCGATCGACCTCGAGCACGGCCGCCCGCTCGAGATCCACTGGGTCTCCGGCGCGGTCGGCCGCCTCGGCCGAAAGGCGGGCGTTCCCACGCCCGCCAACGACGCTCTCTACGCCGTGCTCCTCCCGCACAAGGCGGGCAGGTAGGGTCACATCATCGCGAAGGCGCTCTTCTGCCCTGCCGTCTGCTGGGTCTTGAAAATCGACGTGTTGTCAGGCGCCGGCGGCAGCGGCATCCGCACCGGCACCTGCTCCAGCCGCGGCTCCAGCACCGGCGCGCCCGTCACCACCCGGCTCTGGATATCCTCCCAGAACCTCCGCTGCCCCAGCTCGTGGATGTAGCTCGACGCCCCGAGGATCGGCCAGGCATCGGCCCGCGCCAGCTCGTAGAACAGGATCAGCCGGTTGCGGTCGCTCATGTTGGGCGCGGAGCCGTGCAGCAGCCGCACGTGATGCACCGTCATGCTGCCCGCCTTGCCGGTCAGCGTCACCGCCTTGCCCATGTCGAAATCCGGATCGTCCGGCGAGACCGCCCCGGCGAACACCCCGTTGACGTGGTGGCTCAGCACCGGTCCCTTGTGGCTCCCCGGAATCACCATCAGCGGCCCGTTCGCCTCGTCCACATCCGCCAGCATCAGCCCGAAGGCCAGCAGGTCGTCGTTGGTATGCGGGTAGAAGGCCCAGTCCTGGTGCCACTCCACCGCCGCCCCGCCGCCCGGTGCCTTGGTGTTGAGTTTCGAGGTGTTGATGATCGTGTCCGGCCCGAGCAGGTCGTTCAGCACCTCGGTCACACGGCTCTTCGTGAGGATCTCCCAGTAATAAGGGTTCTGCTTGTGCGGCAGCTTGATCCGGGTCAGCCGTGGGTTTTCCGCCGAGTGGCCCTTGTCGAGGTCATAGCGCGCGTCGCTCTCGGTCACCGACCGGGACTCCTCGATCATCTCCGCGGTGATCGCCTGCAGCTTCGCCAGCTGCTCCGGGTCCACCACGTCCTCCACCATCAGGTAGCCGTTCTCCTCGTAGAACTCTTTCTGCTCTTGCGTCAGCATCGCGCGTCTCCTCCGACTCGATGGTATCGATACCATCCTTGCATGGTACCGATACCATCGCTATCCCGAAGCCGTCAACGGCGGAGCGGCGATGCAGAAGAAATGGGTGACGATGGGCGACGTGGCGCGCGCCGCGGGCGTGGGCAAGATCACCGTCTCCCGCGCGCTCTCGACGCCCGCCAAGGTCTCGCCCGAAACCCGCGAGAAGGTCGCCGCCGCCGTGGCCGAGCTGGGCTACGTGAGGGATGACACCGCAGGCGCCCTCTCCTCGCAACGCTCCCGCATGGTCGGCGCCGTGGTCTCCACGCTCGACCAGCCCACCTTCGCCTCCACCATCCGGGGCCTGTCCGAGGGGCTGGCGACCGGAGGCCTTCATCTGCTCCTCGGCACCACCCAATACGCCCCCGAGACCGAGGCCGCGCTGGTCTCCACCCTCATGGGCCGCCGCCCCGATGCGCTCATCCTCACCAGCTCCGAGCACACCGACGAGACCCGCACCCTGCTCACCCGCGCCGGCCTCCCGGTGATCGAACTCTGGGAGCTGCCCGACAGCCCGATCTTTGCCGCCGTGGGCTTCTCCAACCGCGCCGCCGGCCGCGCCGTCACCGAACACCTGGTCGAGACCGGCCGCCGCGCCATCGCCTTCCTCTCCACCGACCGCCCGCATGACACCCGCGCCGTGATGCGCGCCGAGGGCTACGCCGAGGCGCTTCCGGGCCACGCCCCCCGCATCCTCCGCCTGCCCCCGCAGGACGGCATGACCGGCCCCGAATACGGCGCCCGGGGCCTCGCCCGCGTGTTGGAGCAATGGCCCGACACCGATGCCGTCGTCTGCGTCTCCGACGCCCTCGGCCTCGGCGCTTTCTGCGAGGCGGGCCGCCGCGGCATCGCGGTGCCCGAGGCGCTCGCCATCACCGGCTTCGGCGATGTCGACGACGTGGGCGAGGCCGGCATCGGCCTCACCACCATCCGCATCGACGGCCACGCCATCGGCCTCAAGGCCGCCGAGCTCACCCTCGCCGCCACCTCCGGCACCCCGCTGCCCGAGCGCCGCATCGACATGGGCTTCACCCTCGCCCGCCGCGCGAGCAGTTGACCGGACCAGATCGCGCGCCTGCGCTGCAAGGCGCGCAACTTGGGTGCGTCGGTCGCACACAAGGCATGGTTGCATCGGCCCCGCCCGACGTGGCACGCCTCAGTCGCGGCGGATCACCCCGGTGAGGGCGGCGGCGGCCAGCGCGGTGACGATCCAGCCGATGCCCTTGGCGAACCAGCGGAGCCACCAGCCGGCCACGCCCCAGGGCGAGCGGGAGGTGGAGGGGGCCCAGGCGTCTTCCTGGCCGAAGTCGACCAGCGGGATCACCAGGTCGGCGGCATAGGCCAGCGAGGAGAAGGTTTCCCAGTCCTGCCCGGCCTGGCCGGGCTGGCTCCAGAAGGCGCCGGGGGCCTCGGGGTGGCTGACCGTGGCCTCGATCCAGGGCTGGGAGGTGAGGATGGGCGCGGCGTTGGGGGTCATGTCGCCGGCGTTCCAGGTGACCTGGTAGAAGGCGGCGAGGCCGGCGATGAGCACGGCGGCGAAGGCGACCGAGCGGCCGGGGCGGTAGCCGTAGCCGACGGTGAAGCGCAGCACCACGTCCGAGAGCCACATCATCAGCCAGCGGACCCGGATGCCGGAGGTCTCGGCGCGGAGCCTGCGGTTTTCGGCGCGCAGCAGGCGCTCCTTCACCATCAGCACGGTCTGGGCGTCGCCGCGGTGGCCCATGCGGGTGAGCACGAAGGCCAGCTGCTCGTAGGGCTGGGCGTTGAAGGCCAGCCCCTCGGCGCGGCGGGCGAGCCATTGCAGGCGCTCGGTGGGGCGGGTGTCGGCGTGGCGGGAGAAGTCGGTGTAGTGGAAACCGTCGAGCCGGAGCGGGTAGCTCGCACCCGGGCCGGTGGGCTCGTCCTTGAAGCGGGCGACCTCGGCGCCGGCGAGGTTGACCACGCGGCTGATCTCGTTGTGCTGGAAGTAGAGGATGCCGCCGACGCGGGCGCGGGCGAGCGACACGGCGATCTCGGCGCCATGCTCCTCGGTGGCGCCGAAGGCCTCGTGGCCGAGCGGCTCCTCGGGCAGGTCGATGGCGCAGTGGGTGATGAAGACGTCGTGGTCGATCCGGGCGGAGGAGAGGAAGATCATGCCGCGGCAGTGCAGCGCGGTTTCGCCCTCGGCATAGGGGTAGTTGCCGAGGAAGACCGAGCCCTCGACCCGCAGCGAGGGGGCGAAGATGGCGTCCTGCCCGCCGCCGTCGATCGTTGCGCCGCAGATCTGCAGGTCTCCGGCGATGCGGGCGCCGGCGAGGCCGATCTCGCCGGCCACATGGGCGTCGCCGCGCAGGTAGACCGAGCCGGAGAAGCGGGCGTTGTCGGCGGTGATCGCCTTGACCCAGCAGCCCTGCAGGTGCAGCCCGCGGAGCGTGGCGTTGACCAGGTTCATCTCGCCTTCGATGCGGCAGGACGACAGGGTGATGTCGAGGGTGGAATCGGTGCCCTGCAGGTCGAGCGCGCCGGTGATCCGCGCCCCGCGCAGGCGCAGGCCCTTGGGGTTGAGCGGGTGCTCGTAGAGGCCGAGGAGCAGCTCGCGCAGCAGGGCGGCGCGCACCTCGACGGCGCCGTTCTCCTCGCCTGTGGGCAGGTCACCCTCGCCCAGCGTCACCCGCTCGGAGCCGCCGCAGGATGCGAGCAGTTTCTGCTCCCCTTCCGAGAGCGGGCCGAATGCCTTGAGCGCCGTCATGGCGCCGACGTTGCCACCCTGCCGCAGGGGCGTAAAGCGGCGATCCGCCCTCGCCAGGCCGGGGGGTGTGGCAATGTGTCAAGAAACATTGATGCAGCCCCGCCCGGGTGTTACCTTGGAGACAGGCCCGGCGTCGGGGCAGCACAGGCGCGCAACCCTGGAGGACCATCTCCTGTCTCACTCTTCGGAGGCCGCCGTGCAGCAAACGGCAGGCAACGTCCCGCAGCACGGGGCACCACACGGCAAAGCAGGCGGAAAGGCGCTGCTTGCATCCATCCTCAGCTCGCTCGAAGACGACAAGGCCGAGGAGATCGTGACCATCGATCTCGCGGGCAAGTCGACCATTGCCGATCACATGGTGATCTGCTCGGGCCGCTCCAGCCGCCAAGTGGGCGCGATCGCGGAAAAGCTGGTCGACCGCCTGAAGCAGGAGTTCGGCACGCCGTGCAAGGTCGAGGGCAAGGAAGCGGGCGACTGGGTGCTGATCGACACGGGCGACGTGATCGTTCATGTCTTCCGCCCGGAGGTCCGCGACTTCTACCAGCTCGAGAAGATGTGGCAGCCGGTCACGGCCACCGCCTGACCCGCTCTTGAAGCTGACCATTCTCGCCATCGGGCGGCTGCGCGCCGGCCCGGAGAAATCCCTGATCGACGACTACCTCGACCGCGCCGGGAAGACCGGGCGCGGTCTTGCGCTCGGGCCCGCCTCGGTGGTGGAGCTGGAGGACAAGCGCGGCGGCGGCAAGGCGGCGGAGGCCGAGCTGCTGCGCCGGGCGGTGCCGGGCGGGGCCGTGGTGGTGGCGATGGACGAGCGGGGCAGGGTGATGAGCTCGCCGGGCTTTGCGGACCAGCTGGCGAAGTGGCGCGACATGGGCCGCCCCGAGGTGGCGCTGATGATCGGCGGGGCCGACGGGCTGGACCCGGCGCTGGTGGCGGAGGCGGATTTCACCCTGAGCTTCGGCAAGATGGTCTGGCCGCACATGCTGGCCCGGGTGATGCTGGCCGAGCAGCTCTACCGGGCCACGGCGATCCTGGCGGGGACGCCTTATCACCGGGAGTAGGGCGGGCGCTGCACGGCGCCTGCGGCTTGATTCCGTGCCGGGGGGCCGCACAACCGTTTCCCCTCACCCCGGTCTGGGGTAGAAGGCCAGTATTCTGCCTAGGAGCCGCCCATGCCCAAACCCGTTGTCCTCTGCATTCTCGATGGCTGGGGCATTGGCGATGGTGGCCCGGGGGATGCGCCGGCGCTGGCGGAGACGCCGAACTTCGACCGGCTGATGGCGACCTGCCCTCATGCCACGCTCGTCACCTATGGCCCGGACGTGGGGCTGCCGACGGGACAGATGGGCAATTCGGAGGTGGGGCACACCAACATCGGCGCGGGCCGGGTGGTGGCGATGGATCTCGGGCAGATCGACCTGGCCATCGAGGACGGGTCGTTTGCACAGAACGAGGGGCTGGGCGCCTTCATCGCCGCGTTGAAGAAGTCGGGCGGCATGGCGCATCTGGCCGGGCTCGTCTCGCCGGGCGGGGTGCACAGCCACCAGAACCACATGATCGCAGCGGCCGAGGCGATTGCTGCCGCGGGCGTGCCCGTGGCGATCCATGCGCTGACCGACGGGCGCGACGTGGCGCCGAAATCGGCGGACGGCTACATCGGCGAGACGGAGAAGCGGCTGCCGGAGGGGGCGCACTTCGTCACCGTGAGCGGGCGCTACTATGCGATGGACCGCGACAACCGCTGGGACCGGGTGAGCAAGGCCTACGAGGCCATTGTGCACGGCAAGGGCGAGCGGGGCGAGGGCGCAGTGGCCACGGTGAAGGCGGCCTATGAGGCCGAGAAGACCGACGAGTTCATCCTGCCCACGGTGCTCGCGGGCTACGAGGGGATGAAGGACGGCGACGGGCTCTTCTTCCTCAACTTCCGGGCCGACCGGGCGCGGGAGATCCTGCGGGCGATCGGGGAGCCGGGGTTCGACGAGTTCGACCCCGGGAAAAGGCCCGAGCTGGCGGCGTTGCTGGGGATGGTGGAGTATTCCGAGGGCCACAACGCCTACATGACCACCTGCTTCCCGCCGCGCGACATCGTCAACACGCTGGGGGCCTGGGTTGCGAAGCAGGGGCTGACGCAGTTCCATATCGCGGAAACCGAGAAGTATCCGCATGTCACCTTCTTCCTGAACGGCGGCAAGGAAGACCCGGAGCCGGGCGAGGACCGCTACATGCCGAAATCGCCCAATGTGGCGACCTATGACCTGCAGCCGGAAATGAGCGCGCCCGAGGTGTCGGACCGGCTCGTTGCGGCGATCGAGAAGGGCTACGACTTCATCGTGGTGAACTATGCCAACCCCGACATGGTGGGCCACACCGGGGTGATCGAGGCCGCGGTGGCCGCCTGCGAGGCGGTGGACGAGGGGCTGGGCCGGGCGCTGGACGCGCTGGAGATGGCGGGCGGCGCGATCATCGTCACCGCCGACCATGGGAATTGCGACATGATGATCGACCCCGAGACCGGCGGGCCGCACACCGCGCACACGCTGAACCCGGTGCCGGTTGTGGTCTATGGTGCGCCCGAGGGCGCCAGGGTGCGCGAGGGGCGCCTGGCCGACCTTGCGCCGACGGTGCTCGACCTGATGGGCCTGCCGCAGCCAGATGAGATGACGGGGAAGAGCCTGCTGAAATGATCCGAGCGATTCTCGTCTGCCTGGCGCTCGCGGCGCCGGCGACTGCACAGCAATCCGACCCGACCCAGATCGCCCTCGACGCGGCCTCGATGCTGCAGAAGGCGGCGACGGCGTTGCAGGAGGCCGAGACGAAGGCCGACCGGGTGGAGGCGCTGACCCAGACCGTGCGGGCCTATGAGACTGGCCTCACCGCGCTGCGCACCGGGCTGCGGCAGGCGGCGATCCGCGAGGGGGCTCTGCGCGCCGCGCTCGATGCGCGGGAGCAGGAGGTGAGCCGCCTGCTGGGCGTGCTCGCGACGATGGAACGCTCGCCCGCGCCCTTGCTGCTGCTGCATCCGGCGGGGCCTGCGGGCACCGCGCGGGCGGCGATGATCCTGGGCGATGTGACGCCGGGCCTGCAGGCCGAGGCGGCGACGCTGAGGGGGCAGGTGGAGGAGATCACCCTGCTCGCCATCCTGCAGGAAAGCGCGCGCGACACGCTGACCGAAGGGCTGCGGGGCGCGCAGGAGGCGCGGCTGGCGCTGACCCGGGCGATCGACGAGCGCACCGACCTGCCGCAGCGCTACGTGGAAGACCCCGAGCGCCTGCGCGAGCTGCTGGAAACCTCCGACACGTTGGCCTCCTTCGCCTCGGGGCTGTCGCAGGTCGGCGGGGCGAGCGAGGCGGAGGGCGCAGGCTGGGAGGCGATGCGTGGCGCGTTGCCGCTGCCGGGCCCGGCCACCGTGATCCGCGGCTACGAGGAGCCGGATGCCGCGGGCATCGCCCGGCCCGGCCTGCTGCTGGCGCTCTACCCGGGCACGCTGCTGACTGCGCCCGCGGCCGCCACGATCCGCTACACCGGGCCGCTTCTGGACTACGGAAACGTGATGATCCTTGAGCCCGCGCCGGACACTCTGTTGGTGCTTGCCGGTTTGGAAACCGTTTATGGTGAGCCCGGCCAGATCGTGGCCGCAGGGGCGCCGCTCGGGCTTATGGGCGGGCTGGCCCCGGGCGGAGACACGGCAACCGGAGAGTTTGCAGAAGGGACGATGGAGCGGGAAGCTGGTGCAGAGCGCAGTGAAACGCTTTATATGGAGCTGAGACAGGGCGACGCCCCGGTGGATCCGACGGAATGGTTCGCCGCTACCAAGGATGGATGATGGTATGAAGAAATTCATGATGGCCGCGCTGGGCGGCACGCTGGCGGGGGCCCTGATGAGCACCCAGATCGCCGGCCCCCTGCTGGCGCAGGAGACCGACCGGAACGCCTCGATCTACGAACAGCTCGACCTCTTCGGTGACATCTTCGAGCGGATCCGCGCCCAATACGTGGAAGAGGTGGACGAGAAGGAACTGATCGAGGCCGCCATCAACGGGATGCTCACCTCGCTCGACCCGCATTCTTCCTACCTCTCCCCCGATGATGCCGCTGACATGCGGGTGCAGACCCGCGGCGAGTTCGGCGGGCTCGGCATCGAGGTGACGCAGGAAGAGGGCTTCGTGAAGGTCGTCTCCCCGATCGACGACACGCCCGCCGACGAGGCCGGCATCGAGGCCGGTGACTTCATCACCCACGTCGACGGCGAGTCCGTGCTCGGCCTGACGCTGGATGACGCGGTGGAGCTGATGCGCGGGCCGGTGGGTTCGGAGATCATCATCACCGTTGTCCGCGAGGGCGTGGACGAGCCCTTCGACGTGACCATCGTGCGCGACACCATCAAGCTCACCGCCGTGCGCACCCGCACCGAGGGCAAGTCGGTCGTGCTGCGGATCACCACCTTCAACGACCAGACCTATCCCAACCTCGAAGAGGGCCTGAAGAAGGCCGTGGAAGAGGCCGGGGGCATGGACGAGATCAACGGCATCGTGCTCGACCTGCGCAACAACCCGGGCGGGCTGCTGACCCAGGCGATCAAGGTCTCCGACGCCTTCCTCGAGAAGGGCGAGATCGTGAGCACCCGGGGCCGCCAGGCCGCCGATGGCGACCGCTACAACGCCACCGCGGGCGACCTCGCCGAGGGCAAGCCGATCGTGCTGCTGATCAACGGCGGTTCGGCCTCGGCCTCCGAGATCGTCGCCGGGGCGCTGCAGGATCACCGCCGCGCCGTGGTTGTGGGCACCAAGAGCTTCGGCAAGGGCTCGGTCCAGACGGTGATGCCGCTGAAGGGCGATGGCGCGATGCGCCTGACCACCGCGCGCTACTACACCCCCTCGGGCCGCTCGATCCAGGCGCTGGGCGTGAGCCCGGACATCGTGGTGCAGCAGCCGACGGTGGACCCGAACGCGCCAGAGGAGGAGGATGAAGAGGCCTCCGCCGCCGCCCGCAACCGCTCGGAAGCCGACCTGCGCGGCGCGATCAGCAACGACAGCCTCTCCGAGGACGAGATCCGGCAGATCGAGGAAGAGCGCAAGATCGCCGAGGAGGCCGCCCAGCTCCGCGAGGAGGACTACCAGCTGGCCTATGCGATCGACATCCTGAAGGGCCTGCACGCGCTGGAGCCCGCCGAGGCCGAGTGAGGGCTTGCGGTTCGGACATCGGGGGCGGCCTTCGGGCCGCCCTTTTTCGTTCGGGGACGGCGGCCGTCACCTTGCACCGCCGCGCGGCGCGTGATCGGGTAGGGACATGCGTGCTGCTCTGAAGGCCATCGGTGTCGGGCTTGTCCTGCTGCTTCTTGCGGCGGGGGGCGGGGCGTGGGTGAAGCGCGAGGAGGTGGGGCGGCTCTGGGCGGTGCAGCGGCTGTTCGACCCGGATGTGATCGTGTGGAACTTCACGCATATGGGCGAGCTGTTTCATTCGGTGCCGTTGCCGGTGGGGCCGGGGGGTGCGTTGCAGCCGATGCTCGATGCCGAGCCGGTGCCGCTGCCCGAGGGCTCGGAGCAGGTGATCGCGGAGCGCAGGATCACCGGGCTGATGGTGCTGTCGGAGGGGATGCTGACCCATGAGAGCTATCACCTGGGCACCGGGCCGGATGACCTGCGGATCTCGTGGTCGGTGGCGAAGAGCTTTGTCTCGGCGCTTCTGGGCATCCTGCTGGACTCGGGCGAGATCGAGAGCCTCGACGACCCGGTGACGCGCTATGCGCCGGAGCTCGCGGGCAGCGCCTATGACGGGGCGACGATCCGCGACGTGTTGCAGATGCAGTCGGGCGTGGCGTTCGACGAGGATTACTTCGACTTCTGGTCCGACATAAACAGGATGGGACGTATCCTCGCCATCGGCGGCTCGCTCGATCGCTTCACCGCAAGGCTCGACCGCCGCGCCGGGCCGCCGGGGGAGCGCTGGCGCTACGTGTCGATGGATACCCATGTGCTCGGGCTGGTGATGCGCGGCGCGACCGGGCAGGACATGGCGACGCTGCTGGGCGAGCGGCTGCTGGCGCCGATGGCGCTTCAGGGGCCGCAGCCCTACCTGCTGGTCGATGCGCGGGGACAGGGCTTCGTGCTGGGCGGGCTGAACATGAGCCTGCGGGACTATGCGCTCTTCGGGCTGATGTATGCCCAGGACGGGCGGCTGGGCGAGTTGCGGATCGTGCCCTATGACTGGGTGCAGGAGAGCACGACGCCCTCTGCCGTGACCGAGCCGGGCAAATGGCGTTACGGCTATCACTGGTGGATGCCGAAGGAGGGCGAGGGGGAATACATGGCCGTGGGGATTTACGGACAGTACATCTACATCGACCGGGCGAGGAAGGTGGTGATCGCCGTCAGCGCCGCCGATCCGGCCTTTGCCCGGGCGGACGTGCGCGACGGGATGATGGCCTGGTTCCGGGAGATCGCGGCGGTGAACGAGGAGGCACGGCCATGACGGCGCTGGAGAAGTATCCCGCCGTGAACGTGCTGGGCGGGCCGCTGGAGCCCTGCTCGACCGCGCCTGTCACCGGCTTCTTCCGCGACGGGCATTGCAACAGCTGCGCGGCGGACGCGGGCAGCCATACCGTTTGCGCGGTGATGACGGCGGAGTTCCTGGCCTATTCGAAATACGTGGGCAACGACCTGACCACGCCGATGCCGCATTACGGCTTTCCGGGGTTGAAGCCCGGCGACCGCTGGTGCCTTTGCGCCAGCCGGTTCCTGCAGGCCCATGACGAGGGCTGCCCGCCCGAGGTGGTGCTGGAGGCGACGCACCAGAGGGCGCTGGAGATCGTGCCGCTGCGGCTGCTCGAGGCGGTTGCGGTCAAGTAAGTTCATCACGATTTCAGCGCGTTACGATTTTTCGGCGAAAAATCGTGGCGGCGGGTGAATAATCCGCGGGGCTGGCACGTACCTTCTGTGACAGCCGATGAGGGCCGTCACCGAGATAACCGAAGCCAACCGATTGACCCAAAGGACAGACAAGATGACCCGCATTCTTCCCCTTTCCGCCGTTCTCCTCGCCATGGCCGCTCCGGTGTTTGCCGCCGGAGGCGACAGCACCACGCCGCCGACCAGCACCTCGACCACGACGAAGTGCGAGAAGGGCCAGGTGTTCGACGAGAAGACCGCCAAGTGCCTCGACGCCAAGTCCGAGGCCGTCACCGACGATGACCGCTACAATGCCGCCCGCGAGCTGGCCTACAACGGCGAATACGATCGCGCGCTGATGGTGCTGGCCACGGCCGAGAACGAGAACGACCCGCGCATCCTGAACTACAAGGGCTTCACCCACCGCAAGATGGGCGACACCGACGCGGCGATGGGCTTCTACCAGGCGGCGCTGAACGTGGACCCCGACTACATCCTCGCCCGCTCCTACATGGGCCAGGGCCTGGCCGCCGCCGGTGACCTCGCCGGGGCGACCGAGCAGCTCGAGGAGATCGCCCTGCGCGGCGGCGCCGAGACCTGGGCCTATGCCAGCCTGAAGATGGCGATCGGCGGGGTGGCGGTGGATTATTGATCCAGCCAATCGCATCCCCCCGGGGCAGGCCTCATCCCTGCCTGCCCCACCTGCCAACCGCCCGGGCGCAATTTCGCGCGGGCGGTTGCATCGTGCCCGGGCTTTGGTTTCTATCGGGCCAGGTGCGCCAGGAGGCGCGCCGCGCTCCGAGGAGGCCGCAGCTTGCAGCCCGACGCGACAGATTTTCAGGCCGAGCTTCTGGCCGGCCTTCCGCGGCTGCGGCGCTTTGCGCTCAGCCTGACCCGCCACCCTTCCGAGGCCGATGACCTTGTTCAGATGACCTGCGAACGCGCCATAACCAACGCCGGAAAGTGGAACCCCGAGCAGCCGCTGCTGCCCTGGCTCTACACCATGGCGCGCAATCTCTGGACGTCGGAGATGCGCAAGCGGCAGGTGCGCACGGGCGAGGGCACAGTGCCCGCCGAGGAGGCCAGCGAGCTGGTGAGCCATATGGGCGGCGAGGAGGCCACCCGCGCGGGGCAGGTGCTGGCCCAGGTGATGGCGCTGCCCGAGGGGCTCTCTTCGGTGCTGCTGCTCGTCTCGGTGGAGGGGCACAGCTACGCCGAGGCGGCGGCGATCCTCGACATTCCGGCGGGCACGGTGATGTCGCGCATGTCGGCGGCCCGCACGCGGCTGCGCGCGGCCCTTGCAGAGGGGGCGGCGTGATGGTGGACCGGATGGAGAGGATTTCGGCCTATCTCGACGGCGAGATGAGTGCCGAGGACGCGGCCCGCTTCGAGGCGGAGGCGGCGGCCGACCCGGAGCTTGCGGCCGAGATCGAGGCAGCGGGTGCGCTGGATGCCGAGCTGGCCTTTGCCTTCGACGCGCTGCTCGACGCGCCGGTGCCGCCGGCGCTGGCCGCGGCGGTGTCGGCCACAACCACGCCAGGCACGCGGGTGGAGCCCTCGCGCCCGACGGTGGCGGCGGCGACGCCCCGGGGCGAGGCGCCGGAAGCCCTGCCCGAGGTGGCCGAGGCCGAGCCCGGCGTGCCGGGGCAGGCGGCGATGGAGGGGCAGGGCGATGCCCTGCCCGAGACACCGGCGGTGGGTGCGATCCCGCCCGGCGGGGCCGCGCCGCGCGAAGAGGCGATTCCACCGGTCTTCACCCCGGCCAACCTCGACCGGCGCCCGATCTTCTCGGCCTCGATCGCCGCGGTGCTGGCGCTGCTGCTGGTGGGTGCGGGGGCAGGCGCGCTGCTGACGCGGGTGATGGTGCCGGGCACCGAGCTGGCCGACGGCCATGCCACCCGCGGCTGGATGGACGAGATCGCCGATTATCACCGGGTCTACGCCCGGCAGGTGCGGCACCTGGTGGAGGTGCCCGCGAGCGAGCAGGCGCATATCGAGGCATGGCTCGGCACCGAGACCGGCGTGCCCTTCCGGGTGCCCGACCTCACCGGCTCGGGCTTCACCTTCCAGGGCGCGCGGCTGCTGGTGGCGGGCGGCAAGCCGGTGGCGCAGCTCATCTACACCGATGCGGACGGCCGGGTGATGGCGCTCTGCATGCTGGCGCGGGAGGGCGAGGCGAGCCCCGAGTTCACGCCGCGCAGCTTTGACGGGGTGGAGATGGTGCGCTGGCTGGCACCGGGCGCGGCCTGGGTGGCCGTGGGGGAACCCGGGATGGACCTGGAGGCGGTGGCCCGGGAGGCGGCGCAGGAGGTCTGACGGCGCCAAACCCGGGGCGAAGGCCCATCTAAACTCCGGTTTATGGAGGTCTGCCGCAGGGTTATGGCGCGGCGGCTAAACCTGTGGTCGATTGAGGAGGCAGCGAGGGGCCGGGCAGATGGGAGCGGTCAGACCGCCTGACCATGCTCATCCCATTGGAGGACCAAAGATGACATATCCCCTGAAAGCACCCCTCAAGACACTCGCCGCCGCCGCTCTGATCGGCCTCGGCAGCGCTGCCGCCCATGCGGAGATCACGCCCGATGCCATCGTCTCTGCCTATCAGGCCGACGGCTACGACCGGATCGAGGTGAAGACCGGCCCCACCCAGATCAAGGTTGAGGCGATCAAGGGCAACGCCAAGGTGGAGGTGATCTACGACCGCGCCACCGGCGAGACCATCAAGCGCGAGGTCGAGCGTGTGCGCATGGGCGAAGACACACGGCCGGGCGTCGAGGTGTCTTCGCGCTCGGACGACTTCATCGACGATGACGACGACGATGATGATGACAGGGGCCGGGGTCGCGGGCGCGACGATGACGACGACGATGACGACGATGACGACCGCTCGGGCAGTGGCTCGGGCCGCGACGACGACGATGATGACGATGATGACCATGGCAGCGACCACGACTGAGGCGGCCCGCGCCGCTTCGATGCGCCTGGATTGCCCCCTCCCGAGCGGCGGGGGTAATCTGTCTGGGAGATGATGACCCTGTTCCGCACCCTCCTTCTCTGCCTTGCCCTCGCCCTGCCCACCGGGGCGGCGCGTGCTGCCACGATCACGGAGCAGATCGTGTCCCAGCTTACCGACCAGGGCTTCAATCAGATCAGTGTGAGCCGGACCCTGCTCGGGCGTACCCGTATCAAGGCGACGAGCCGCGAGTTTCAGCGTGAGATCGTGTTCAACCCGGCGACCGGCGAGATCCTGCGCGACTATGTCGTGCGGCGCAAGATCGCCGGGGGCGGGAGCGGGGGCGGCCCGCAGGCCCCCGGACTCGTGAACCCCTATGACGACGATCACGACAATTCCGGCCCCGGATCGGAGAACTCGGGGCGCGACGATGATGAAGACGACGACGATCGCGACGACGACGACAAAAGCGGCAGCGATGACGACGATGACGACGATGATTGAGTGAACGGGGGCAGGTGCGGTCGAACCCGATCATAGGGGCGGTGCTGGCGGTGCAGGTGGTCTGCGCCGTCTTTTTCCTGGCGAACATCCTCAGTTCGGTGCTGGGCTTTGCGCCGCTCAGTTGGCAGGTCAGCGAATACATCGAGCTGGGCGCGGCGCTCGGACTGGTGCTGGGCATCGCGCTGGGGGCGATTGCGCTGCGGCGCAGCCAGCGGCGGGCGGCGCGGCTGGAAGACAGCATGCGCGCGGCCTCGGGCGCCTTCATGGACCTTCTGGAAGAGCGGTTTGGCGACTGGGGCCTGACCCCGGCGGAGCGGGATGTGGCGCTCTTTGCGATCAAGGGGATGAGCACGGCGGAGATCGCCGCCCTGCGCAGCACCTCGGAGGGCACGGTGAAGGCGCAGACGGCGGCGATCTACCGCAAGGCCGGGGTGAGCGGACGGCCCCAGCTGATGAGCCATTTCATCGAGGATCTGATGGGCGGGCCGCTTGGTGGCGCGGCGCCGTCCGAGGTGCCGCCCACACATGTGGCCTAGGCGGGAACCGCCGGGGCCTTGCCGGGCGTTGAGGGGGCATGACCCTGTTCCGCGCCCTCCCGCTTTTCATCGCCCTTGCAACCACCCCGCTCGCCGCGGCACCGCCGGAGTTGCGCGCCGAGGATGCCGCGCGGCTCGAGGCCTTTGACGCGGCGCTGGGCCGGGGAATGCGCGCGGCGCTGGCGGAGGGCCGGGAGACGGATGTGGCCGAGCTGGTGCGGGCGATGGCGGGGGCGGCCCTGCCGGAGCTTCAGCCGGAGGGCGCATGGGAGTGCCGGGTGATGAAGCTCGGTCGGATCTCTGCGCTGGTGGTCTACGACTGGTTTTCCTGCGTGGTGGAGGCGCGGGCGGATGGCACCTGGTGGCTGGAGAAGAAGAGCGGCTCGCAGCGCACCGCGGGCACGCTGGCCTGGCGGGAGGGGCGGATCGTGTACCAGGGGAGCAGCTTCTTTGCCGGGGAGCGGCCGACGCCCTACGCGGCGCTGCCCGAGGTGAGTGACCCGACGGTGAGCCCGCAGCACCTGTCGGAGGTGGGGGTGTTGGAACAGGTTTCGCCGGACCGCATGCGGCTGATGCTGCCGATGCCGCTGGTGGAATCGGAGTTCAACATCCTCGAATTCCGGCGCTGAAACGGGGTGGGCCGCCCGGTTTCCCGGACGGCCCCTTGGTTCAGTCGCGGAGCTTCACGAGGTCTGCCAGCAGACCCGCCGTCCCGTTGTGGACGGTGAGGTGCCCGACCTTGGAGGCCACGGTTTCCAGCGCCTCCAGCTCCTTCAGCCGCAGCATGACGGGGTTGTCCGCCATTACCTTGGCCGTGTTGTGCAGCGCCCGGACCGCGTTGGTCTCTTCGCGCCGGCGGATGACGTTGGCCTCGGCCTCCTTCTCCGCCGCCACGACGCGGTTGAGGATCTCGCGCATCTCGCCGGGAAGGATCACGTCCTTCAGGGCGATCTCCGCCACCTCGAGCCCGAGCCCGGACATGGCTGCCCGGACCTCCGCTGCAGCCGTCTCGTCGACAGCCACCTTGTCGGCCAGAAGCGCATCGAGGGTCAGCGCCCCGAGGGTCTTCCGGAAGGCGAGTGCCAGCGCACGGTGGAGCGCCTCGGCGTAGTCCTTGCTCACCGTCACCGCGGCCCGCGCATCGACCACCCGGTAGGTGGCCGAGAGGTTGACCCGCAGCGTCACCCGGTCCCGCGTGAGGATCTCGTGGCCGGTGACCTCGTGGGTCCGCCAGCGGAGATCGACGGTCGAGACGGTCGACTTGGCGCCGATCGTCCAGAGCCGGTGCAGACCGGGCCCGAGATCGCCCACGAGCGCCCCTTCGGTGAAGAGGAGCCCGACGTGCCCGTCGGGGACGGTCACGGGGGTGTAGGCCCGGATGATCCCGGCCGCCTCGAGCCTGTCCCCCAGTGCCTTGGGCACGAGGGGCGCATCGACCGCGTGGCGCTCCACCTCCCAGGGTCCGGCGTCCTTCCAGACGGTGATCCGGTGCCCGGGGTGCAGGAGGCGCCAGGGCCACCCGTCGCGGAGGAGCAGGGCCACCTCGTCCTCTCCGGCGCGCACCTCGGTGAGGTGGGTGCCGTGGAGGTCGGGGCGGGCGCGCTTCAGCGCCTCGGTGAAGGTCGAGACGAAGGCAGGGTTTGCCTCGATGTCATGCCGATGCAGCGTGGTGCCCTTGCGCCGCAGGCGGTAGTGCCCGGCGGTCAGGATGCTGGCGAAGCGCCCGTGCCGCAGCACGATCACACGCTCGGTTTCGGTGACGGTGACGGGGATGGTCCCGGTCAGGTAATCTATCATGGTCATTGTCTCGTTCCTTCTTCTCGCCTGGCTAACGCACGCGCGATCTCCTTTTGGGTTCAGTGGGTTGCGCCCGGGATGGACGGCAGGTGTCGTGCCCCCTCGGGAGGGGCGGGAAGGGTGGAGCCCGAGGCCGCTCCGGCCATGGCGCGCGGGCGGGCGGTGCGGGGAGAGGGCATGGCTTGGAGCGGGCGGGGCGTGGGGTTTGCACCCCTTGCCCGGCCTGCTCCGGCCCGTGCCGTCACCCGCCGCCGGCCCGTGGCCAGGGTCGGGCGGAGCTTGGCCGTTCCCTTGCCCGAAGGCGCGGGATTGGCGCGGCGCCCCCCGACAGGGCGGCCCCGGAACTCCGAAAGATGCGCCGCTTGCGCGGCGACCAGCGTGGAAAGCTGGGGGCCTTTTGAGGGCCGGTGATGGCGGGATTCGAACCCGCTACACCCAGATTAACAGTCTGGTGCTCTACCCGAATGAGCTACATCCATGGTGCACGCGAGAGGAGTTGAACCTCCGGCCTCCGGGGCGGGCCCCGGCGCTCTTCCGCTGAGCTACGCGCGCGTCCCGCAGGGCTGCGCCGGGTTCGGCATACGGACAAGACAGGGCCTTGCCGCACCGGACGGGGGATCAGACCCCGAGCCGCTGAACTCCGACCGCTACGAGCGGGAAGCGCCGTATAGGCGGGATGCGCGATTCTGCCGCATGAAATATGCTGTCATGCGGCGTGAAGTTGCAAAGGTGCCACAGGCGGGTGGCGGAGGGGCCTCAGCCCATCGCGGACATGTCGACGCCGAGGTGCTTGGCGACGGTGAAGATATCCTTGTCGCCGCGGCCGCACATGTTCATGCAGATGATGTGGTCGGCAGGGAGTGTCGGCGCGTATTTGATGACGTGGCCGAGCGCGTGGCAGGGCTCGAGCGCGGGGATGATGCCCTCGGTCTCGCAGCAGAGCTGGAAGGCTTCGAGCGCCTCCTTGTCGGTGATCGACACGTATTTGGCGCGGCCGGTCTCGTGCAGCCAGGAGTGCTCGGGCCCGATGCCCGGGTAGTCGAGGCCCGCCGAGATGGAGGAGCCTTCGAGGATCTGGCCGTCATCGTCTTGCAGCAGGTAGGTGCGGTTGCCGTGCAGCACGCCGGGGCGGCCGCCGGAGAGGGAGGCGCAATGCTCCATCCGGTCATCCACGCCCTTGCCGCCGGCCTCGACACCGATGATCTCCACCTCCTTGTCATCGAGGAAGGGGAAGAACAGGCCCATGGCGTTGGAGCCGCCGCCGATGGCGGCGATCAGCGTGTCGGGCAGGCGGCCCTCGGCCTCGTGCATCTGCTCGCGGGTTTCCTTGCCGATGATCGCCTGGAAATCGCGGACCATGGCCGGGTAGGGGTGCGGGCCTGCGACGGTGCCGATGCAGTAGAAGGTATCGCGCACGTTGGTGACCCAGTCGCGCAGCGCGTCGTTCATCGCGTCCTTCAGCGTGCCGCGGCCGGAGGTGACGGGCACCACCTGCGCGCCCAGAAGGCGCATCCGGAAGACGTTGGGCGCCTGGCGCTCGACGTCATGGGCGCCCATGTAGACCACGCACTTCAGGCCGAACTTGGCGCAGACGGTGGCGGTGGCCACGCCGTGCTGGCCGGCGCCGGTCT
>CAYVQK010000017.1:0-32574 GCA_964454145.1 uncultured Oceanicola sp. | reverse complement strand
GCCGTCAGCGGGGTGCGACAGCTGGTACCCGACGGGCCGGGCCAAAGCGGATTCCAGCGGCTGCGGTTGACCCTCTGAGGCGCTGGCATCGCGCCGCGGGCCGGGCTATGGAGAGCGCAGCACAGCAAGGGAGGCGCCCCGATGCGCAAGATCGTCTGGCTCATCGCCATCCTCGCCATCGCGGCGCTGGCCGCCGCCTTCACCAAGCCTTCCCAGGCCGACGTGGAGGCCGAGTTGAAGGCACAGTTCCTCGAACGGCTCGCCGGCACCAACCCCAGCGCGCAGGAGAATGGCGGCGAATTCGCTCTCACGCTGCTCTGCAAGGCCGACCACGACGCCTGCTACGAACTGATCCGCGCGGGCCTCGACGTGACCTACGACGATCGCACGCTCTATGCCGCCGTCGACGTGGAAGGGTATGGCGACAGCATCCGCTGCTACGGCGCCTTCACCCGCTTCTACTGCACCGGCGACATCCCGGTGAAGAAGAGCTGACCTTGCGAATCCCGCTCTGCCGCTCTACATAGCGCCTCGAGAGGTTGGCGCGGGCGAGCGCCTCGCCAACCCGGTCAGGTCCGGAAGGAAGCAGCCGTAACGAGCCCCGCTTGGGTCGTTGTCCAGCCTCTCACCTTCGGGGGTCTTTCGCAGCAAGGGCACCGAGCGACAGTCGCACTTCGCAGATATGCGACGAGACCCACCCTCTTCCCCCTCACAGGTTATCCACCACCCGCTCCGGATGGGCCTCGGCATAATCCGCCAGCATCCCGGCAATGTCTTCGTTCCCGGTGAACACCAGATACCCCCGATAAAGCGGCAAGCCCGCCTCCAGCGCCAGTCGCACGCATGCCGCGTGATCGCGCTGCTCGCGGCCCGGCGCGTTGGCCGCTCCGTGCAGGGTGGTGCCCAAGAGGTCGCCGCCGTAGGCGTTCTTTTGGGCAAGGTTGGGGCCGAGTGCGAGGAAGAACCTCATGTGGTCGGGCAACCCGGCCCAGCCAGCTGCCTGCACGGGCGGCACGCCCATTCCATCGGGCCTGTCCCAGGGCCAGCCGATCGCCACAAGCGACCGGAAATGCTCGAGCGGTGCTGCGAGGTGGACGAGGTCGACCATCAGCCCCCGCGTCGGTCCCTTGATGCTGTCGACGTCCACAGTTGCGCCTTCCGCCAAATCGCCCTCCGCCGCCCGGGCCAGCAGTGCATCCACCCCGTCCAACGGGTGCGACAGGCCGGCCTCCTCCAAAGCCGTGGCAGCCGCCCGGTTTCCGTAGATCCGCGCCACGGCATAGGCCGAGCGCTCGCCCGGCCCCTGCGGATCCGCACCGGCTGCGATCAGCGCGCGGATCGTGGCCGCCCCGCACATGCGCCGCGCGGCATGATGCAGGGCGATGTCCATGCCCATCGCCTCGCCCGAGGGATGCGCGGCCACCGGCGCGTTGATCTCGACGCCCGCGGCCAGCAGCATCGCCACGGCCTCGGCATCGTCGAAGTCCAGCGCCCGCAACAGGGCGTTGGTGCCATGCGGGTTAGCGCCGTGCTCCAGAAGCATCCGCAGCCCCTCGTGGTGGCCCAGTTCGGTGGCGTGGTAGAGCGACTCGTTGTCATCCGGGTTGGCGCCCTGCTCCAGCAGCCAGCGACCGAGCTCCATGTTGTCGCCATGGCCGATCGCGCCATAAACCGCCGAAAGCCGATGCTCGCTGCCCCCCGGCTCGGGCTTCGAGGCATCGACATCGGCCCCGTGGGCAAGCAGCAGCCGCGCGCAAGCCATCATCGCCGCCGGGTCGCCGCCGCCCTTGACGTGGCGGGAGAAGGCGAGGTGCACCAGCGGCTCCGCCCCTTCGACCTCGCGCCGGGCAGCCGAAGGGTCGGCTGCCAGCACGGCCTCGAGGTGCTCCAGATCATACAGCGCGGCGGCAATGCCGAGATCGGCACGGGCCAGGCCAGGCTCCACCGCCAGCACCTCGCGCACGGCCCAGTGAAAGCCGTTCTCCAGAGCATCCCGCAGCCGCCGCAGCCGCTGATCAGGCGTCGCGGCGCGCAGCTCCAGCCGCAGTTTCAGGCGGGGCCAGCTCTCTGCCCCTTCCTCGCGGGCAATGACGTGCAGGGCATCGGCATGCCGCAAGGGGGCAAGCCGCTCGGGTGGCAGCACGGCGGCCGCGCGGGCCAGCGCCTCGGGCTCGCCCGCGGCATGGGCCTTCTTGAGCCGCTTGGCGGCACGGCGATATTGGTCGGTTTCGGAGGTCATTGTCAGGTTTCCCTTGTCGGGGCCCGATGGTCCGCCCGCTCTGGGCCACAAGAAAAACCGGAGGTCGGCTTGTCGTCTTCAGGGGGCCTTTCGGCTGTCCGCGGACCGGGGATGCCGCCCTGCGCGGCGCTACGAGCCTAGCCTGTGTCCTGCGACATGGGCAAGCCCTGCCTCGCCCGCTATCCTGCCCCCATGCAGGACGGATGCCCCGACGACACAGACACCAAGACGACATGGGCCGAGAGCCGGACGGACTGGGCCGAAGACCGCACCCTGATGGCCAACGAACGCACCTTTGCCGGATGGATGCGCACCGGTCTCGGAGCGGTGGCCGTGGCGATCGGGCTCAAGGCGGTGTTCGGCGATTTCGAGCCGACATGGGCGGCCAAGGCCGTGGCCTCGGGGTTCATCCTCGCGGCGCTGGTGATCTTCTGGTTCGCGCAGCGCAGTGCCCGCCGCGCCCATGCCCGGCTCACCGACCATGCTGCCGAGCCGATCAAGCACAGACAGTTTGCGCTTGTCGCAGCGATCTTTGCCCTCGCCACGCTCGCGGTGGGCTTCGTGCTCTGGTCGCTCTAGTCCTCGCGCCGCGTCACCGCCGCTCGGGCGGTGCGGGCGAACTGCTCGTGCAGGGTGGCGCTGGTGGCGGCGATGCTTCGGTCCGCCGCACGGTCGGGTTCCGGAGCCCGCACCGCGAAATCCTCCCAGCGGGTCAGGCCCTTCTGGCGGTGCTGGTTTCGGAAGACCGGCACCATCAGCCCCGCGAAGGCCGCCCCCGCGCCACAGCCGATCAGCACGCCGATGAGAGCGGGCAGATCAGGGTCGGCGGCGAAGAGAAAGCCGAGAAGCACCGCGAAGGGCAAACCGAAGAGCACCGCCATGGCGCAGGCCCAGAAGGCGGCATCTCCGTAGTGTGGGGGGCGGACGCGGGGAAACAGCCACATCAGCAGGTGCATCCCGGCCGGAAAGCCGCTCGGAATCACGCCCTTGGTGCGCAACTCGGCCTCGGCAAGCGCCCTTCGCTGCTGGTGATCCCGGTCCGGCATGGCGGCCCTCCCTCGGGCGAGCCTAGGCCCCGTTCTGCCGCCACGCAACAACAGCCCGCGCTGGACCTCGCCCGGCCCAACCCCTAGATTGGGACGGACCAATCACCCCGAGGCCCCATGAGCGAAACCCCGAAATCCGGCTACCAGGTTCTGGCGCGAAAGTACCGCCCGCAGACCTTTGCCGATCTCGTCGGGCAGGAGGCCATGGTGCGCACGCTGCGCAACGCCTTCGAGGCGGACCGGATCGCGCAGGCCTTCATCATGACGGGCATCCGAGGGACGGGAAAAACCACCACCGCGCGGATCATCGCCAAGGGGCTGAACTGCGAGAAGGGCCCGACGACCGACCCCTGCGGGCAGTGCGACGCTTGCCGGGCCATCGCCGAGGGCCGGCACGTGGACGTCATCGAGATGGACGCCGCCAGCAACACCGGGATCGACGACATCCGGGCCGAGGTGCTCGACACGGTGCACTACGCACCCGCCTCGGCGCGCTACAAGGTCTACATCATCGACGAGGTTCACATGCTGTCGAAGAGCGCGTTCAACGCGCTTCTGAAGACGCTGGAAGAGCCGCCCGCCCATGCGAAGTTCATCTTCGCCACGACCGAGATCCGCAAGGTGCCGGTGACGGTGCTCTCCCGCTGCCAGCGGTTCGACCTGCGGCGGATCGAGCCGGAAGACATGATCGCGCTGATGCGCAGGATCGCCACGGCCGAGGGCGGGCAGATCACCGATGATGCGCTGGCGCTTCTGGCCCGGGCTTCAGAGGGCTCGGCGCGGGATGCGACCTCGCTGCTGGACCAGGCGCTTGGCCAGGGGGGCGAGGAGGCCTCTGCCGAGACGGTGCGCGCGATGCTGGGCCTCGCCGATCGTGGCCGGGTGCTGGACCTTTTCGAGATGGTGCTGCGCGGCGATGCGGCGGGCGCCCTTGGCGAGCTGGCGCAGCAATATGCCGAAGGGGCCGACCCGATGGCCGTGCTGCGCGACCTCGCGGAAGTGACGCATTGGGTGTCGGTCACACAGATCACGCCGGACGCGGGCGACGACCCCACCGTTTCGCCCGACGAGCGCGACCGGGGCCGTGCGCTGGCCGAGAGCATCTCGATGCGGGTGCTGTCGCGGATGTGGCAGATGCTGTTGAAATCGCTGGAAGAAGTGAGCCAGGCGCCGAACGCGATGATGGCCGCCGAGATGGCGATCATCCGGCTGACCCACGTGTCGGAGCTGCCCACGCCCGACGAGCTGATCCGCAAGCTGAAGGACATGCCCGCGCCGCCTCCGGGTGGCGGCGGAGGTGGCGGCAACGGCGTGGCCACACCCTCTGCGCCCGCGCCTGCCATGAGCCGCTCGGCGGCGCCGCCGGTGTCGGCACCTGCGGGCACGCCGCATGGCACGGCCACGGCGCTGGCGGTGGAGCCCGAGGTGGCGCTCGCGCGCTACGGGCGCTTCGAGGACATGGTGGAGTTGATCCGCTACCACCGCGACGTGAAGCTGCTGGTGGAGGTCGAAACCACGCTGCGGCTCGCCCGGTATCAGCCCGGGCGCATCGAGTTCGAGCCGACGGAAGATGCCGCGCCCGACCTCGCCGCGCGGCTGGGCCAGCGTCTGCAGGCCTGGACGGGCGTGCGCTGGGGCGTGTCGGTGGTGGGCTCCGGCGGTGGCGAGACGATTGCCGAAACGCGCGACGCGGCACGGCTTGCGCTCGAGGCCGAGGCGCTGAAGCACCCGCTGGTGCAATCGGTTCTGGCAGAGTTCCCAGGTGCGAAGATCAAGGAGATCCGCACCGTGCAGGAAATCGAGGCGGAGGCCGCCGCAGAGGCGCTTCCGGAAGTGGACGACGAGTGGGATCCGTTCGAAGAGGACTGATCCCTTCTACACGCGAAAGGTTGCGAAATGCTTAAAGGACTGGGCCAGCTCGGCGACATGGCCAAGATGATGAAGGCCGCGCAGGAGATGCAGAGCCGCATGGCCAAGCTCCAGGAGGAGCTGGCCGAGATGACCGTGGAGGGCGAGAGCGGCGCGGGGCTGGTGAAGGCCCGTTGCACCGCCAAGGGCGTGCTCAACGGGCTCGACATCGACCCCTCGATCTTCAACGCCGACGAAAAGGAAGTGGTCGAAGACCTCATCCTCGCCGCAATCAAGGACGCCCAGGCCAAGGCCCAGGTGCGGGCGCGGCAGGAGATGGAAAAGATCACCCGCGAGATGGGCCTGCCCGAGGGCATGGACCTGCCGCTCTGACACTCTGCCACTGACGGGTTAACAGGCGCATAACCGGATGGCCGGAGACCAGGAAGAGATCGAGGGGCTGATCGCGCTGATGGCGCGGCTGCCGGGGCTCGGGCCGCGCTCGGCCCGGCGCGCGGTGCTGCAGCTCATCAAGAAGCGCGGGCAGCTGCTGGTACCGCTGGCCGACTCGATGCGCCGTGTGGCCGAGACGGCGCGGGAGTGCCTGCGCTGCGGCAACATCGGCACCGCCGACGTCTGTTCGATCTGCCTCAGTGAGAAGCGCGCCACAGGCGAGCTCTGCGTGGTGGAAGACGTGGCCGACCTCTGGGCGATGGAGCGGGCCGCCGTGTTCAAGGGGCGCTACCACGTGCTGGGCGGTGTGCTGAGCGCACTCGACGCCGTGGGGCCGGAAGAGCTGCGGATTCCGCGGCTGGCGGAACGGGTGCGCGACGAGGGCATCACCGAGGTGATCCTTGCTTTGAACGCCACCGTCGATGGCCAGACCACCGCGCATTACATCGCCGACCAGCTCGAGGACATGGGGGTGAAGATCACCTCGCTGGCCCAGGGCGTGCCGGTGGGCGGCGAGCTGGACTATCTCGACGACGGCACCATCGGCGCGGCGCTCCGCGCGCGAAAAACGCTCTAGCCCGCAAGCTGCTCGCAGGTTTCGGGCGAGAACTCGATCACCGTCCAGCCGGCCTTGCGGAACACCCCGTCATCGAAGACCTGCACGTAATCCCACACCTGACCCTCGGCCTGCTCGGTCTCGTGCGAGAACAACACCACGTCGCCCGGCTCGAGGCTAAAGAGCGTGTCGGCCGCGAGGCTCGTACCGCTGCGCAGCCCCACCGGCCCGCCCTTCCAGCCGATGCAGCCGGATTCGCCCTCGGACCGTACAGGGAGGATCGAGAGGCGGCGGCGGATGTCGAGGTCGGGGATGTCGAGGCTGGTGCGATTGGAATTCACCACACAGCCCTCTTCCATCGCCTTCACCCGCTCCAGCCGCGCCTTCTGAGCGTCGCTGAGATCGGGCGTCTTGGTAGTGCAGCCGTCATTGCCGAAGATCGCCTGCCCGAGCGGGGAGCCGAAGCAGTAGCTGGCCTCGTGGAAGATCGCGTTGCGGGTGAACCAGAGCTCGTCGCAGAAGCCGTCACCGGCGACGGCGGGAGAGGCGCAGAGGCAAAGAAGGGCTGAAAGGCGCATGGCAAAGAAAATCCCGGCGAGTGAAATCACTGCCGGGATGGTCGGTGTTCAGCGCCTTGAAATCAAGGCTGCAGGGCCCGTTCAGGGCTGCTCGTCGTCGGAGCCGCTTTCGTCGTCGGGCAGGTTGAAGAAGCTGTCGGCGTCGAGAATGTCGGCCTTGCTCTTCTTCTCGTCTTCCTCGTCGTCGTCATTGCCGGTGAGCGTGAAGGTCTCCAGCCCCGAAATGGCCGAGGGGATCTTGGGCTCGGGCTCGGCGGCAAGGCTCTGCTCGGTCGAGAGCAGCTTGCGGCGCTCGTCGTCCGACATGTGCTCGCCCTCGCGGGCTTTCTTGGCGGCGGCCTTCTGCACGGCGGCATCGAGCTCGGTCTGCTTGCAGAGGCCCAGCGCGACCGGGTCAATCGGTTGAATGTTCTGGATATTCCAGTGGGTGCGCTCGCGGATCGCCTGGATCGTCGGCTTGGTGGTGCCCACCAGCTTGCCGATCTGGCCGTCGGTCAGCTCGGGGTGGAACTTCACCAGCCAGAGGATCGAGGCCGGGCGGTCCTGGCGCTTCGACAGCGGCGTGTAGCGGGGGCCGCGGCGCTTTTCCTCGCCCACGGCGGCCTGGTTGAACTTGAGCTTCAGTTTGTGGCCCGCGTCCTTCTCGCCCTTGTCGATCTCTTCCTGGGTGAGCTGGTTGTTGGCGATCGGGTCGAAGCCCTTCACGCCGGCAGCCACGTCGCCATCGGCGATGCCCTGCACTTCGAGCTCGTGGAGCCCGCAGAAGTCGGCGATCTGGCGGAAGCTGAGCGTGGTATTGTCGACCAGCCAGACGGCGGTGGCCTTGGCCATGAGCGGTTTGTTCATCGGTAGAGACTCCTTGAGCACGACTTTCCCGACGCCGGAAAGGCGACCCCGGGTTTCGGCGGGGTGAGTTCACGTTGTCGGGGAACTTGGGGGGCTATATAGGGAAAAGCGCGCAGGAAAGGAAGGGCGAATGCGGGGCTGGATCGCGGCGGTATTCATCGGGCTGGCGGGGTCGGCCTGGGCCGAGGGGGAGCCTGCGGGGGCGTTTGATTACTACGTGATGAGCCTCAGCTGGTCGCCCAACTGGTGTGCGCTGGAGGGGCGGGCCAAGGGCTCGCCGCAGTGCGACAGGGGGCAGGGCTTCGGCTGGGTGCTGCACGGGCTCTGGCCGCAGAACGAGCGCGGATGGCCCTCGTTCTGCCGCACCGGAGAGAGTGACCCGAGCCGGGCGCAAACCGCTGAAATGGCTGACATTATGGGCACCTCGGGGCTTGCCTGGTACCAGTGGAAGAAGCACGGGCGCTGTGCCGGGCTCTCGGCCTCCGACTACTACGCCACGGCCCGCGAGGCCTATGGCGCGGTGACCCGGCCGGAGGTGTTCCGGCGGCTGAAGGAGCCCATCACTTTGCCCGCTTCCGTGGTCGAGGAGGCCTGGTTGAAGGACAATCCGGCGCTCGAGGCCGACATGCTCACCGTCACCTGCCGGGACGGGCATATCCAGGAAGTGCGGATCTGCCTGACAAAGTCCTTGGAACCAAGGGTTTGCGGGGCCGACGTGGTTCGGGATTGCCGGATGCGCGACGCCGCCTTCGAGCCGATCCGGTGATCTGCCCCGAGGGTTAACGGGCCGGAATCGATTCGGAGTCCGCTGAGCAACACCCCATGCACAACTGATGCACAGCCGATGCACAGCCCATGCATACGAGTCTGCGCGCGCCTTGTGCCGCGACGAAACGTTGACACAACGCACGGTGGGGAACCGCGCGGCCTCTCAGACCGGAAAGGAGTCGCCTCCGGGCGGATCGGCGGCGGCCTCCAGCGAGGGGTCGTCCTCGGTGATCCAGTCCCGCGCCTCCGAGAGGCTCGCCAGCGGATAGGTGCGCAGCTGGGCGGGGATCAGCGGGGCGAAGAGACGCACCGCGTGGATGACCCATTCCGCATCCGTCACCAGGGCGATGCGGGAGAAATCGTGCAGGTGGCTCATCCCCAGCCGCGCGT
This sequence comes from uncultured Oceanicola sp., assembly GCA_964454145.1. GTDB lineage: Bacteria > Pseudomonadota > Alphaproteobacteria > Rhodobacterales > Rhodobacteraceae > Vannielia. The sequence continues at coordinate 23,850 of CAYVQK010000017.1, read as the reverse complement.
CGCTCATGGCGGCGCCGGCGGTGAAGCCCTCGAAATCGGCGTCGAGAATGTAGAGCAGCCGGATGTGGGCGTGGTGGCGGAGCAGATCCTTCAGCGCGGGGCGCAGAACCTCCTCGTAGGCCGCCGCGTCGATGGTGCCGTGACCCTCCACGGCGAGCACGTTGGGCGGCATGTCGGGCAGGATGGTGAAACCGTCGGGCATGGGGCCTCCTTTCGGGGGGCGGGCGCGCGTTTCGCGGCCCCAGTCTGCCCCATCACGAAAAGCAGCGCGACCCCCTTGCAATGGGGGGAAGGGGCGGTTAGATGACGGCTCCACGCGCTGGTAGCTCAGTTGGATAGAGTACTTGACTACGAATCAAGGGGTCGGGGGTTCGAATCCTCCCCAGCGCGCCACTCCCCTCTGATATCCGACTGACACACCGCTTCCCGCCGGCAGTGTTTGCGCATTACACCGCACCTTTATTCGGGCGCTCCTGCGGCCAGCAGGATGGCGCGCCTCGTGCGGCTGCCGCTCAGCTGTTTGCGTGATCGTAGAAGGCCTTCATGACGATCTGCCACCGGCTCTCATGCTTGATGAGTGTGAGGTAGTCGGTGAAGGTCGTGCCGAAGCAGTCGTCGACGACCTTCACGACGGCAACATCGCCCGTCATGTCGACAGAGACGATCTCCGACCGGTAGGGCGTGCCGGGCGGCAGGGCCGTCTCGCCCACGACAGAGCTGATGAATGTGTCGCGGTCGAAATACTCGTAGGCCCCGCCGAAGTGACCTGCCTGCATGCACTTGGGGTGCATCGCCCGTTCCAGCCGGTCTCGCTGGCCGTAGATCATGCCTTCGAGATAGTCCACGACCACGGCCTCGACCGCTTCACGCTCGTTCCCTGTGTCCATCCGTATTTCTCCTCCTTGACCGGTGACGCGGCGGGATTGCCTTATTGATAGCATGTCACCATGGCGGACCATCCCGCGAAGAAGCCGTGTGCAGGGGCGAGGCCCCTACCCCGCCGCCAGCATCATCTCTGCCGCCTTCTCGGCGATCATCGTCACCGGGGCGTGGGTGTTGCCGGAGACGATGGTGGGCATGACGGAGGCGTCGGCGATGCGGAGGCCGGCGAGGCCGTTGAGGCGGAGCTGAGGGTCCACCACGGCGCCCGGGTCGGTGCCCATGCGGGCGGTGCCGGTGGGGTGGAAGATGGTGGTGCCGAGGTCGCCCGCGGCCTTCAGCAGGTCTTCGTCGCTCTGCACCTCGGCGCCCGGTTTCAGCTCCTGCGGCGCGAGGCCCTGGAGCCCCGCCGCAGCCATCAGGCGACGGGCGTGGCGCAGGCTGTCGACGGCGACGATCTGGTCGGCCCGGGCGGAGAGGTAGTTGGGTCGGATCTCTGGGGCCACGTCGGCCGTGGGCGCGGTGACGTGGATGGTGCCGCGGCTCTCGGGGCGCAGGTTGCAGACCGAGATGGTGACGCCCGGATCCCGGTCCAGCGGCTGGCCGAAGGCCTGCAGCGTGAGCGGCTGGATGTGGTACTCGATGTTGGCCCGGTCGAAACCGGGCGAAGAGCGCGTGAAGATGCCGAGCTGGCTCGGGGCCATCGACATGGGGCCGGTGCGGCGCAGGGCGTATTCCAGCGCGATCTGGGCACGGCCCAGGAGAGTGCGCATCCGGTCGTTCAGGGTGAGCGCGCCGGTGATGCGGAAGACGGTGCGGATCTGGAGGTGATCCTGCAGGTTCTCGCCGACGCCGGGGGCCTCGAGCGCGACGGGGAGCCCGAGCGATTGCAAAAGCTCCGGGTTGCCGATGCCTGAGAGTTCGAGGAGCTGCGGAGTGTTCACCGCGCCTGCGGCAAGAACGATCTCGCCCCGGCAGCGGGCCTGCCTGAGGGTGCCGTTCTGACGGTAGATCACCGCCTCGGCGCGGCCCTCGGCGAGCGAGAGGTGCTGTGCGTGGGCGTGGGTTTCGATGCGCAGGTTGGGTCGGTTGCGCACCGGCTTGAGGAAGGCCTTGCGGGCGTTCCACCGGAAGCCGCCGCGCTGGTTGACCGGGAAGTAGCCAACGCCCTCGTTGTCGCCCGCGTTGAAGTCGTCGGTGGCGGGGATGCCGATTTCCTGCGCGGCCTCGGCCACGGCATCGAGCACCGGCCAATGCAGGCGCTGCTCGGTCACGTCGAGCTCGCCACCGGTGCCGTGAGCCTCGCTCGCGCCGGCAAGATGGTTCTCGGACTTGCGGAAGAGCGGCAACACGTCATCCCAGCCCCAACCGGTGCAGCCGGATTGGCGCCACTGGTCATAGTCTGCCGCCTGCCCGCGCATGTAGATCATGCCGTTGATCGAGGAGCAGCCGCCCAGCACCTTGCCGCGCGGATAGGCGAGGGACCGGCCGTTGAGGCCGGGCTCTTCTGCCGTGCGATAGCACCAGTCGAGCCGCGGGTTGCCCATGGCGTAGAGGTAGCCCACCGGGATGTGGACCCAGTGATGCTGGTCGGAGCCGCCGGCCTCGAGCAGGAGCACCTTGTTGGACGGGTTGGCGGAGAGGCGGTTGGCCAGCACGCAGCCCGCCGAGCCCGCGCCGACGACGATGTAGTCGTATTCGCCCGCATCGGTTGCGTCCTGCCCTGCCATCGTCGCCCTCCCCGGCCCCCCGCTTTCATGTCCGTGTTGCGCCATTTTCGGGCGTCAGGTCAACGTCGGCGGCGCTTGTGGCGGGTTGTGGCAGTTGCGTAAGGTCGGCCTGAAAGGGGAGGCGGGGGCCTTGGGCGACATGCGTGGTGGTTCAGGTGAGGAGGCGCGCCCCGGCGCGGTGACGCTGCCCGAGAGGATGCTGCTCTGCCGCCCTGCCAGCGGGCTGAACGACCTGCTGGTGCAGATCGACCGTTGCCGGCTCTATACGGCGCGCCACGGGCGTGCGCTGATTGTCGACACCGGGCGCAGCGGGCTGCGTGACGATTTTCATGCCTATTTCGAAGCGCGCGAGGGCTTCGGCCCGGCGCTGCTGCCCTATGGGCCGGAGCTGGAGGCGGCGCTGAACCGGGTGCGGGGCACGCGCCCGGCGGAGGTGGAGGGGCGGATCGGTCGCTATGACAGCGCGGCCCGGGGGCGGCATGTGTGGCTCGAGGGCGGCGCGGTGGCGCTGGACTTCGACATGCGGCAGGACCACCCGGAGCAACTGCTGCTTTGCGAGAGTTTCGGGGGCGGTCAGGCCTCGCTGCGGCTGCTACGGCACCTGGTGCTGCAGGCCGACGTGGCGGAGGCGGTTCTGCGGCGGGTGCTGGCGCTCGGGCCGGGCTATGACGCGATCCACGTTCGGCACAGCGACTACCGGACGGAGTATGCCCGCTTTCTCGCCCGCATCGCCCCGGCGCTGCGCGGGCGGAGGGTGCTCCTGTGCACCGACAGCCGGGAGGTGCAGGAGGCGGCACCGGGGCTGCTTGGCGATGTCGAGCTGCTCACCCTCGGGGCGGTGCCCGACACCGGCGGTCAGCCGCTGCACGAGCGGACCTGGGGTGACCAGCGGGGGCAGAACATCGCGCTGCTGGCCGATCTCCTCGCGCTCGCGGGGGCGAGACGGATGTGGTTCACCCGGGTGGGGCGGCGGCAGGTTTCGGGGTTCTCGACACTGGCGGAGGGGCTGCGGCGGCTGCCCGGGGTGCAGAGGGGGCTGGTGGAACGGGCGCATCCGGCGTTGCGGGAGGCGTTCGATGTGCAACTCGGGGCGAGGGACCGCGCGGAGCGCGGATCGCTGAAGGATCGGGTTGGGGCATGGTGCGTGGAGGCTGCGGAGGCGGTGTGGAACAGGGACGCGCGGCGCAGTGCCCGGCGGATGCGGCGGTTCGTGGCGCGGGAGATGTGAAGGCGGCGGGACGCGTGGCGCCCTATGCGAGCGCCTTCAGGATCGCGTCGAGCCCGTCGGTGAGGGCGGCGGGGCCGGGTTGGAGGATGAGGGGGGACTTGATCTCGTGGATGCGGGCGTTGGCGACGGCGGGGATGGCGGCCCAGCCGGGACGGGCGGCGATGCGCTCGGGGCGGACCTTCTTGCCGCACCAGGAGGCGAGGATCACGTCGGGCGCGGCGGCGACGACCTGATCGGGGGTGACGATCCGGTTGGTGGCGGATTGTTCGCGGGCGAGGGGTGCGAAGACGTCCACCGCGCCGGTCGCCTCGATCAGCTCGGAGACCCATCCGATGCCGGAGATCATCGGCTCGTCCCATTCCTCGAAGTAGACGCGGAGGCCGCGGGCCGGGGCCTGGGCGCGCAGGGCATCGAGCCGGGCGCGGTAGCTGGCCGTCAGGGCCTCTGCCGCCGCTACGGTTCGGGTCAGGGCGCCGAGGGTTTCGACCATGTCGAGGATGCCGGCGAGCGTGCGCTGGTTGAAGGCGTGCACGGCGACGCCCTCGCGGATCAGGGCGGCGGCGATCTCGGCCTGGAGGTCGGAGAAGGTGAGCACGAGGTCGGGCCGCAGCGCCATGACCTTGGGGATGTCGGCGGAGGTGAAGGCGGAGACGCGGGGCTTTTCGCGGCGCACGCCGGGCGGACGGACAGCGTAGCCCGAGACCCCGACGATGCGGTGCTGCTGGCCGAGGAGGTAGAGGGTTTCGACGGTTTCCTCGGTCAGGCAGACGATGCGCTCGGGCGGGAAGGCCATCAGGTGAGGCCCGTGGGGGTGAAGAGCGGGCCGTGGTCGGTGAAGACGAAGCAGCCGGTGATGTGGAAGACCTCGGCGAGCAGTTTCGGCGTGAGCACCTCTTCCGGCGGGCCGTCGGCGGCGAGGCGGCCTTCGTGCAGCACCACGAGGCGGGTGCAGTGGCGGGCGGCGAGCGACAGGTCATGCAGCGAGGCGACGACGGCGCGGCCCTCGGCAGCGAGGGCTGCGAAGAGCTGCATGGTGGCGATCTGGGCCGCCGGGTCGAGCCCGGCGATGGGCTCGTCGGCCAGCAGCAGGGGCGTTTCCTGCGCCAGGGCGCGGGCGATCAGGGCGCGCGCCTGTTCGCCGCCGGAGAGGTTGGTGGCGCGGCGGTGGGCGAGCGGGGCGAGGCTCATCTGGGCGATGGCCCTCTGCACCGCCGCGGCATCGGCCTCGGAAGGCGCGTGGGGCGTGCGGCCGAGGGTGACGAGGGTCTCGACCGTCAGATCCCAGGCGATCTCGCGGGACTGGGGCAGGAAGGCCGCGGCGCGGGCGCGAGCCGTGGGGGAGAGCGCGGCGAGCGAGGAGGTGCCGGTGGCGGGCAGGAGGCCGAGGGCGGCGCGCAGGAGCGTCGTCTTGCCTGCGCCGTTGGGCCCGATGAGGCCGATGAACTCGCCCGGCGTGACGGTGAGCGACACGTCGCGCAGGGTTTCGCGGCCGTTCTGGCGGGTGACGGAGAGGTTGGCGAGCGTGAGGGTCATAGCCGCCCCCGCAGGCGCCAGATGAGGTGGAAGAAGAAGGGCGCACCGACCAGCGCGGTGACGACGCCCAGCTTCAGGTCGCGCTCGGGGAGGATCACGCGGGTCGCCGTGTCGGCTGCGAGCAGCATGGCCGCGCCCCCGAGGGCCGAGGCAATGAGCAGGGTCGAGGGGCGGTGTCCGGTGAGCGGGCGCAACAGGTGCGGCACGACGAGTCCGACGAAGCCGATGGCGCCCGCCACGGCGGTGCCCGCGCCGACCGAGGCCGCCACGCCGAGGATCAGCGCGAGGCGGAGGCGCGGCAGCCGGATGCCCATGGAGGCGGCGGCATCCTCGCCGAGCGAGAGCGCGTCGAGCCCGCGCCCCAGCGGCAGGATCAGCGCCATACCGGCGAGGATGAAGGGGGCGGCGAGGGCCACGTGGGCCATCGAGCGGTCGGCAACGGAGCCCATCATCCAGAATACGATCTCGGCGGCGGCATAGGGGGAGGGCGAAAGGTTGAGGACGAGCGAGGTGAGCGCGGCGGCGAGCGCCGAGAGTGCGACGCCGGAGAGGATGAGGCTGAGCGCGGTGCCACGCGGGCCGGCGAGGGCGAGGATGGCGAGCACGGCAAGCCCGGCCCCGGCCAGCGCCATGAAGGGCAGGGCGAGAGCGGCGGTGTAGACGAGGCCGGTCTGGATCGCGATGACGGCGCCGAGGGCGGCGGTGGCGGAGACGCCGATGAGCCCCGGCTCCGCCAGCGGGTTGCGCAGGTAGCCCTGCATCGCGGCACCGGAGAGGCCGAGGGAGGCGCCGATCAGCGCGGCGAGCAGGGCGCGCGGCAGGCGGATCTCGCGCATCACCATGGTCGCCGGGCCGTCGGATTGGGTGACCAGCGCGGCGAGGGCTTCGGGGATGGGGAGCGCCGCCGGGCCGGTGGTGAGGGAGGCGACGAAGAGCGCGGCTGTGAGGGCACCGAGGAGGGTGTAGAGGCGCGCGGGGGTCATGCGGCCCTTCGCGATACTTTTGGTGTCCCGTTCGGGCGTTGCACCTGCACGGAGTCAAGCCGAAGGCGCCGTGCAGCGCCTGCACGCCCGTCGCACCGAAGATGCGCCGTCAAAGGATGGCCCGCCTTTGGCGGGACGGGCAGGCGCTTAATTGAAGTTTCGCTGACCTCCGAGCTGGCAATACCACTGCACCATACAGTGCACCCGCATCGCCGTTGGTGCGCCTCCCCGCGGGCAGGCGCTGCACGGCTTGTGGTGTGCTGGGTGGACAGGGATAGTCGGGACAAGTGCCGACCGACGCTCATTTCATCCCCTCCCGGATCGCGGCCAGCCGCTCCACCGTGTCGAGCACGGCGGGGGTTCCGCAGGTCCAGTCGCTGTCGTGCAGGGTGTCGGTGGGTACCTTTTCCCGAAGGGCCGCGACCACGGGGTGGTTCAGTATCTCCTCGGCACGGCTCTTCGGCGCGCCGGGTCGGGCGGCGATGAGCAGGTCGGGGGCGGCGGTGGCGAGGATCTCGAGCGGCACGGCGCCACCGTAGGGCAGCCCGAGCGTTTCGGCGAGAAGGTCGAAGCCCGCGGCCTTCACCATCTGGCCCGGCAGGGTGGCCTGGCCGGCGGAGTAGCCGTTGGCGGCGTAGAGCGCGGCCAGCGGCGCGGGGCCCTCGGGTACCTCGATGGCGGCGAGGCGGGCATCGAAGGCCGCCACGGCGCGGGCGGCCTCAGCCTCGCGGCCAAGAAGTTGGCCCATGTGGAGCATGTTGGCGCGGATGTCGGCCAGCGTCTCGGCGGGGCGGAAGACCTCGACCCGGAGGCCGAGGCGCTGGAGCATCCGCAGCGTGTCGGGCGCGGTGAAGCTGCCCGCCAGCACCAGGTCGGGCGCCAGAAGGTAGACCTCCTCGGCGCGAGCGGCGTTGCCGGGCAGCGCGCGGGCGGCCTCGGTGAAGGGCGTGTCGTCCTCCTGCAGCATCCGGGTGACCGAGACGAGTTGCCCGGGTGCAGCCAGCGCGAGGGCCAGCTGGTCGGTGCAGAGGTTGATCGAGACGACGCGCTCGGGCGGGGCGGCGAGGGCCGCCCCGCTGAGCAGGAGGAGTGGCGGGACAAGTCCCGCCCGACAGGCCCGGAGGAGCCTGCGTAGCATCTCAGAAGGTCGCCCGCAGGCCGACATGGAAGGTGCGGCCCGCGGTGCCGTAGCCGTCGAGCGCCTGGTAGTCGGCGTCGGTGGCGTTCTCGATCCGCAGGTAGGCCTCGGCGCCCGGCTGGATCTCGTAGCTGACCGAGGTGTTCAGCAGGGTGTAATCCTCCATCTCGATCGGCGCGAAGGTGGTCTGGCTCACGTCGAGCACATCCGCGATGTGGTGGATCTCTGCGCGGCCGCGCCAGCGCGGGGCAAGCTCCGCCTCGACGCCCAGCACCAGGTCGTGCCGGGGCACGCGGACCTGGCGGGTGCCATCGGGGTTCTCGGCCTCGGTCCAGGTGTAGGCGCCGTAGAGCAGCACGGCGTCGGTGATCTGCTTCTGGCCGGAGAGTTCGACGCCCTTCGAGATCGTGGTGCCCTCCACCTGGGCATAGGCATTGGTGGCGAAGTCGTAGTCGATCAGGTTGTCGATCTCGGTATAGAACAGCGTCGCCTTCACGAAGTCTTCGCCGCCGAGGCGCTTCTCGATGCCGAGCTCGGCGCTGCGGCTCTCCTCGGGCTCGAGGTCGGGGTTGCCGTAGGTCGGATCGCCCAGCTCGTAGAGCGAGGGCGCGCGGAAGCCGGTGCCCAGCGCGGCGCGGAGGATGAGGTCATCCGTGGGGCGCCAGGCAGCGGCGAGGCGGCCGGTGGTGAAGCCGCCGAAGGCGTCGTGCTCGTCGTGGCGCAGCGTCACGGCGATGTCGAGCGCAGGCGTGGCGGCCCAGAGCGCCTCGGCGAAGATGCCGGTGGTGGTGGACTCGGAGCTGTTGGCGCTGCTGTCGTAGCTTTCCACCGTGTGATCGGCCCCGAAGTTGAGCGCGAGGGTCGCGGAGACCTCGCCCTGCGCGAGGTAGCGCAGCTCGCGGCGCTCGCCGGTGAAGGTGGCGCCGAAGCCGCTTTCGGTGCGGGTGCGCTCGAGCCGGAAGGTGGAGAGATCCACCTGGTGGGTCCAGGTGCCCAGCTCGGCGCGGGCGAAGAGGCGGAGACCCGAGGTTTCGGCCTCGGTCACGGCGTCGGTGTCGGCGAAGGCATAGGAGGGCGGGGCGTAGCCGTCGCTGTCGGCCTCGGATTTCTGTGCGAAGCCGGAGACGCCGACGGTGACCGCGTCGGTCAGGGCGTATTCGCCGGCGAAGGAAAGGCGGAGCGACGAGAAGCCGTCGGCCTCGGTGTTGCCGTCTTCCTCGGCGGCGGCGGAGAAGCCGCCGGTCTCGACCCGGGCGAGGGTAAAGGCCACGTCGCCGCGCGCGCCCTTCGTCGCCACGGTGACGGCGGACGAGAAGCTCTCATGGCTGCCGACCTCGCCCTCCAAGGTCACCTCGGTGCCCTCCTCGGTCGCCCGGCGCTGCGACAGGGAGATCACCCCCGCCACCGCCTCTGAGCCGTATTGCGCCGATTGCGTGCCCTTCAGCACCTCGGCCCGGCCGATGCCGTAGGTCGAGAGGCTGCCGAAGTCGTAGTTGAGCTGGGTGGCGGAGGGGTCGGAGACGTCGATGCCGTTGATCCGGACGGCGACGTATTTCTGGGAAAGGCCGCGGATGCGGAGGTAGGCCACGCCGCCCGGGCCGCCGTTGGCGGCGAGCGAGAGGCCGGGCTGGCGGGCGAGGTAGGTGGCGATCTGGGTGTCGCCGTCGGCCTCGATGTCGTCTCGGGTGATCACCTCGACCGTGGCGCCGGTGCGCTCGGTCTCGGTCTCGGCCGAGAGGTCGGCGGTGACCGAGATGGTATCGAGGGTGTACGCCTGCTGCGCGGCGAGCGGCGCAGCGGTGGTTGCCAGGATGGCGGTGGTTGCAAGCAGACGGTGCATGGCTGCGATGTCCTTTCCGGTCGGCCCCGAGGGCCGGATTGACGTGATGTCCTTGGAAAGGCCCTGCCCTCCGCAGACGGTGCTTTCGTCACCGCTACGGACAGACCGTTGACGCCGCGCCCCTCGCACGGGTTCAGGGTGATCGCCTCGGCAGGTCTCCTGACTTGCGGGTCATCGCGAGTTGGCCGGCCTTCCCGGGGCGGTTTCCCCAGTGGCACACAGGCCTCGCTCTCCGCTTACAGTTGCGGGGGCAGTCGCGGCATTGGGGGATGGACCCTCGCACCGCGTTCCCTTTTGCTCCGGGCTTGCGCCCGAACCGAAGCAAGGGCGGCGTAACGCAGGGCGGGCGACTCGCGCAAGGGAATTGTTAACCCGGGGGGAAGCGCGGGCGGCGGAGGGGCGTGTCAGAGCCGGGTGTAGGCGGTGACATGCATCGCCGCGCGTTCGGTGAAGCCGAGTCCGCGGTAGAGCGCCACGGCTCCTGTCTTGGCGCGTTCGACGTGGAGGAAGGGCGTGGCCCCGGTGGCCTCGATGGCGGCGCAGACATGGCGCGAGAGGGTCTTGCCCAGACCCTGCCCGCGTGCCGTCTCGTCGACGCAGACGCCACTGACCTCGGTGAAGCCCTCAACAGAGAGCCGGGTGCCCGCCATCGCCACCAGTCGGCCCTCCCGGCGGATGCCCCAGAAGCGTCCGATCTCGAGCACGCGCAGGGTGAAGGGGCCGGGCTTTGCGGCCTCGGCCAGCGCGAGCATGTCGGCGGCATCGGCAAGGTTGAGCGCGACGATCTCGGGGTGGGGCGTGTAGGGCTGCGGCACGGAGCGGATCATCTGGAAGAGCGGCAGGCGGACGAACTCCTCGAACCCCGGCATTGGCGGGAAGGGCTCGGGCTCCGGGAAGGCGATGCGGTCACCGGGGGCGACCAGCCGGGCGAAGGCCTCGTGCAGCGCGGGGTCGTCCGGGTCGGTGGCGGTGGCGAAGGGGATGGTGCCCGGATCGTAGCGCATCGCCGGCCCGTCGGTGCGGGCGAAGCGCGCGTGATGCGTGGTCAGCGCGGTGCGGGCGGGGAAGTCGAGCGGATGGAGGCTCATGCGCGATCTTTCAGAGGGGTCTCGTCGAGACGGGTTTCGAGGGTGTCGAGCAGGGCGAGCAGCTCTGGGCCGTGGGGTGTGCAGAGATCTTCGACGGCGGCGCGGACGCGGGGCCAGGCGGTGGCGCGGGCCTCGGCCACAAAGGCGCGGCCTTCCGGCGTGAGCGAGACGAGGCGCAGGCGGGCATCGGTGGGGCTTGGCGCGGAGGTGGTGAGGCCGAGCGTGGTGAGGGCGGTGACAGTGCGGGTGACGCCGGGCTGGGCAACGCCGAGGGCCGTGGCGATCTGGCCGATGGTTCGGGGCTCGGGCGCGTCGAGAAATGCGAGCAGCGGGTGGGCGGCGGCGGGCACGCGGGGGTCAATGTCGTTCAGGATCGCCTGGGTTTCGGCCTGCAGCCGCTCGCCCAGGCGGCGGAGGCGGGAGCCGAGGGTAAGGAGGCCGTGGGGGCGGAGGGCGTCAGGTTCATGCATTGGTATATACTTGGGTATATATGTAGCCGAGTCAACGGTGGGTCAGAAGGGCGGCACGGCTCATGTTGCGGGGTATGGCGGGTGCGCGTCGGGACAAGCTCCGACCTGCGTGAGGGCTGAGGCGGGAAAAGCCCCGCCCTGAAAACAACAAACCCCCGGGCGGAGCCGCGGGGGTCGTCGTAGGCGGGGGCCGGGGCCCTCGCCGTTCGTGCGTCGAGTGATGCTCAGAGCATCCCTTCGCGCTGCGCCTTCTTCCGAGCGAGCTTCCGCGCGCGGCGGATGGCTTCGGCCTTTTCACGGGCCTTCTTCTCGGACGGCTTCTCGAAGTGCTGCTTGAGTTTCATCTCACGGAACACCCCTTCGCGCTGAAGTTTCTTCTTCAGAGCACGAAGCGCCTGATCGACGTTGTTGTCACGAACGCTTACCTGCATGTGGTTGTCACCACCTTTCTGGTTTGAGTTGCAAGAATTTGCAGGAGGGCGCCGTATAGCAAAGCGCCGGGCATCTGTCTACACTCCTCGGAAAATCGCCCTATGTTGCCGGGACATGATGCAGATGACCGAAGAAACCCCCGCAAAAGCGGCCATTCTCGACGCCGCCCTGGCGCATGTGGTCTTCGATGGATGGTCGGACGAGACGCTGAAACGCGCCGCAGAGGATGCGGGGGTGAGTCTCGCCGAGGCGACGGCGCTGTTTCCGCGCGGCGCGGTGGACCTGGCGCTCGCCTTCCATGCGCGCGGCGACGCCAAGATGCAGGCCGCGCTGGCCGAGGCCGACCTGGAGGGCATGCGCTACTCCGACCGGATCGCCCATGCGGTGCGGCTCAGGCTCGAGGCCATCGAGGGCGACAGGGAGGCGGTGCGCCGCGCGGCCTCGCTCTTCGCCCTGCCGCAGAACGCCGCCGCCGGAGCGGGCGCCGTCTGGGGCACGGCGGATGCGATCTGGCGGGCGATGGGCGACACCAGCGAGGATCTCAACTGGTATTCTAAGCGGGCGACGCTTTCGGCCGTCTACTCCGCCACCCTGCTCTACTGGCTGGGTGACGAGAGTGCCGGCCACGAGGCGACCTGGGCCTTTCTCGACCGGCGCATCGCCGACGTGATGCGGGTGGAGAAGGTGAAGGCGGAGCTGCGGAAGAACCCCCTGACAAAGGGGCTGATGGCCGGGCCGGAGTGGCTGGCCTCGAAAGTGCGCGCGCCGCGGCGGACGCCGCCGGCCGACATGCCCGGACATGTGAGCAAACCGTAGGGCGGGACGTTCCGCCACGACGACAGAAATTCAGAAGGACCATCCATGACCCTGCCCGAGACGATGAACGCCGTGGAAATCACCAAGCCCGGCGGGCCGGAGGTGCTGACGCTGACGCAGGTGGAGGTGCCGCACCCGGGCGCGGGGGAGATCGTGATCCGGGTGGCCTGGGCCGGGGTGAACCGGCCCGACGCGTTGCAGCGCGCCGGGGCCTACGACCCGCCGCCCGATGCCTCTCCCCTGCCCGGCCTCGAGTGCTCGGGCGAGGTTGTGGCCGTGGGCGAAGGCGCGCGCTGGGCGGTGGGCGACAAGGTCTGCGCCCTGCTGCCGGGCGGGGGCTATGCGGAGTACGTGAAGTGCCCCGCCGCCCATGCCCTGCCGGTGCCGGAGGGCATGGGGATGAAGGCGGCGGCCTGTCTGCCCGAGACCTTCTACACCGTATATTCCAACGTCTTCATGCGGGGCGGTCTGAAGGCGGGCGAGGTGTTCCTGGTCCATGGCGGCTCGTCGGGAATCGGGACCACGGCGATCCAGCTGGCCACGGCCATGGGCGCGCGGGTCTTCACCACCGCGGGCTCGAAGGAGAAGTGCGACGCCTGCCTGGCGCTGGGCGCGGAGCGGGCGATCAACTACCGCGAGGAGGATTTCGTGGAGGTGCTGAAGGCCGAGGGCGGGGCGAACCTGGTGCTCGACATGGTCGGCGGCAGCTACATTCCACGCAACGTGCGGGCGCTGGCGATGGACGGGCGGATGGTGCACATCGCCTTCCTCACCGGGCCCAAGGCGGAGCTGAACTTCGCCCAGGTCATGGCGCGGCGGCTGACGATCACCGGCAGCACGCTGAGGCCGCAGTCGGTGGCGGCGAAGGCCGAGATCGCGGCGCAGCTCGAAGAGAAGGTCTGGCCGCTGCTGGCGGCGGGCCGGGTGGCACCGGTGATGGACTCGGAGTTTCCGCTGGCCGATGCGGCGAAGGCCCATGCGCGGATGGAAAGCTCGGAGCACATCGGGAAGATCGTGCTGGAGGTCGCCGGCGGGTGAGCGGCTGGCGCCCTGCCCCTCCCGAGGCGCCGCCGCAGACGCTGGCGGCGCTGCGGGACTGGATGGTGGCGGAGGGCGCGAACTTCACCGGGTATGCGCTGGATGGCCGGGCGATTGCCGAGGGCTTCGCGGTGCGCCACGACGGGCAGGCGTGGCTCTGGGGCTACGAGGAGCGCGGGCAGTGGCGCGAGGTGGCGCGGTTTGCCGATGAGGCGGGGCTGGTGGCCCATGCCTATGGCCAGATTGCGGGCGACATCTGGGCCTTCAGCCACCTGCTGACCATGACCGCGGAGCGCGACGTGGCGCGTCGGGTGGAACTGGCCTGCCGGGAGCGCGGCGTGGCGGTGCACCGCGACAGCATTCCCTTCGGCGGGCCGCAGGAGCGGCGGCACCGGGTCTTCGTCTTCGGGCGGGGGCTGGAGCAGGTGCGCGACCTGCGGCCAAGGCACGCTTTCGGCGGCTGAGCGGCCGCCCCGGCCCGCAGCGAGGCGGAGCGGGGCGGCCTGAGGGCGGGGAGCGCCCTGTCCGGTCAGAACACCTTGGCCAGCGTGAGCTTCACGTTGCGGCCCGGTGCGGCATAGGTGGCGAGGTTGGGCGTGTACTGCCGGTCGCCCGCGTTCTCGATACCGAAGCGGATCTCCGTGCCCTCGAACACGCCCTGCTGCGGCCGGTAGGTGGCGCGCAGGTTGTGGATCGCGTAGCCCGGCGCGGGCTGGCTGTCGCGATCCTGCCGGGCGGCGGCAACCACCTCCCAGGACAGGTCGAGCTCGTCGCCCCAGCGCTTGCCGAGGGTCAGCCGCAGCTCGCGGGCGGGAATGCCCGCGAGGATATCGCTCGTGGCGCCCGGGCTCTCGTTGTAGCCGTAGGCGATGTTGGCGCTGGCATCGACATAGAAGCCGTTGTCCATCGAATAGGCCGCCTCGATCTCGATGCCCTCGTAGCGGGCGTCGGTGACGTTGCCCAGGAGGCTGGTGATGTCGGTCAGATGGGTGCGATAGGCCACGGCCTTGAACTCGAGCGCATCGCCCGCGCGGAACACGTTCGCCCCGTCGTAGGCCATGCCCAGCTCGAAGGTGCGGCCCTTCTCGGAGAGATCCTGTTTGGCGGCCGTGCCGATGTCATCGAGGATCGGCAGGGATTCGTTGTAATAGGCGCCCCCGAAGACCGAGAAGCCGTTGCCGAAGGCGTAGCGGGCGGAGACGCCGCCCACCAGCGCATCGGATTCGCCCTCGAAGCCGGAGGGATCGCCCTCGATCCTCTGGCTTTCCCACCGCAGCTCCGGGGTGACGGTCAGACCGTTGCGGAAGTCCATCTCGTCAACGAGGAAGACGGCGAGGCGCTTGTCGGTGCCGCCGGGGGCGGAGTTGGCGTCGAGGCGTTTGCGGTTCGACAGTTCGACGCCGGTGATCAGCTCGTGCGCGGCCCAGGAGGTTTCGAGGTAGGCGGTGTTCTTCACCAGCAGCCGGGTGGTCTGGTAGCGGTGGTCGGCGTTCACGGTGCCGACCCCGGTGGAGGGGAAGGGGAAGCCGCAGACGCCGCCTTCGCAGGGCGAGGAGCCCGGCACGTATTCCTGCACGATCTCCTGGTCGGAGTAGGAGAGGGAGACCATCAGGTTGAAGGCGTCGCTGGTGGGGCTGTCGTACTCGTAGCGCAGCTCGGCGGTCCTGTCGTCGACCGTGCGGTCGACGTTGCCGAAGCTGCCGGCCGTGGCCTCGAAGGTGTCGTAGGGCACGTCCTGTTCGTCGGTGGAGGTTTCCTGCAGGATCACGCTGACGCGGTGCTCGTCGGCACTGCCGAAGCTGTAGCGCCCGGTCACCATCCAGGAGGGCAGGCCGATGCCGTTCTCGGTGCGGTCGTTGCCGTCGCCGTCCACGGTGACGCCCTCCTCGCGCCAGGTGAAGTTGGCCAGCATCTCGAGGCCGTCCATCTGGTAACCCAGCGTGGAGGACGACACGATGCCGTCGCCGTTGGTGGAGAACTGCATCAGCTGGCGCAGCTTCCAGCCGGCCTCCTCGCCGAAGACGTCGGGGGCGAAGGAGGGTTCGGCCCGCACCAGGCCGCCGATGAAGCCGGAGCCGTACTGGAAGGTACCGCCCGGCCCGCGAAACGCGGTGACGGAGCTGTAGAGCGCGGGGTCGGTGAAGAGCTGGTTGCCGACGCGGTAGATCTCCTCGGAGCCCTTCGAGGCGTTGCCGACCTGGATGCCCACCTTCTGGTCGGAGCCGTAGGTGCCGTTGGCCCCGAGCCCGCGGATCGAGATGCCCGAGCCCACGGGCGTGCTGCCGTTCACGAGGTTCACGCCCGGCACCGAGTCGACCAGTTCTGCGATGGTGCCGCCCTGGCGGTCCTCGATCTCCTCGCTGTCGACGGTGGTTTCGGCGTTGGCGCTGGTCACGGCCACGTCGCGCTTGCTTTCGACGATGATGGCGTCGAGATCGACGGCCTCCTGTGCGGCGGCATGGCCTGCCGCCATCGCGGCGCTGCACAGAAGCAGGCCGCGCATTCCGGTGAATGCGGTCATTTGTCTTTCCTCAGGCGAGTTGTTGGGTGGCTGGCCTGAGGGCTTGCGTATGCGGGTGAGCGGATCCGCGGCCCCGGAAGGGGCTGCATCCGTGCGCCTGCCTAGAGTAGGCGACCAAAACAGTCAAGAAATCACGCCACGGCGTGCCGCCTCCTTGCGGCAATCGCGCCACAGGCGCGAGTTGCGGCCGGCCGGGCCTATTCGGCGGCGCGAGAGCCTGCGGCGAGGGGGTTGCCGCCGTCGTCCAGCGTCGGGCTCGCCTCGGCCAGTTCGCGCGGCAGGACGACGGCGAACTCGGTGCCCTCGGGGCCGGTGCGGCGCAGGTCGAGCCGTCCGCCGTGGCCGCGGATCAGCTCGGCGGAGATGGCGAGGCCAAGCCCGGCGCCGCCCTTCCGGAAGCCGCCCTGGAAGGGCTGGAACAGGTGCTCCTGCGCCTTGGGCGGCAGGCCGGGGCCGGTGTCTGTCACCGTGATCGTCCAGCCCTCGTCATCCTCGCGGCCCGAAATGCAGATCTCGCCCGGTTTCCCGGTGGCGACGATGGCCTGGCGGGCGTTGCGGATGAGGTTGGTCAGCACCCGGAAGAGCTGCTCGTTGTCGGCGCGCAGGGTGAGCCCGGCGGGGATGTCCTCGGCATAGGAGATGTCGTGCTCGCCCGCCGCGAGGCGCTCGCTGTCGATCACGTCGTTCACCAGCGGCGCGAGGGCGAAGCGCGAGAGCTTGGGCGGCGGCTCCTCGGCCCGGCCGAAGGCGAGCGTGCTTTCGCAGAGGTTCACCGCGCGGCTGATCGAGTTGACGAGCTTGGGCGCCGCCCGCGTCACCGCGGGATCCTTCGAGCTTTCCATCCGGTCGGCGAAGAGCTGGGCGGTGGTGAGGATGTTGCGCAGGTCGTGGCTGATGCGGGCCACCGCGCCGCCGAGCTGGGCCAGCCGCTCCTTCTGCCGCAGCGCGCCGGTGAGCTGGGTCTGCAGCGCGGCCAGCGCCTCCTCGGCCTCGCGCAGCTCGGTGGCGCCGGCGGAGGGCTCGATGATGCGGCGGGCATCCTCGGGCGCCTTGGCGTAGCTCGCCATGGCATCGACCACGTGGTGGATCGGCCCGACGATGAAGCGGCGCACGGCGATGAAGAGGAGCAGCGCGGTGAGCGCCGAGATCACCGCCGAGAGCCAGAGGATGCGGATGCCGTAATCGACCATCGCCATCCGCAGATCCTCGGTGTCGAGCGTGACCTCGATCAGCAGCCCGGCCTCCTTCACCGGGTCGCCGATCACCCGGATCAGCTCGGGCTCGGTGCGCCAGAGGCGGCGCATGGCATCCATCATCAGCACCCAGGGGCCCGGGTCGCGCAGGTCGTAGGTCTGGGTGACGGGGGCGATGATGGGCGACGACAGGATCAGCTCGCGCATCTCGTCGCGGCGGAGCACCACGTTCATCACCCCGGCGTTGCGCAGCAGCTCGGCCTCGAGGTTGGCGTCGATCACCTCGTCGGTGGCCAGCAGGGCCAGCGAGGCGATCTGCGCCCGTTCGAGGCGGGAGAGCAGGAAATCCTCGCGGTAGCGCGCGATGGAGGGCACGAAGATCAGCACTTCGGCCAGCATGACGAAGGCGATCGTCAGCATCAGGAAGCGGCCGGAGAGCGTGTTCAGAAACATCTTGCGCGCGTTATACCATTTATCCGCGCGGGCTACAGCTAGGGCAGGAAACGCTGCACCAGCCTGACGACGCGCTTGACCGTCGGATTTTCGAACAGTTGAGGAGAGAAATAGGCACCCGCGGCGCGTTTGTTAAGCTCTTGCAGGGTCGGATAGGGCAGAACACTGCCGGCCAAAGCACTGAGTTTCATGCGATTTGCGATGGCGATGGCCCATGTGGCGATGAGTTCGCCCGCCTGCGGCCCGGCGATGGAGGCGCCCACGGGGCGGCCCTTGACCACCATCACCTTCAGCATCCCCTCGGCCCGCATGGCACTGGCGCGGTCGCTGTCGTCGTAGGTGAGGCGGATCACCTGGAGGGCATTGCCGTGGGCCTTGCGGGCCTGCGCCTCGGTCAGGCCGACCTGGGCCAGTTCGGGGTCGGTGTAGGTGGCCCAGGGGATATGGGAGGTCTTCGCCTTGGCGGGCAGGCCGAACATGGCGGAGCGGATGACGATGCCTGCATGGTAGCCGGCGACATGGGTGAACTGGAGGCCGCCAGCCGCGTCGCCGATGGCGTAGATCTTCCTGTTGGAGACCGAGCGGAGCCGGTCATCGACCTTCACTGCGCGGTCGTGCTCGACGTTGGCGACGTGAAGGTTGAGCTTGTCGATGTTCACCTGGCGGCCCACGGCGACGAGCAGGTGGGAGCCGGTGACGGGGCCCGCGGGCGTGTGAACGGTGACGCCGCCCTCGGCCGTCACCTTCTCGGCGGCGGTTTCTTCCATGATCTCGATGCCCTCGGCGCGGAGCCTTTGCAGCACGAAGGCGGCGAGGTCCGGGTCGTCCTTGCCCAGCGCCTTCTGCGCCTCGATGACGGTGACCTTGCAGCCGAGCCGGCGGTGGGCCTGGGCCATCTCGAGCCCGATGGGGCCGCCGCCGATGACGATGAGGTGCGCGGGTTTCTCGCGGAGGTCGAAGATGGTTTCGTTGGTGAAGTAGGGCACCCCGTCGAGCCCGTCGATCGGCGGCACGAAGGGGCGGGAGCCGGTGGCGATGACGAAGCGGCGGGCGGTGATGGTGTGATCGCCGGCGCGGAGCTGGGTGGGGCTGATGAAGCTGCCCCACTCGCGGATCACCTGCACGCCGAGGCCCTCGAAACGCTCCTGGCTATCGTGCGGCTCGATGGCGGCGATGGTGGCGGCGACGTGATCCTTTGCGGCGGCGAAATCGACCTGCGGCTCGGCGGGGGCCACGCCGAAGGGGGCGCCGGTGGTGAAGCCATGGGCGTGGTGGGCGGCGGCGATCAGCGCCTTGGAGGGCACGCAGCCGTAGTTCAGGCAGTCGCCGCCCATCTTGTGGCCCTCGACCAGCACCGTTTTCGCCCCCATCTGGGCGGCGCCGGAGGCCACCGAGAGCCCGCCGGAGCCGGCGCCGATGATGCAGATGTCTGCGGTGATCTCGGACATCAGAGGCCTTTCCGGCCACGCAGGGCCTTGAGCACGATCGGCAGCGCGGCGAGCGCGCAGAGGCCGAGGATGGGGAGCAGAATGTGGGGTTCGAAGATGATGCCAAGATCCGGTGTCTCGCCGCGGGCGAAGACCTCGCCGAGGCCCGCGCCGACCGAGGTGTAGACCACCGCGCCGGGGATGATGCCGAGGAAGGTGGTGATGGCGA
The DNA here is from genome assembly GCA_964454145.1 of uncultured Oceanicola sp. Taxonomy (GTDB): domain Bacteria; phylum Pseudomonadota; class Alphaproteobacteria; order Rhodobacterales; family Rhodobacteraceae; genus Vannielia. Next base: position 4,852 of record CAYVQK010000017.1, on the reverse strand, counting down.
AGCGGGAAAGCGGCACGCCGACGAAGGCGGGCACGAGGTTGGCGACGAAGAAGGGCACGGCGGGGACCAGGCGGATGAGAAAGAGCATCTCCCACTGGTTGGCGTCGATGCCGGCCTTGATCTTCTGCACGGTGCCGCCCGCGCCCTCGAGCCTGGCGGCGAGCCTGTCGCCCAGGCCCCAGCGGGCGGCCTGGAAGATGCAGATGGCACCCAGCGTGGCGGCGGTGACGTTGAAGAGCGCCCCGGGGAAGGTGGCGAAGAGGAAGCCGCCGGTGAGCGTGGCCACGGTGGCGCCGGGCAGCGAGAAGGCGACGATCACCACGTAGATGGCGATGAACCCGGCGACGGTGGCGAGGTAATTGGCATCGCGGAAGGCGATCAGCGCCTCGCGGTTCTCGGCCAGGGTCTCGAAGCTGAGGTAGTCGCGGAGGAAGAAGGCACCGAGGAGTGCCACGGCGAGAATGGCGAGCAGTGGCAGGCGCTTGAGCCAGCCCGATTTCGCCTGCGTCTCTGTCATCCCGGTCATGTGCCTTCTGTCCCTCGTGCTGTTCATGACAGAAGATGAGGGCCCGCCCCATCGCCCGCCTCCCAGATCACGCCCGGTTGATGCGGGGTGAGCACAGGCGCGCGGATCGGGGCCGGGGGGCCCGGTTTTGTTACAGCGGGCCGCGGGCGGGGCCGGAAATGTTGCAAGATTCCGGCGCGTATGAATTGACAGGCTCCCGAGCGGTCCCTATTGAGCGGGCTCCAAACACATCGAGCCGCCCGAATCCGTCGGGCTGGCCTGACCCGAACCGGAGTAAGCGCCATGAAACGCACTTTCCAGCCTTCCAACCTCGTCCGCAAGCGGCGTCACGGGTTCCGTGCGCGCATGGCCACCAAGGCCGGCCGCAAGATCCTCAACGCCCGCCGCGCCCGCGGCCGGAAGAGCCTGAGCGCCTGAGGCGCCGCGGGGCAGGGATGCCCGGCGTAGAGGCTGAGGTTGATGCAACCGCCGGGGGCGAGAGCCCCGCGGCGGTTTTCGCTTGTCCGGAGATCCTGAAGAAGCGGGCGGACTTCCTGGCCTGCGCCCGGGCGAAGCGGCAGCATACGCCGGGGTTCGTGGTGCAGGGGCGCAGGCGCGGCGAGGGCGAGGCGATGCGCGTGGGCTTCACCTGTTCGAAGAAGGTGGGCAACGCGGTGGCGCGCAACCGGGCCAAGCGGCGGCTTCGGGAGATCGCGCGGGCGGTGCTGCCCGGCGCGGGGCGACCCGGCTGGGATTACGTGCTGATCGGGCGGGCCGGGGAGACGGCCAGCCGGGATTTCGCGCTGATGCAGGACGAGCTGCGGGCGGCGCTGGAGAAGCTGCATGGCTAGGGGGCGGCGCGGGGCGGCGCAACACGCCCCGACCTGCGCGGCATGACCCTGCTCGCCCGCCTCTTCGCCCTGCCCGTCCGGGCCTACCGGCTGATCTTCTCGCCCTGGGTCGGGCACAACTGCCGCTATCACCCCACCTGCTCCGCCTACGCGCTGGAGGCGCTGGAGCGCCACGGCGCGTTCAAGGGCGGCTGGCTGGCCTTCCGCCGCATCCTGCGGTGCCACCCCTGGGGCGGCTCGGGGGTGGACGAGGTGCCGAAGTGAGGGGACGGCCCCGGGTTTCTCGCGCACCGTGATTGACCCAGCGGCAGCGGAGGGGCGATGCTGGGGCCAGTCCACGCGCACGGAGGTGCCCCGATGACCCGCCGTTTCCTGCTCGCCCTGCTCGCCGTCGTCGCGCTCGCCCTGCCCGCCGGGGCCGAGACCCGCTACGTGCAGGACACCGACGACGGCTACCTGAACCTGCGGCGGGGGCCGGGCACGCAGCATGCGATCATCACCCGGCTCACCAGCGGCACGGCGGTGGAGGCCATCGCGGCGCAGGGCAACTGGCGGGAGGTGCTGCTGCCCGACGGCACAAGGGGCTGGCTGCACGTGCGCTACACCGCGCCGCAATACGTGGCGACCATGCCCTACAGCTTCATGGTGCAGCCCACCGATGACGGCCACCTCAACCTGCGGCGCGGACCGGGCACCGGCTTCGGCATCCTCCGCAGGCTCTATGCCGGGCAGATGCTGTTCTGGGAGGGCGGGCGCGAGGGGAGCTGGGCGCAGGTGCAATTGCCCGACGGCACCTTGGGCTGGGCCAGCCTGAACTACCTCATGGCGGTGAACTGAGGGCCGAAACGGGCCATGGCGTGTCGCCTTCGGGCAAGCCGGGTGCGGCGGGGGGCCTAGCCTGAAGGGGCCAGGAGGGAGGCCCCGCGATGCCCGATGATCTTTCCGCCGTGCTGCGCCCGATCGAGGCGGCCCAGGGGCTGCCCAATGCGCATTACACCGACGAGGCCACCCATGCCGCCGAGCGCGACGCGCTTCTGTGGGGCGGCTGGGCCGGGATCGGGGTGGGCGCGGATGTGCCCGAGCCGGGCGATGCGAAGCCGCTGGAGTTCCTTGGCCTGCCGCTGCTGATGCTGCGGGGGCGCGACGGGGTGCTGCGGGTGTTCCGCAACACCTGCCGGCACAGGGGGATGATCCTCGTCGACGCGCCGCGCAAGATCGAGGGGGCGATCCGCTGCCCCTACCACTCCTGGTGCTACGCCCATGACGGCCGGCTGGTGGCCACGCCGCACGTGGGCGGGCCGGGGATGAACAGGGCCGAGGGCATCGTGAACGAGGATCTCGGGCTGGTGGAGGTGGCGAGCCATGTCTGGCGCGACGTGGTGTTCGTGGATGTCTCGGGCAAGGCCGGACCCTTCGAGGAGGTGCATGCCGAGCTGCTTGCGCGCTGGGCGCAGGTGGATGCGCCGGTGGTGCATGGCGGGACCGACAGCCGCTTCGTGCTGGAGGTGGCCTGCAACTGGAAGCTGGCGGTGGAGAACTACTGCGAGAGCTATCACCTGCCCTGGGTGCATCCGGGGCTGAACAGCTATTCGCGGCTGGAGGACCATTACCACATCGAGGCCGAGGGCTACTCGGGGCAGGGCAGCACGCTCTACCGGCAGATCCGGGGCGAGGCGGGGGAGGTCTTCCCGGATTTCGCCGGTTGGCCGGAGAGCTGGGAGGAGGGGGCGGAGTACATCGCCGTCTATCCCAACGTGCTCCTGGGCGCCCAGCGCGACCATGCCTTCGTGATCGTGCTGGAGCCGACCGGCATGACGACGACGCAGGAGCATGTGCATCTCTATTACGCCAGTGGTGACACCGACGCGGGCCTCCGGGCGAAGAACTGCGCGCAGTGGCGCGAGGTCTTCGAGGAGGATGTCTTCGTGGTGGAGGGGATGCAGCGCGGGCGCGTGGGGCCGGGGTTCGACGGCGGGCGCTTCTCTCCGGCGATGGACGGGCCGACGCATCGGTTTCACCAATGGGTCGCGGCGCGGCTGAGCCGGTGATCCTGGAGGCACGGCTGCTTGCCGCCCATGCAGCGGGCGACGGGGTGGCGCTGGCGCGGCTCTATGCCGAGGCGGCCGAGGCCGGCGGGCCGGGCGCGGGCTTCTACCTCACCCAGGCCTGGATCTTCGCGCTGGAGGCGGGGTTGCCCGAGGCGGAGGAGATCGGTGCGAGGTTGCGCCTGCATGGTTGGGCGTGACGAGAAAGACCCCCGCCACCTGGGCGAGGGCCTTCTGACCTTCGAGGGAAAAAGGCCATTCTCCGACGGCGAGGTTCAGGCGCCGCCGGGGGGATGTGCGCCTCAGGCGCGGTCGTCGATCACGAGGGTGACTTCGCCCTCGCCTTCGCTCTGGAAGCCCACCACGTCATCCGCTGCGAAGCCTTCGGCCTCGAGCGCCGCGGTGAGGTCGGCATTGGCTTCGATGGCGTCGTGGAACCCGGCCATCGCGTCGGCTTGCGTGTTCAGCGCGTTGTCGAGCGCGTTCGCCTGGTTGTCGCCTTCGATCTCGCTCAGCAGCACGGTGTCGACGGTGATGTCGGCCCCGAGCGCCTCGATCTCGGCGGCGGCCCCGGCGGTGGTGCCGTTGTTGAGGCCGGAGATCACGGTGCCGTAGTTCACCTCGGCCCCGGCGCTGGCGCCATCTTCCATGGTATCGGCCATCTCGCTGGCGCCCTCCTGGACCTGCTCGGCAGTGCTGTTCACCGCGTCGCCGACCTGATCGGTGGCGCTCTGCGCGGTTTCCACGGCACCGGAGGCCCCGGCTTCGACGCCGGCGCTCGCGTCGGCATCGAGGCTGCCCGCGAGGGCGGCCGTGCTCACGGAGCCGGCGAGAAGAACGGCGAGGGTGCTTTTGGCAAGGTTGGTCATGGTCTTTCTCCATTTCATGTCGCGGCGGGTGTGCCGCTTGCATGGCCTCCCAACACCCGGGGCGCGGGGCTGTTCCGGGGATCTCGGAAACTTCTCCGAGTCGCAGATTTCCGCCGAAACCGCGCCGGGACGGGCGCGAAAACCAGCGTAATCACAAAGGCTTGCGTTGAACGTCCCATGACACTTTGCGGGAGCGCCGGAATCGTGGCATAGGCTGCGAATGCTTGACGAAAACGACGATATCCACCCGCTTTTTCATGGCGCGCCGACGACGACGGAGTTCAAGAAACTCCGCAAGCGGATCGTGCGCGACACGCGGGAGGCGATCGAGCAGTACGGGATGATCGAACGGGGCGCCCGCTGGCTGGTGTGCCTCTCGGGCGGCAAGGACAGCTACACGCTGCTTGCGGTGCTGCACGAGCTGCAATGGCGCGGGCTGCTGCCGGTGGAGCTGCTGGCCTGCAACCTCGACCAGGGGCAGCCGGGCTTTCCGGCCACGGTGCTGCCCGCGTTCCTCGAGAAGATGGGCGTGCCGCACCGGATCGAGTACCAGGACACCTATTCCATCGTGAAGGAAAAGGT
>CAYVQK010000016.1:7798-32579 GCA_964454145.1 uncultured Oceanicola sp. | reverse complement strand
CGAGTATCTCGCTTTTTCCGAAAACCCGTCATTCGTCCCTCCAGCAGCGAATGACGGCTTTTCCGCCCGTTCGACAGGTAGGGATGTGGCACTAGCTGTTATGTATGGCCGAATACAGGCCCTCGGAGTTCAATGGCGTTAGCGTCATTTCCAAGATGGGCTGGGAGCAGCGTCATATGATCTACGAACTGGTGACTCTAACTGCAGGTGTGCTGGACGCGACCGCCATAATCAGTTCGGCACGGGAGTGGGTGGCGGACTCCGCCGATGGCGAGACCCTTGGAATGTGGCGGGCGGATATCGGGCAGCCGGGGCAGGTGTTCATTCTTAGGGCCTTCCCGTCTTCAGAGGCGCTGGAAACAGAGCGGGACAGGGCACTTGCCGTTGACGACGCCTTCGGAGCGCGCAGCCATGGCGCGCGCATCAGCATGGAAACCTACAGCGGTTTTCCGTTCCTGCCTCCGGCGCGTCGCGGGCAGTTTGGCGGCGTTTTCGAGTTCCGAACCTACGTGCTGAAGCCCGGCGGGCTGCCGGCGACGCTGGCGGGCTGGGAGGCCGCCATCGCCCCAGCGAAGGCCTATACCGATCACCTCGTCATCAACATGTTCGCCCGCGACGGCGCCCCTCGCATCACCCACATATGGGGCTTCGAGAGCGTGGAGCAGCGCTTCGCCCTTCGGCGCGAGCACTTCTCCAAGGGGCTCTGGCCGCCAAAGGGCGGGCCGCAGAACATCGAGCGGGCGTCGAGCGTGATCGCGCTGGCGGAAGAGGGGTGGCCGATCGGGTGATCTGGCGCTTTGGCCGGATTGCCCGACCTACGTGTTCGGCTCCGTTGTCAGCCCACCGCTGGATTGGTCGGAGAAGGCGCCGAAGATAGGGTCCCACTCGGTGATGGTGCATTCGTCGATCAGGTTCTGCTCGTCGAACGGGTCTGCGTTGATCCAGGCTTCCACCTCGGCGCGATCCTTCGCGCGGATGATGAGCAGGCCGCAGCGCGAGCCGGGGCCGGAACCGGGCATTCCGAAAGCGGGGCCGGAGGCGACGAGGCTGCCATCGGCGACCCGGGCCTTGAGATAGTCTACATGGGGTTCGAGCCACTCTTTCCAGCGTTCGAAATCGAGATGGAGGAAGGTGACGACGTAGAATTTCTTGCGCTCGGACATCGGGTTACTCCGGGATCGGTCGGAAGGCGGGGAGCGTGAGACCTTCCTCGATGCGCTCGAAGAGTATGGACACGCGCTGGCCGACCCTTGGCGGGCCGTCGTTCTCGACGAGGCGCGCGGTCAGGCGGGGGCCTTCGTCCAACTCGACCTGGATGACATTGTAGGGCACCCGGTCAGCGAAGACCGGGAACCAGACCTTGTGAACAATGGTCCAGGTGGAAATGGTGCCCTTGCCGCTCGCCTCGATCCACTCCAGTTCCGGTGAGAAGCAGAACGGGCAGACCGGCCCTGGCGGCAGGTGCGGCTTGCCGCAGGACGTGCAGCTCGGCAGCCGGAGGTGGCCTGCCTCGACACCGTCCCAGAACGGCTTGTTGTCCGGCGAGATGCGCGGGCGGGGGAGGATATCCTGTCCTTCGATGGCGTGCATGGTGCGGCCTCCTCTCAGGCGGTGAAAATGATGCTGTCGCCCCAGACGGTGCCCCATTGCAGGACCTCCGCACCGGGGATCTGCCGGTCACCGGCAGTGCCGCGCAGCTGGCGGGTGATCTCGCGCATGTGGTTCCACCCTGCGACATGTGCCTCGGAGAGAAGACCTCCGTTGGTGTTGACCGGCAGCTTGCCGCCCGGACCGATGGTGCCGCCCTGTACGAAGCCTGCCGCCTCGCCCGCACCGCAGAAGCCGTAGCGCTCGAGCACGAAGAGGACGAGGGGCGAGAAGGCATCGTAGGTGTAGAGGCCCTGCACGTCGTCGCGGGAGACGCCCGCGAGGTCATAGACCTCGCGGTCCACCGGGCGGGAGCGCTCGTTGGTGACGGGTTGCTGCGACAGGCCGAGGCCGGGTGGCGCGAAGATAAACTCGTCGCGGCCTGAGCGGATGCCCTGCATCCCGGCGATCTTCACAGGCTTCTGCTTGAGATCCTTTGCGCGCTCGTTGGTGGTGACGAACGTCACAACCGCGCCGTCGGTGATGAGGCAGCAGTCGAACAGGTGCAGCGGGTCCACCACCATGCGGGAAGACTGGTGATCTTCCAGTGTCAGTTCCTTCTGCATGATCGCGTCGGGGTTCCTCAGTGCGTGCTGGCGGATCTGCATGGGTACGGCGGCCAGCTCTTCGGAGGTGGTTCCGTATTGTGCCATGTAGCGTTGCATGGCGATGGCCGCGCCGCCCGCAGGAGCGGTCAGACCGTAGGGAGGGCTCTCGCCGTGGGTACCGCCTTCTTCGCGGTGACCCTCGATGTCGCCCGGCCCGCCAAGGATGTCGCGCTCGCGGGTGAAGCTGATGGCGGTGACGCAGGCCACCACCTCGGCCATGCCGAGCGAGACCGCCATGGCGGCGTGTTGCAAGGCGTTGGTCACGAAGCGCCCGTGGGTCCAGCTCTGGTTCACGTAGCGGATGTTCAGACCCAGCCCATCGGCGACCCGGTCGTAGTCGAGACCAAGTGGGGAGCCCATGTGCATGGAGAGGCCGTCGATCTCGGAGCGGTCGAGACCGGAATCCTCCAGCGCGGCGGCGAAGGCCTCGGCGCAGAGGCCGAGCTGGCTTTGCGGCAGGAAGCGACCGAATTTCGAAGCGCCGGTGCCGACGATGGCTGCGTTGAGGGTCAAGGCATTATCCTTTCGGTTTCAGCACGATGCGGCCGGTGGTGCGGCCCTCTTCCATGCGGGTGTGAGCCTCCGCAGCACGCGCGAGCGGAAGGCTGCTGTCGATCACCGGGCGGATGCGCCCGCGTGCCACGAGGTCGAGGCAGGCGCGGAGCTGTTCGCGGGTGGTCGAGGTGGCAGAAAGCATGGAAATGTTCTTGAGAAAGAGCTGTGCCGGATTGAACGGCACGAACTCGCCGGTGAGTTGGCCGATCAGCACCCATCGGCCACGCGGGGCGAGGCTGCGGCGCGTAGGGGTGAAGATGGGGGTGCCGACGTTGTCGAGCACGACGTTGACGCCCCCGCCGGTCAGCTCGCGCACCGCGCCCGAGAAATCCTCGCCGCGCGGAATTGCCACCACCTCGTCGGCGCCAAGATCGCGCAGAAGCGGCTCGGTTTCGGGGGAGCCGGTTTGGGCTATGACGCGGGCGCCGCAGAGCCGGGCCATCTGCACCGCCATCAGACCAAGGCCGCCGGAGGCGCCGGTGACCAGGACCGTTTCGCCGGCACGGATCTGCCCGACCTCGCGTGCGGCGTTGTAAAGCGTGCCAAGAGTGCAGGCGGTGATCGCGGCGGCATCGAACGGCGTGTCGCCAGGGATGCGGGCCAGCGTGTCGTGCTCCACCTTCACGTATTCGGCGTAGCCACCGTTCAACCCGACATCACCAAGGAAGACCTTTTCGTCGCAGAGCGGCTCGTGCGCGTCGCGGCAATGGGCGCAATGCCCGCAGACGTGACTGCGTTGGCTTGTCGCCACCCGGTCACCCACTGCCAGCCCCGGCACCTCGGCCCCCATGTCTACGACGGTGCCCGCGATCTCATGGCCCAGGATCACCGGCATCTCGACGCCCTGCTTCAGCGTGCCGTTGCGGGTGACGATATCGTGGAAGCAGACACCGCAGCTTTCGACTTCGATCACCACTTCGCGCGGATTGGGAGACGGGTCCGGGAGGGTCTGCATCTGCATTGCCTCCACGCCGCCCGGTTTCTCGACCACCAGTGCCTTCATGACGCCACCGCAAACTTCAGCAGAGTGACCTCGGGCGTCACCGGCTCGAACACGGCATGCACCTTGGTGCCCGTGGCCGGCGCGGAGCCGTCGGCCATGTTGGAGAAGAACCGCAGACCGTTCTGAAGCTTCACCTGCACGACCGTATAGGGCATCTCCGCGACGAAACCGGGGAAGTAGCACTTGTGAAAGGTGCAGTGACTTTCGACTTCCCCCTCGGCGGTGACGGCCCGCCATTCGGCGCGGTCGGAGTGGCACTCGGGGCAGAAACGGGAGGCGGGGAAGCGCGCCGTGCCGCAGGCTTCGCAATGCTGGACACGGATCTCGCCGTCGCGCAAACCGGCCCAGAACGGAGCCTCGGCGCCGTCGAGCCGGGGGAGCGGCTTTTGAGGGATCTCGGTCATGACGCCTCCCTGGAGTAGATGATGGACGAACAGACGGGCGCAGCGGCGGCATAGTGCACGTTGGTCGCGCCCTCGACCTGCCGATCGCCGCATTCGCCGCGCGCCTGTCGCACGGCCTCGACGTTCAGCGCCCAGCCCTGCATGTAGCTTTCGGAGAGGTGACCCCCTGAGGTGTTCGTCGGGTGTTTGCCGCCGAGCCGTAGGTGTCCCTCGGCCACGTAGGGGCCGCTTTCGCCAGCTCCACAGTAGCCCAGTCCTTCGAGAGAGAAGAGCACCGTGGGGGCGAAGTTGTCGTAGATCATCAGCGCGTCCATGTCGTCGCGCGTGAGACTGGCGTCGGCGAAGCTGTGCTGGGCGACGGAGGCGAGCGGCGCTGCCCAGAAGTCATCGGGAGGGAACATCGAGCCCTTGAACGCGGTCTGTAGCGCGCAGCCCCTGATGTGAACCGGTGGCTTGGCAAGGTCGCGTCCGCGCTCTTCGGTGGTGAGGATCAGCGCTACGCCGCCGTCGTTGATCAGACAGTAATCAAACAGCCGCAGCGGCTCTGCGATCATTCGCGCGTTCAGGTAGGTGTCGAGGTCGATCGGCTCTCGCATCACTGCTTGCGGGTTGAGCGTGGCGTGGTGACGGAAGGTGATCGGCACCTCGGCGAGTTGCTCGGCGGTCGTACCGTAAAGCTCCATGTGACGGCGCATCATCAGCGCATGGAAGGCGCCAGGCGATGTCATGCCGTAGGGAAACCACAGCCCCGCGCCGCCGGAGCCGTAGCTGTCGTTTGCGCCGCCGTAGGCATCGCCCGCGGAGCGGCCGTTGTTGCCGTAGACCAGCGCCACCGTCTTGTATCGGCCCGACTGCAGAAGGGTGATGGCCTGCTCGATGCAGATCGCGGCAAATCGACCGTGGCCCGGAGTGATGGTTACGAACTGCGGATCGATGCCGGCGATCTCGCAGAAGCGCTGGTAGTCGGGAATGCGATTGATAACGAGCGCGTCAATGGCATCAAATCCCAGCCCGCAATCGTCGAGCGCGCGGGTGAGCGCGTCCATCCCGAGGTCGTAGGCGTCCATCTCGGGCAGCCTGCCGTATTCGGTCGTGCCGACGCCTGCGACGACGGGGCGAATATGGGTCATGTCTCCTCCTTCGGCGGGCTCCGCCAGAGAATTCGGGGCGCGCGCCTTTCATTCATGGATGGCGAAGGCGGGGCGTCTTGGAAAGAGGGGTGAAGACCGGGGGTAATTATTGGAGGGTTATCTAAGGTATTGTAAGAAGTACATATTTCTTGTTTCCTTTCGCATTCTCCAGCCTGGGGGCATATCCGTTATGCTCCGTGCTGACAGTTCCAAGGCTTCCGTTCAGTCCCTGTTCGAGCCAGTTCTTTGCCAGAAGGAGACCCACGCCATGAAGGATACAGACCTCACCTCCTGGATCGGCCGCGAGATGCGTACCGAGGACCATCTGACCGAGGAGCGGGCGGAGTTTCTTACTGCACTCCTGGACCGCGACGCCCCGCCCGCCGAAGGCACGCCGGTGATGCCGAGCTGGAGCTTTGTGCTCTTTGCCCCGCCCGTCCGCCGCCGCGACTCGGGACGCGACGGACATCCGGGCGGCAACGTGCTGAACCTTCCGGTCGGTGCCGACCGGCGGATGTGGGCGAAGAGCGAGATGCGGGTGGAGCGACCTATGCGGGTGGGTGAACGGATGCGCCGGGTGACCCGCGTGGCCGATATCGCCCGCAAGGAGGGGCGCAGCGGCACACTTCTGTTCGTCACCCTCGATCATGAGATCTCCGGGATGGAACCGGAGGGCGCCCGGATGACCGACCGGCAGACGATCGTCTACCGGGACGCCGTGCCGCCGCCGCGGCCACCCGCAGCGCCTGAAGACCCCGGCTTCTCGCCGGACTGGCGGCACTGGGTTGAACCCGATGCGCTGATGCTCTTCTGTTATTCATCGGTCAGCCGGAACCCGCACCGCATCCACTATGACCACCCCTATGCCACCGGGGTGGAAGGCTATCCGGGCCTCGTGACCCACGGGCCGCTGACGGGCACCTGGCTGATGGAATGGCTGGAGCGTGAGGTGCAGGGACGGCAGGTGACCGAGGTGACGGTGACAGCGCGCAGCCCCCTGTTCCTGCCGGAGCGCTTCGAGGTGTTGGGCAAGGTAGAGGGCGACACCTTCCGCGTGGTGGCCCGCGGTGAGGCCGGCGCGATCAAGATGGTGGCGGAAGGGCGCTATGCGTAAAGAAGGGTGGGCAGACCGCCCATCCTAGGTGACGCCGGATTTCGCCAGTTCGGCGCGCGCTGCAGCATCGTAACCCAGCTCGTCCAGGATCTCGTCGGTATGCTCGCCGAGAGTTGGCGGCGGGCGGTCGATGGCGCCCGGCGTGGCCGAGAACTTCACCGGAAAGCCGATCTGCGGCAGCCGTCCTTCTACCGGATGGTCGCAGTGCAGGATCATTTCGCGGTGAACCATCTGCGGATCGGAGAAGGCTTCCTCGAAGCTGTTCACTGGACCAGCAGGAATGTCGGCCGCCCAGAGCAGCTCCACCCATTCGTCGCGTGGCCGGGTCGCGAAGGTTGCCGCCAGCAGGCCCTTGGCGCGGCCGGTCTCCTCGGGAGTTGGAAAAGGCTCTTCCGGCAGGGTCTCCAGCCCGGGCAGTGCGCGGAGGCGGGCCCAGAAGTGGTCTTCGATGACGCCGAGCGTGATGTAGCGCCCATCGGCGCAGCAATAGATGTTGTAGGGCGCGGAGCCGCCCGCCACCCGCTGTTCGCCGCCCTTGGGCTCGTGGCCGAACATCAGCCATTCGGAGGCGTGGCTGTGCATATAGTGCATCGAGCCATCCGTCATCGACACGTCGACGAACTGCCCCTCGCCATGCCTGGCGCGCGCCATCAGAGCCGCCAGCACGCCATAGACGGCCATCATCGTGCCGCCCGCGATATCGGCCCAGAGAGGGCCGGGCACGAAGGGGCCGCTGTCGGGGCGGGACATCAGCTGCATCAGGCCGGTGATGCCGAGATAGTTCATGTCGTGGCCGGGGATGTCGCGGTAGGGGCCGTCCTGCCCATAGCCGGAGATCGCGCAGTAGACGAGGCGCGGGTTCACCGCCTTCAGGTCGTCCCAACCCAACCCGAGCCGCGCGGCGACGCCGGGGCGGAACCCCTCGATCACCACATCGGCCTTCTCGGCCAGCTTCCGGACCACATCCTTGCCGGCTTCCTCTTTCAGGTTGAGCGTGATCGACCGCTTGTTGCGGTTGCCGATCAGGAAGGTGCCGCTGTCACCCTTGCCCATCGGGGGGAAGGCGCGCATCGGGTCGCCGATGCCTGGCTGCTCGATCTTGATGATGTCGGCACCGAGGTCGCCCAGCATCTGTGTGGCGAGCCCGCCGGGCAGCAGCCGGGAGAGCTCGATTACGGTGAGCCCCTCCAGCGCCTTTTTCGAGCCAGTCATGCGGGCACCGTGGCGGCAATGAGCGTCGCCACCGCCCCCAGCTGGGAAAGGCCACCGAGCGCGGTCTTCACGTCGCCCGCAGCCTGGGCCCCGAGCGTATGTGTCACGATTCCGTCGAGGCGGGAGAGGACACCGTCGAGATCGACCGACACGACATTGTCGAGCGCGGCCGCATGTTCGCTTCCGTCCTTCATCTTGGCCACCACGCGGGCGCCCTGCTTTGCAGGATAGGCTGCGATGAAGCTGTCATCGAGCGTGAGGGTGGTCGCCTTCGCCAGCCTCGCGATCTCGGGGTGGCTCTGGAGGCGGTAGTTTGCCTCTGCCACCTCGCCGGTCAGCAACACGGCGGCGACGGAGTATTGCAGGCTCATCTTGGCCTCGAGTACCCCCTCGAAGGGGCCCTCATAGTCGCAGCCCGGATATTCCACCGCGTGGGGAAAGCTCTCTATCCGGATCGCCTCGACATCAGCCGCCTTTACCCCCTCACGGGCCAGGGCAAGTGCTGCCTGGCAGGGCGTCTGCACGTAGTTGCAGGCGGGCGCGGGCTTCCAGTAGACCTCCATGATCTCGAAGCGGCCGCCGTTGAAGGGGGCGATCTGTTCGGCCTTCTCGCGTCGTCCGTAGGCCGCGAACAGCCCGGCCCGCCCTTCGAGCGCGGAGGGGGAGGGCGTTGCGCCTTCGCGGGCCAGCAGCACGGCAGTGACCCCCGCACGGGCGGCGGTGCCAGCGTGGAAGACCATCTCGGTTCCGCCTGCCCAGGGCCATTCGTTCACACCGGCTGCCATGTTGGCGCCGAGTGAAATCGCCGCGAGTGTCTTTTCTTCGGAGAGCCCGAGGAAACGCGCACCGGCCGCGGCGGCGGCGATGGCGCCCACGGTGCCTGTGGGTCGGATCCTTGCGGCCAGGTCGGCGTCGAAGAGCGCGCGGCCGACGGCGGCGCCTGCCTCGTAGCCGGCGACAGCCGCGAGCAGCAGGTCACTGCCGCTTTCGCCTTCCTGTTCGGCCAGCGCCAGCAACGCGGGCCAGACCACGACGCCGAGGTGCGAGCAGGAGGCGACATGCATGTCTTCACGCACCAGCCCGTGGCCCAGCGTGCCGTTTACGAAGGCGGCCTCCCCGGCGGAGAGCCGCAGTTGGGTGCCAATAACACCACAGGGGCCGAGCGGTTGCAGGCGGGCGTAGGCCAGCGCTGTCTGGCTCCAGGGCAGGTCGGCGGCCTCGAGTGTGCATCCGATGAAATCGGCCAGCGACCCGCGCGCCTTGTCGCGCACCTCCTGCGGGATCTCCGCGAGGCCGGCGACGGCATGGGCAAGGCGTTGGGTGGCGGGCATCTCTGCGCTCACTGCGCGTTCTGCGGCAACCATAGGACGATCTCCGGAAAGATGGTGAAGATGACGATCCCCAGGAGGAGGATCGCGACGAAGGGCAGGGCCGCCCGGCTGACCTCGGCCAGCGTGGCGCCGGGCATGATGCCACGAACGGTGTAGAGATTGAGCCCCACGGGCGGCGTGATAAGACCGATCTCGAGCAGAAGCACGAGGATCACGCCGAACCAAACGGGGTCGTAGCCTACATCGACGATGATCGGGAAGACGACGCCCAGGATCAGCACCATCATGGAGATGGCGTCGATGAACATGCCCAGGAAGAGGCAGAGCCCGACGATCGCCATGAGCACGCCCCAGGCCGGCAGGTCGAACTCCGCGATCAGCCCCACGGCGGCGCGGGTGGCGCCGAAGGAGAAGAGCGCGAAGGAAAACACATGCGCCGAGAGGATCACGAAGGTGAGCATCGCGGTGAAGCGCACGGTCGAACCGAGGGCTGCGATGAAGACCGAGGGCCTGAAGTCGCCAAAGGCCCAGCCGATCACGATGGCGCCCGCCACCCCGAGTGAGGCCACCTCATTGGGTGTGGCCCAGCCGCGGTAGATGCCGAGGATGATGACGAGGATCAGCGCCGCAACCGGCAGGATGTCGGCCAGCGACCGGAAGCGCTCGCCCCATCCGGCGGCCTGCGCGATGCCCGAGGCTTCGGCGCGTTCGGCGGCAGAGGAAGAGCGCAGCATGACGTAGAGGGTGAAGAGCCCGGTGATGACGAGGCCGGGCACCACGGCGCCGAGAAAGAGTGCCCCCACCGAGGTTTCGGTGATCGCACCGTAGATGATCATCGGGATCGAAGGCGGAATGAGGATGCCCAGCGTGCCGCCCGCTGTCAGCGTGCCCGCGATCAGTGACCGGCGGTAGCCGAGCTTCAGCAAGTCGGGGATGGCGGCGGTGGAGATGGTGGCGGCTGTCGCCACCGACGAGCCGGAGATGGCCGAGAACACTGCGGAAGCCCCGATGTTAGAATGCAGCAGGCCGCCCGGCAGCCAGCTGACCCACAGGGTCATGGCACGGTAGAAGCGCACGGCCACGTTTGAGCGCTGCACGATCTCGCCCATCAGCAGAAACATCGGCACGGCCACCAGCGTCTGCGAGTTGGCGTTGTTCCAGATTGCATAGGCTGCACCGCGCAGCAGGCGGGGGTTGTCCCAGATGATCCAGCCGAGCCCGGTCAGGCCGAGCGAGGCCGAGATCGGCAGGCCCACGAAGAGCAGCACCACGAGGGTGCCGAAAATGCCGAGGAGGGCGCTCATGCGATGTCATCCTCGCGAGTGCGGCCGGAGAGAGCGGCGAGAAGCTGGATTACCAGCCGCATCAGAACCGTGGCGAGCCCCAGCAAGATCAGCCCCTGCGGAATCCAGAGCGGCGTGCGGGTGATGCCCTCGGAACGGACGCCGTCCGTCCAGGAGCCTTCGGCCAGCATCCACATCAGCCAGATCAGCCCGCAGGCATAGAGGGCGAAGGCGAGCGGGGAGAGCACGCCCTCGATGAAGGTACGAAGCCGCGGCGGCATGAGCGCGAGGAAGAAATCCGCGGTAAGGTGCTCATGCCGCCGGGTGACCTCGGGCAGCGCAAGGAAGGTGACGGCCGCCATGAGGAAGCCGGTGGTTTCCGAGACGAACGGCAAGCTGGAGCCAAGTGCGCGCAGGAGGATTTCCGCCAGTTGCAGCACAAGGATCAGGCCGCCCGCGACACAGGCCAGGGAGTAAAGGGCCCGGTCGAACAGCGCGAGGTCGGGGAGCTTCATTCGGTCAGCTCGCGTCGCCGGCCGCGTCGGAAAGAGCCTTCAGCACGCCATCGAGAATAGGCTGGCCGGTTTCAGCACCGACGCTGTCGACCCAGTTGGGCCAAACTTTCTCTTCAGCGATCTTGCGAAGCGCCGTGTAGTCTTCGGGCGTGGCATAGTTGATGGTGAAGCCGTAGTCGCTCTCCAGCTGGCGGTGCAGTTTTTCCTCGCCTTCGACCATGAAGGCCACGATTTCGTCACCCGCGGCGGCCATCTCCTCGTCGAGGATTGCCTGGGTTTCGGGCGTCAACTCGGCATAGGCGTCTTCGGCGACGAGAATGAGCGAGATCGAGAGCTTGAAGTTGGTGATGTAGGCACTGTCGAGCACCTCGCCCCATTTCAGGCCGGTCATCGAGGTGGAGGCCGTCACCACACCGTCGAGCGCGCCGCGCTGGAGAGCGGAGTAGACATCGGGCGCGGTCATCGACACGGGAGTGGCGCCGATGGCGTTGGTGAAGTCGATACCGTCGGCAGAATATTCACGGATCTTCAGACCCTTGAAGTCTTCCGGTGTCTTGACCTCGGACGACAGCCAGTGGTTCTGCGGCGCCCAGTAGAAACGCGAGAGCCGGCGGGCGTTGTGATCTTCGAGGATGCCGCCGAGATAGGAGGCGATCGGTTCGGAGGCCCAGGAGGCGTCCGACGCGGTGACGTGCGGGCCCGGCTCCATCTTGGCCTCGGGCAGGAAGGGCAGCATCGGGCCGGAGAGCATCGGGTAGGTCGACGTGGAGTAGCCCAGCAGCCACTCTGTCATCTCTACCAGCCCGTCGCGCATCAGCTTCTCGGCCTCGGCGCCCTTGTAGGGTGTTTCGCCGAAGTAGACGAGTTCGATGGCCAGCTCGCCGTTCGAGCGTTCCTCGATCGCGTCGAAGTGCTTGTTCAGGATTTCCGAGTAGGGGTGCATCGGCGGCGAGACGGAGAAATAGCTCCATTCGTTCTCGGCCGCGGTGGCGGCGGTCGTCAGTCCAAGTGTGGCGACGGCAGCAAGAGCCAGTCCGCCAAGGCGGGCATTCAGATGTGTCATTGAGTCCTCCTCATCCGGCATGGCTGCGGCATCCGCCCCGTGGCGACAGCCGGCCCTGCCTTGGCCTAAGGTTCGGGATGCAGGGCCCCGGAGTCGATACCCCGGCGGTGCATAACAGCTTTCATGCGCTGCCCCCTCGCCGGAACGGCTTTCGCCAGTGAGTATGATGCGAAAGTCGTATTGAAGCAGGCGCACCGCGAGGAGGCGGGGCGCAGGGAGGAATGGATGCACGGATTCCTGAAGGGGCTCAGGGTTGTCGAAGGCTCTGCCTTTGTCGCCGCGCCGCTGGCGGGGCTGACGCTGATGCAAATGGGTGCGGAAGTGATCCGCTTCGACACCATCGGCGGCGGGCCGGATTACACTCGCTGGCCACGTGCTGGCGGCGAGGAGGGGCGCAGCCTCTACTGGGAAGGTCTGAACAAGGGCAAGAAGTCGGTCGCGCTCGATCTGCGCTCGCCAGAGGGTCGGGAGCTGGCACAGGCGCTGGTTACGGCGCCGGGCGAGGGGGCGGGGCTCTTCGTCACAAACTTCCCCGCGCAGGGCTTTCTTTCTCACGAGACGCTTGCCGCCAGACGACCCGACCTGATCTCGGCTCGTGTCATGGGCTGGCGCGACGGGCGCAACGCGGTCGACTACACGGTGAACTCCGCGCTTGGCTACCCGATGATGACGGGCGCGCCGGATGAAGACGGGCCGGTAAATCACGTCATGCCCGCCTGGGATGTGGCGACCGGACTGTATGCCGCGATTGCCATCATTGCGGCAGAACGCGCCCGCAGCCGCACCGGAGAGGGCGCGGAGCTGCGTGTGCCACTGGGTGACGTGGCCCGCGCAACACTGGGCAACCTGGGCCAGCTTGCCGAGGTGATGCTATCGGGGGCCGATCGGCCGCGGCTCGGCAATGATATCTTCGGCGCGTTGGGCCGCGATTTCGCCCTTCGTGACGGCACCCGCATCATGCTCGTTGCGCTGACCCGCCGTCAGTGGACAGATCTTGTGCGGGTACTGGGCCTCGGCCCGGAGATTGCGCACCTGGAGGCCGAGATCGGCAAGTCACTCGCTGGCGACGAGGGCCTGCGCTTCCGCCACCGTGACCGGCTGAACCCGATCATCGCCCGTGCGCTGTCGCGTCTGTCGATGCGCGAGTTCCGCGCTCGCGCGGAAGGCACCGGGCTTTGCTGGGCCCCCTATCAGACGCTGGAGGAGGCGACCCATGACGCGGGCCTCTTCTCGGAGGGCGACGGGCTTTTCGACCGGGTCGAACATGCGTCCGGCCAGAGCTACCTGACGCCGCGCTCGCCGGTGTCGCTGGCCCACGGGCCCGGCGGAAATGCCCCGGCGGCGCGCGCATTGGGTGCGGACACCGACGATGTGCTGGCACGCCTCCTGGGCTTGTCGGACGGAGAACTCGGCAAGCTCCATGATCGGGGCATCGTGGCAGGGCCGCGCAAGCAGGAGGCAATGGCGCAATGACACTGGAACTGGTGGAGAAAGGTGCACGCTCGGAGGCCTCGGGGCTTCTGAAGCAGGCGGCAACGGCACAAGCGGCGGCAGAGCGCTACGCGGGCGAAGTGCGCCGCGTCGTGGCTGACCGTGTTACGAAAGAGGGCCGTGTATCGTCTTCGTTGGCCCGCGACATGCAGCGTTGCCTGCACGGTATGGCCTGGGTCGAAACGACTGCGCGCGCCATCGGGAGTGCGGTGGCCTGGGCTCGGCGTCTCAAGGCTGATGGCCGGTTGGGTGAGGCGGAAACCCTCGTGCTGAGGGTGGGGCTGCGGGAATACCTGCAGCAGCTCGCCTACGGTGTGCCGATGAGCCAGGCCGAGATCGTTCGCCCGACGCTTTTCGGCACTCAGTCGGCCGCTGCCGAATTGCTCTCCGCCGCTGCACCCTTCATCGAGAACGAGGCGGACGGGCGGGAGACGCGCGCCGCACTGGTGGCGCATCTCGCGGGCGGGGGCGCGATCGCCGACTCGCTCGAGGACGCCGCGCTCGATATGATCCGAGACCAGTTCCGCCGGTTCGCCGATGCCAAGATCGCACCCGGCGCGATGCGCTGGCACCTGTCCGACAACCTGATCCCGATGGATATCGTAGACCAGCTGTCGGACCTCGGCGTCTTTGGCATCTGCTTGCCGGAAGGCTACGGCGGCCTCGGCATGGGCAAGCTGACGATGTGCGTCGTGACCGAAGAGCTCTCGCGCGGCTGGGTCGCGGCGGGATCGCTCGGTACGCGCTCGGAAATCGCCGGTGAACTGATCGCCACCTCCGGCACGGACGAGCAGAAGGAGAAGTACCTCGCCCGGATCGCCGCCGGGCGTATCCTGCCTGCTGCGGTTTTCACCGAGCCCGATACCGGCTCCGACCTTGCCCACCTGACGACCAAGGCCAGCCGCACGCCCGATGGCTGGCGGCTCGATGGCAAGAAGACCTGGATCACCCATGCCGCCCGCTCCGACCTGATGACGGTGCTGGCGCGCACCGACCCGGAGAACCCGGGGCATGGCGGGCTTTCGATGTTCCTGGTCGACAAGACCAGGGGAACCGAGGCGCAGCCCTTCCCCGACGCGGGCATCACCGGCAGCGATATCGAAGTGCTGGGCTACCGGGGAATGCGCGAATACGACCTTTCGTTCGACGGCTTCGAGATGAAATGCGGCGGCCTCCTCGGCGGCATCGAGGGCGAAGGCTTCCGCCAGCTCATGGCAACCTTCGAAGGGGCCCGCATCCAGACGGCAGCGCGCGCCATCGGGGTGGCCCGCAACGCCAACGAACTGGCGCTGCAATACGCTATGGACCGCAAGCAGTTCGGTCGTCCGATCCTCGGTTTTCCGCGCGTCTCCGACAAGATCGCCGTAACCGTGGCCGAGACAATCTTCGCCCGCGAGCTGACCTATTACGCCGCGCGAGAAAAGGACAAGAAACGCCGCTGCGATATCGAGGCGGGCATGGCCAAGCTGCTTGCCGCCCGCGTGGCCTGGAGTGCCGCCGATTGCGGCCTGCAGATTCACGGTGGCCTCGGTTACGCGTTGGAAACCCCGATCAGCCGGGTGTTCTGCGACGCTCGGATCCTCAACATCTTCGAGGGAGCCGCCGAGATCCAGGCACAGATCATCGCCCGCGGCCTGCTTTCGGGGCAAAACTGATGGTGGCGCTCGGGCAGGAGCTGGAGGGCATCACCGTCGTTTCCATGGAACAGGCGGTGGCCGCGCCATACTGCGGATTGCTGCTGGCCGATTCTGGCGCGCGGGTCATCAAGGTGGAACGCGAGGGCGGTGATTTTGCCCGCTCCTACGACGCGCTGGCCGGGGGGGAGAGTGCCTATTTCGTCTGGCTGAACGCCGGCAAGGAAAGCGTGGTGCTCGACATCAAGAGCGCCGAGGGCCGGGCAGTGCTGGACGCGATGCTGGAGAGGGCGGACGTGTTCCTGCAAAACCTCGCACCCGGCGCACTGGAGCGTCAGGGGCTTTCGGGCTCCGAACTGCGCAAGAGAAACCCGCGCCTCATTACCTGTGAGATAACCGGATACGGGCGCTTCGGACCAAAGGAGAAGGCAAAGGCCTACGACATGCTCATGCAGGCAGAAACGGGCCTGTTGGCGGTGACGGGCACGCCGGACTCCTCGGCGCGTGTCGGTGTGTCCATCTGCGACATCGCCACGGGCCTGACTGCGTATTCGGCCATTCTGCGGGCGCTGCTTCTGCGCGCCCGGACCGGCGAGGGCTGCGACCTGTCGATCTCGATGTTCGATGTGCTGGCCGACTGGATGAATGTGCCGCTGATCGTGCAGCGTACCACCGGAGCGCCGCCGAAGCGTCTCGGTGTGGACCATGCCAACCTCTGCCCCTATGGCGCCTATGAGGTGGGCGACGGCGGGGTGATCCTGCTGGCGGTTCAGGCCCAACGCGAGTGGCGGGGCTTCTGTGAACTGGTGCTGAACCAGCCCGACCTTGCCGACGATCCCCGCTTTGCCACCAATGCCGACCGCTGCGCTAACCGCGAGGCGCTGCACGCGATCATCACCGAGGCTTTCACGGTCTGGGCTCGTGAACCGCTGCTCGACAAGCTCACCGCCTGCGGCATCGCCAACGCCAGTCTCAACGAGCTCGACAAGGTGCTGGATCACTCGCAGCTGACGGAACGCCTGGCAGGGCTGGCAAGCGGCGTCGGCGTGCCGCTGGCCGCGCTGCCATTGCGCGGCGCGCTGGCGGGCGAGGCCAAGGTGCCGGCGCTCGATGAACAGGGAGATGCGATCCGGGCCGAGTTTGCCCGCCCCGCAAAAAGGGAGACCGAGAGATGAAAACCTACGACATGTACGTCGCCGGGCAGGACCGGCCCGCCGAGGGCGGCAAGACCTTCGACACCGAGAACCCCTTTACCGGCGAGGTCTGGGCGAAGATCGCCCATGGCAGCGCCGCCGATGTGGATGCCGCGGTGAAGGCTGCCCGCGGGGCGCTCGACGGCGACTGGGGCGGCATGACGGCCTCGGCCCGGGGGCGCTGCATGATGAAACTTGCGGACCTGATCGAGGAGCACGCCCCTGCTCTGGGCGAGACCGAGGTGCGCGACAACGGCAAACTTCTGGCCGAGATGGGCGGGCAGACGCGCTACATCGCCGAATGGTATCGCTATTTCGGCGGGCTCTCCGACAAGATCCAGGGCGCGGTGATCCCCACCGACAAGGCCAACATCTTCAACTTCACCAAGCGCGTCCCGGTGGGCGTGGTCGCCATGATCACCCCGTGGAACTCGCCGCTGTTGCTGCTGGCATGGAAGCTGGCGCCCGCTCTGGCGGCAGGCTGCACCGCCGTCATCAAGCCCTCCGAGTTTACCTCGGCCTCGACGCTCGAATTCATCCGCCTCTTCAAGCAGGCAGGCTTTCCGGACGGGGTGGTGAACGTGGTCACAGGCTTCGGCGCAGACGTGGGCGCCGCGCTTGTTGAGCATCCGGGCATCGAGAAGGTGGCATTTACCGGCTCCGACTTGACCGGCCAGAAGATCTACGAGACGGCGGCACGCGGGCTCAAGCACGTCTCGCTGGAGCTGGGTGGAAAGAGCCCGAACATCGTTTTCGAGGATGCCGACCTGGAGGCCGCCGTGATGGGCGCGATCTCGGGCATCTTCGCGGCGACTGGCCAGACCTGCATCGCTGGCTCGCGGCTGCTGTTGCAGCGCTCCATCATGGAGACGTTCCAGGAGCGGCTGCTGGAGGTCGCAGGCAGTGCGAAGATGGGCAACCCGATGGACGGTGACACTCACGTCGGCCCTATCACCACGCCGCCGCAGTACAAGAAGGTGCTCGACTATATCGACATCGCCAAGGGTGAGGGCGCGCGCTGCATCCTCGGCGGCGAACCTGCGCAGGTGGAAGGGGCAACCGGCAATCTCTTCGTGAAGCCCACAATCTTCACCGACGTTCGCAACGACATGCGGATCGCGCAGGAGGAGGTCTTCGGGCCGATCCTGTCGATCATCCCGTTCGAGGATGAGGCGGAGGCCGTGAAGATCGCCAATGACGTGGACTTCGGACTCGCTGCCGGGGTCTGGACTTCCGACATCGGGCGGGCGCTGCGGATGTCGGACAAGCTCGATGTCGGCACGGTCTGGGTCAATACCTACCGCGCCGTGAGCTACACCTCGCCCTTCGGCGGGACAAAGCGCAGCGGCATCGGGCGCGAAAGCGGGATGGATTCGGTCTACGAGTTCCTGCAGACCAAGTCGGTCTGGATCGCCACCGAAACCTCCGCCTCCAACCCCTTCGTGATGCGATGACTGCGACGATGCCAGTGGCGCCGCTCTTCGTACCGGGGGACCGGCCCGAGCGGGTGGCGAAGGCGGCGGCGAGCGGCGCGGATGCGGTGATCGTCGACCTCGAAGACGCGGTCGATGCGGCGAAGAAAGGCGAGGCGCGGGCCGCGGCGGCCGAAGCCGATGCCGGGCAGGTGCCCCTCTGGGTGCGCGTGAACGGTTCGGATACCGAGTGGTTCGAGGCTGACCTTGCGGCTCTCGCCGCGCGCGCCAAGGCTGTTACCGGCATCGTCCTGCCCAAGGCCGAACGCGCGGATGACGTGGCCCGCATCGCCCAGGCCCTCGGGCCGGTCGCGGTGCTACCGCTGGTCGAAACGGCGCGGGGCCTGAAGGATGTGGCGACGCTTCTCGCGCTTGCTTCGGTCCCCGGCCTCGCCTTCGGCTCCATCGATTACGCGCTCGACCTCGGGTGCGCCTCTTCCTGGGAGCCGCTTCTGGCCGCCCGGTCGGCGCTGGTTTTCGAAAGTCGCCTGGCCGGAAAGGTCCCGCCGATCGACGGCGTCACGGCGGAGTTCCGCAACCTCGAGCTTCTGGGCGATGAGGCGGCGCGTGCCCGCGCCCTGGGCTTCGGGGGCAAGCTCGCCATCCATCCGGCGCAGATCGCCCCGATCCAGGCGGCCTTCCGCGCGAGCGCCGAAGAGGTCGACTGGGCCCGGCGCGTCGTGGCGGGGGCCGAGAGTGATGGCGCCGTCGCGGTGGATGGTCAGATGATCGACAAACCCCTTGTCGAACAGGCCCGCCGCATCCTCGCGCGGGCCTGAGCCGGCCACGCGAAAGGCCAAAGGGATACCTGATATGCAGCGCCGCTCACTGACCCCCGCTGCGCATCGGGTCTAGCATCAGAACGAACAGACACACGAGGGAGGACACCCAACATGAGCGATCCGAAAACCAACAAGGAACTCTTCGATCTCGGCCTCGAGATCCGCTCGGCCGTACTCGGCAAGGAGTATGTCGAGAAGTCGATCAACTCCGCAGACGATTTCAACATGCCGATGCAGGAACTCGTGACGGAGTACTGCTGGGGTCGCGTCTGGGGCCGCTCGGGCCTCGACCGCAAGACCCGCAGCTTCCTCAACCTCGCCATGCTCTCGGCGCTGAACCGGCCCCATGAGATCAAGGTGCATGTGCAGGGCGCGCTCAACAACGGCCTCTCCCGCGAGGAGATCTGCGAGGTGTTCCTGCAGGTGGCGATCTACTGCGGCGTTCCGGCGGCGGTCGACAGCTTCCGTATCGCCCGAGGCGTCTTCGACGAGATCGACGGCAAGGCCTGAGCAGGAGCGGATCAGATGAGCAAGGAAATCGGATTCGTCGGCCTCGGCAACATGGGCGTGCCCATGGCCCAACGGCTGATCGACGCAGGCTACGCGCTGACGGTCTTCGACGCGCGCGCCGAGGCGATGCAGGGACTCGTGGATCAGGGCTGCAAGGCGGCTGAAAGTGCAAAGGCCGTGGCCGACGCGGTCGAGACGGTCTTCGTCTCGCTGCCCACGCCGCCGATCGTGGAGAAGGTGATCACCGGCGAAGGCGGGTTGATCGAAGGCGCGAAGGTGAAGCGGGTCATCGACCTCTCCACCACCGGCGCCACGACCTCGGTGCGCGTGGCCGAGGCACTGAAGGCCAAGGGCATCGCCCACCTCGACTCGCCTGTGTCGGGCGGCAAGCAAGGCGCGGCCAAGGGCACGCTTGCAGTCATGGTGTCAGGCCCGAAAGAGCACTACGCCGAAGTGGAGGATATGCTGGCCCAGATCGGCAAGCTGTTCTACATCGGCGAGAAGGCCGGGCTTGGTCAGACGATGAAGCTCACCAACAACCTGCTTTCGGCCACCGCCATGGCGGCAACCTCAGAAGCGGTGGTGATGGCGGCCAAGGCGGGCATCGATCCGAAGATCGCCATCGACGTCATCAACGTGGGCTCAGGCCGCAACAGTGCCAGCCAGGACAAGTTTCCCGGCGCGATCCTGCCCCGCACCTTCGATTACGGCTTCGCCACCGGACTGATGTACAAGGACCTGCGCCTCTGCATGGCCGAGGCCGAAGAGATCGGCGTGCAGATGATCATCGCCAACGCGGTCAAACAGGTCTGGCAGCTCACCAACAATGAGCTGGGGCCCGACAGCGATTTCACTCAGGTCGTGCAGATGCCGGAGAAGTGGGCCGGGATCGAACTTGCGAAATCGGAGAAATAGGGAGGCTTCGACATGGCAGCGGATGACCAGTACGAGATCACAATGATCCGCTACGGCAGGTCTGACAGGAACCGGCCGGAGAATTTCTACCTCGGCGACCCGCACGACACGCCGATGCCGATCGAGTATTTCTTCTGGGTCATCCGCAACGCGGCCCGCACCTACGTGGTCGACACCGGATTCAGCGAGGCAAGCGGCCGTGCGCGGGGGCGCACAATGCTGAAGCCGGTGCCCGAGGGCCTCAAGCTGATGGGGATCACGCCCGACGCCGTCGAGAACGTGATCGTCACCCACATGCACTACGACCACGCTGGCAACAACGACCTGTTCCGCCATGCAAAATTTCATCTCCAGGAACAGGAAATGGCATTTGTAACAGGCAAGTGCATGTGCCACGATCTGCTCAGGCATCCCTTCGAGGAGGAGGATGTCGTGACGATGGTGCGCAAGCTCTTCGCTGGGCAGGTCGAATTCCATGACGGGGTATCCCAGGTGGCTCCCGGCATAACTGTCCACAGAATAGGCGGCCATTCCAAAGGGTTGCAGTGTGTGCGGGTGAACACCGCCCGGGGCCCGGTCGTGCTCGCGTCGGATGCGGCGCATTACTACGAGCACATCGAGAAGAACCGCGCGTTCACCGTGTTCGAGAATTTGACGGATCTGCTCGAGGGCTACCGGACGATACGGAATCTTGCGCCCTCGATGCAGCACATCGTCCCGGGCCACGACCCGGAGGTGTTCGAAAGATACCCCGCCGCCCAAGGCATGGAAGGCTGGGGAGTAAGACTGGATTTGCCGCCTAGCCGCTGAGGGGGAGGCCGGAGGGGACCGGCCTGGAGGCGTGGCGGCCCGTATGGGAGGAAAATCGATGGAAATCAGACAGCTGGAGTACTTTCTGGCGGTCGCGGAGCTTGGCTCCTTCTCGAAGGCCGCGGTGCGGCTTTCGGTGGCGCAGCCGGTGCTCTCCCGCCACGTGCGCACGCTGGAGGAGGAACTGGGAACCGAGCTGTTCTACCGCAACGGCCGCGGCGTGGTTGAAACCGAGGTAGGCGAGATGCTCCGGGAGCACGCCCGCAGCATCCTAAACACCGCGGGGGCGATCTCGGGCGAGATCGAGGCGATGCGCGCCTCTCCCGGCGGTCGCCTGGTGCTGGGCCTGCCACCCACCGCAAGCGTGATCCTCGCTCTGCCGCTGGTAAAGCGCATCCGCGAAGCCTTCCCCAACGTGCAGCTCAAACTGCAGGAGGGCTACAGCGGCCACGTTCTGGAGTGGCTCTCCACCGGCCGGGTGGACGTGGCGATCCTCTACGACGCGCCGCGCACGTCCACCCTGGTTACCCAGCCGCTGATCGAGGAAGAGCTCTACCTGATCTGCCCGCCCGATGCGCCCGAGGCCCGGCTGGGCCGGCCCGTCACCATCCAGGAGCTGACCGGCCTGCCGATGGTGCTGCCCTCGAGCCCGCACGGCCTCCGCAGGTTGGTCGATGCGCAGTTCGCCAAGGCCGGGGTGGAGCCCGACGTGAGCTGCGAGATCGACAGCTTCGCCTCCGCGCTCCAGCTCGTCGAGGAAGGGCAGGGCTACAACATCCTGCCCTATGCCTCGGTTCGCAAGCAGGTCCGCGAGGGCAAGATCGCCGTGGCGGAGATCACCGAACCCAAGATCACCCGGCAACTTGTGCTCGCCACCTCCACGCAGCGCCCGATGACGCAGGTCACACGCACCCTGACGAAGGTCGTGACCGACCTGGTGAAGGAGTTGGTCTCCAGCGGCACCTGGGCGCCCGAGAAATCCCCCGGCAGCGGCATGAAGCTCGTCGCCTCCAACTGACCCGGCCCGCCGGGTCGCTCCGCGATGCCAAGGCAACGCCTTGGCATCGTGCTCTTTTTCTCCCTTTTCTCTCCCTGTCGCATAGCTGGTATCGCTCGCCACCGCCTTGCAGGCCGGCCCCCGTCTGGCCGAGGTTGGGACCAACGGAGGAGGAGATAGCCAGTGCTGACGATCGATTCACACGCGCACATCTGGGGCGAGGGCTTCGTGCCGCCGGCCTTCTTCGCCGCCGCTGCCGAAGGCTGGGCCGCGAAGGACGCCAGCCGTCGCCCCGAGATGATCATGCCCAAGCTGCTCTCCGGCATCGTCGACCCCGATGGCGACGATTTCATCGCCAACATGGACCGCGCAGGCATCGACGCCTCGATCATCATGATGATCGACGTGGGCCAGCCCGTGTTCGGTGAAGAGCCGGAAACGCCGCTGGAAGCCCAGATCGAGTACTACGCCGAGCTTCAGCGCCGCCACAAAGGCCGGCTCTTCTGCAACGTCTCCGTCGACGCCGCCCGACCGCATCACCTCGACCTCACCCGCATGGCCCTGCGCCAGCATGGTCTCCGCGGCATCGGCGAAATCACCCCGGATGGCTTCTCCGCCGCCGACGAGAGCATCCGTCCGATGCTGAAGCTCGCCGCCGATGAGGGCGTGCCGGTGCAGATCCACACCCGCGCCGGTGTCTGGACGGATTTCGCCGGTCGCGACCTGAGTGAGAGCAACCCGGTACACCCTGTCCACGTCGCCCGGCTGGCGCGTGAATTGCCAGAGCTCAAGATCATCCTTTGCCACGCGGGCTTTCCGCATTGGTGGCAGGTTGCGGCAGAGGTGGTCGCCGACCTCCCGAACTGCGTGCTCGACATCTCGAACTGGAATGAGACGCTGCATGGCAATGAGGCCGAAATGGTGGCGCGCCTTGCCACATGGCGCGGCATCGTCGGTGCGGAGCGGCTGCTTTTCGCCTCCGACCAGGCCTCGGGCAAACGCTTTACCGGAGAACGGTCACACCTGAAGGGCTGGGCCGACTTCATCCGCGACCTGCCGGACAATGGCGCGCGCTACGGCTACCGCTTCAGCGCGGAAGAGGCCGAGGCGATCATGGGCCTGAACGCGGCCCGCTTCTATGGAATCGAACAGGAGATCACCCGCCATGCCCATGCCTGAAGCCAGGACGATCCCGGCGCTGCTCGCAGAGCAGGCGCGCAATTTCGGCGACCACGAGGCTGTAGTGGGCGGCGAACAACGCTACACCTATGCCGAGTTGCAGCAGAAGGTCCGCGCCTTCGCCAAAGGGCTGCAGTCCATGGGGCTGGGCCGGGGCAGCCGGGTCGCGATCCTGATGGGCAACCGCCCCGAGTGGATCATCGCGGATCTCGCGATCTGCTCGCTCGGGGGCACCATGGTGGCGGTGAACACCTGGGTCACGGCCCGTGAACTCGGCTACATCCTGAAGCACTCGGACGCCGATGCTCTGGTCTTCGCGGGCAGCTTCCTGAAGTACGACTACATCGAGATGCTGGGCGAGCTGGAGCCCCACGCGGAAAACCTGCCCAAGTTAAAGACGCTCATCCACTTCGGCGACACCGGTTACAAGGATAGCATTCCCTACGCGGAGGTCTTCAGCCGCGGAGCAGATGTTCCGGATGCCGAGATCGATGCCGCCGCCGCCGCGATCGATCCGCAGGACGTCACCTACCTGCTCTACACGTCCGGCTCCACCTCCACGCCAAAGGGCGTGCAGCTTCAGCATTACGCCCTTATCGAGAACATGTGGAACCTCGGCAACCGAATGCATGTGACAGAGGCCGACCGCCTCTGGCTTGCCGTCTCACTCTACTGGGGCCTCGGATGCGAGAATGCGCTGTTCAACCTGCTCACTCATGGCGGCTGCGTGGTGCTTCAGCACCATTTCGACGCAGGCGAAGCGATCCGGCTGATCGAGGAGGAGAAGTGCACGCTGTTTTACGGGACGCCCAACATGGCGCAGGCAATGAGCGAGCACCCCGACCGTCCCAACCGTGACCTTTCCAGCCTGCGCTCCGGCGGCGCCACCGGCTCGCCCGAGCAGCTCCAGAGAGTGCGCGAACTCGGGGCGACGGAGATCTGCCACATTTACGGGCTGACCGAGACCTACGGCAACTGCAACGTCACCGACGGCAAGCTCGACCCGGAGGACAAGCGGCTGAAGTCAGTCGGCAAACCGCTCGAGGGCGTGGTGCAGCGCATCGTCGACCGGGAAACCGGCGCGCCACTCGGCGCTGGCGAGGTCGGCGAGGTTCAGGTGAAACGCTATGTGACCAAGGGCTACTACAAGGACGAAGACAAGAACCGCGAGGCCTTTACCGAGGACGGCTGGTTTCGCACCGGAGACCTCGGGATGCACGACGAAGAGGGCTATCTCTACTTCCGCGGCAGGATCAAGGAGATGATCAAGACCGGCGGTATCAACGTGGCGCCCGTGGAGGTGGAAGACCAGCTGATGGAGCTCGAGGGCGTGCGCCTGGCCTTTGTTATCGGCTTGCCGGATGAGGTAAGGGACGAGGTGATCGCCGCCGTCGTCGTGCCAGAGCGCGACGGGCTGACCGAGGCCGATGTCGCTGCCCGGCTGAAGGACAAGCTCTCCGCCTACAAGCTGCCCCGGCGCTACCTCTTTGTCGATGAACACGACCTGCCGTTGACCACCACGGGCAAGGTGCAGAAGACTGCGCTGGCAGGGATGTTCAATGCCTGACGCGGGGGAGGGTGCCATGGAGCGCGCAGGCGAGAGCTATCCGGAAATCCGAGAGGAGGTCGCCAAGCTCTGCGCGCGCTATCCTTCGGCCTATTGGCAGAAGCTGGATCGCCCCGGCGAATACCCCACCGAATTCGTCCGCGAGCTTACCGAAGCGGGCTACCTCTCCGCGCTGATCCCCGAGGAATACGGCGGTGCGGGGCTTCCACTTTCGGCGGCAGCGGCCATTCTCGAGGAAATCCAGCGAGCCGGCTGTAATGGTGCTGCCTGCCACGCGCAGATGTACGTGATGGGCACGATCCTGCGGCATGGCAACGAGACCCAGAAGCAGAAGTACCTGCCACGGATCGCCAGCGGCGAGCTGCG
>CAYVQK010000016.1:0-7698 GCA_964454145.1 uncultured Oceanicola sp. | reverse complement strand
ACCACCGAGGTGTTCTTCGAGAACATGGAGGTGCCCGCCGAGAACCTTATCGGCGAGGAGGGCAACGGTTTCCGCTACGTGCTCTCGGGAATGAACGCCGAGCGCATCCTGATTGCTGCGGAATGCGTGGGGGATGCCAAGTGGTTCACCGAGCGGTCGGCGAAATACGCGGGAGACCGTGAGGTGTTCGGGCGGCCCATCGGGAAGAACCAGGGTATCCAGTTTCCCATCGCGCGGGCCTATGCCCAGATGCGGGCGGCCGAGTTGATGGTGGCCGAGGGAGCTCGGCTCTATGAGGCCGGGCAGGACTGCGGGGCGGAGGCCAACATGGCCAAGCTTCTGGCCGCCGATGCGTCCTGGGCCGCGGCGGAGGCCTGCGTGCAGACCCACGGCGGCTTCGCCTTCGCCGAAGAGTTCGACATCGAACGCAAGTTCCGCGAGACCCGCCTCTACCAGGTGGCGCCGATCTCGACGAACCTGATCCTCAGCTACATCGCCGAGCATATCCTGGGAATGCCGCGCAGCTATTGAAACGGGTGGCGGGTAGAGCCAGCATTCGCGTCACCCACCGAACAACGTTTCAGGCAGCCCGGCACAGGGCGCGTCCAGCGCAAGCAACCCGCCCGTCATCGGCTCTGCCGACTTCACCTCGTCCGAAAGCCGGAAGGTGCCCGTGGTAATATACATCACCCGCAGTCCCTCGCCGCCGAAGGTCACATGGGTCGGCTGGGTTACGGGGAGTTTCACGATCCGGTCCAACGCGCCATCTGGCGCAAAGCGGATCAGGCAGCCGCCTCCAAAGCGGGCGTTCCACATGTATCCCTCGCTGTCGATGCTCGCCCCGTCGCAATCTCCCGGCAATGTGGAGCTGTCGGCGAACAGGCGACGGTTCGAGATCGCGCCGGTCCCCAGGTCGTAGTCGTAGGCAAAGATCAGGTTGGTATGGCTGTCGCCGAGATACATCGTGCCGCCGTCCGGGCTCCAGCAGATCGCGTTCGGCAGATCGATGTCACCGTCCTGGAGGCAGCGGGTGGTCCCGTCGGGGTCCACCTGCCAGAGACGTCCGGTCGGCCCGGCGAGACGCTTGTTCATCGAAGCGATGACGAAGCGCCCGTCCGGCCCCACGCGCCCGTCATTCAGGATGTTGTCGGGCCGGTCTGCCTCGGGCTCGGAAAGCCGCTCGAAGTCCCCGGTTTCGGGAGACCACAGGGCAATGCCGCCGCGGCCTCCGACGATCAGCTTTCCGTCGCCGCAACGCCCGTAGGACCCGAGCTTCTCGGGCGGCGTCCAACTCTCGACCGTGCCAGTTTCGACGTTCAGGCAGTGCAGCGCCGGCTTCAGAATGTCGATCCAGTGGAGCTTCTGCGCTGCGGCATCCCAATTCGGCACTTCCCCGATCACGTCGGCTTGGTGCGCAACTTCTACGGGCGTTGCTGTCTCTTCGCGCATGGTGTTGATCCTATTGGGTAATTTTTGTCGACCGGAAGTTGGCCGTCGACGCGAGCCTACGCGCGCGAGAGCGCGATAAGGGAGCCATAGCAGCTATACAGGACCGCTGATTGACCCGTGTGGGTAACCTCGTGCCTCATCGGGAAAAGCGGCGCGTGATCGACACGGGCGTTGGCCGGCATCACCGGCCCGCGCCAGGCTCAGGAGGAGCACGGGCGCCGCCAGAGGGAGGAAAGATGCAAGTGATGACAAGGCC
Organism: uncultured Oceanicola sp.; assembly: GCA_964454145.1. Lineage (GTDB taxonomy): Bacteria > Pseudomonadota > Alphaproteobacteria > Rhodobacterales > Rhodobacteraceae > Vannielia. The sequence continues at coordinate 5,993 of CAYVQK010000016.1, read as the reverse complement.
AGACCTGCGCCGCCGGACGGTGGCGGCGATTGGGAGGAGACAGCCATGAGCGATTGGATGATCCTCAGCGAGAACTTCCTGCAGGCACTCGCCGCTGGGCTCATGGTCGGCTGCCTTTACGGGCTGATGTGCACCGGGCTTGGCATGATCTTCGGGATCATGCGCGTCATCAACTTCGCCCAGGGTGACCTGATGATGCTGGGCATGTATTCCACCTGGTATCTGTTCGCCGGTGTCGGCGCGCTGGCCTTCCTCGGAGCCTATGCCGGCCCAATCGTCGGCGCACTGCTGACCGGGCCGCTGCTCTTTGTCGTCGGCTATTACATGCACAAGTTCCTGATTGTTCACGTGACGGGCCTGCGCACCGCCGACAGCGAGGGCGAGGGGCACTATGCGCAGCTCATCCTGACGCTGGGCATCGCGCTGATCCTGCAAAACGGCGGCCTGATCATCTTCGGCTCCGAGCCCACCTCGATACGCACGCCGATGTCGTCCTCGGCCTGGGTCATCGGCCCACTCGCGGGCGACTTCGTCGAGGTCTTCATCAACAAGGCGCGTGCCGTGGGGGCCATCGTCTCTGTCGGCGTCGCCGTGGCGCTCTTCGTCTTCGTCACCCGCACGACGCTCGGCAAGGCGCTGCAGGCCAGCGCCGACAATGCCGAGGCGGCCGTCTACATGGGCATCAACGTCGACCGGGCGCACCACATCGCCTTCGGGATCGGCACCGGGGTGACCGCCATCGCGGGCGGTCTCGTGGCGTTCTACTACCCGTTCCAGCCCTACGTCGGCCTCGAGTTCGTGATCGTGATGTACGCGGGCGTGGTGCTGGGGGGCTTCGGTTCGATCATCGGTGCCTTTTGGGGCGGCATGATCATCGGCCTCGTTCAGCAGATGAGCACGCTCATTCTTCCGATCCAGTTGCAGAATACCGCGATCTTCGTCGTGTTCCTGCTGGTCATCTTCCTGCGCCCGCAGGGTCTGTTCGGTCGTAACGTGGAGCGCGTGTAATGGATCGTCGGCAGAGAATTTTCCGCTCGCTGGGCATCCTCGCGATCCTCGGTGTCGTCTACGTCGCCCTCGTCTTCCTCGCGCCCGACGACTACTACCAGCTCATGCTCACCCTCGTCGCCGTCTGGGCGGTGATGGGCATCAGCTGGAACACGCTCTCCGGTTACTCCGGCCTCATCTCCTTCGGCCATGCTGCCTTTTTCGGCCTCGGCGCCTATACGGTGGTGTTGCTGCAGGTCTACGCCGGGGTCACCCCCTGGATCGGCATCCCGCTCGCCGGGGTGGTCGGCGCGGCGGCAGGTATCCTGATCGGCTTGCCGTCGTTCCGGCTGCGCGGGCACTACTTCGCGCTGGCCATGCTCGCCTACCCGCTGGCCTTGCTCTACATCTTCGAGTGGCTGGGGTTCAACGAGGTGGCGGTGCCAATGGAGCGCGCCAACCCCGTCGCCTACATGCAGTTCGGCGACATGCGGATCTACGCGCTGATCGCCTTCGGTCTGCTGGCCATCGCTGTTATCGTGGGCGTGCTGATCGAGACCTCACGCTTCGGACTGTCGCTGCTGGCGATCAAGCAAAACGAGCTGGCCGCCGAGGCTGCGGGCATCCAGACCCTGCGCTGGAAGCTCTACGCCATCGCCACCTCCGGCGCGATTGCCGGTGTCGTGGGCGGTTTCTACGCGGTGATCCTGCTGGTGGTCACGCCACCGACGGTCTTCGGGATGCTCACCTCGGCACAGGCGCTGATCGTGACGCTCTTCGGTGGCATCAGTACCGTCTGGGGTCCGGTTCTTGGCGCCTCGATCCTGATCCCGCTCAGCGAAACGCTGCACGCGGAACTCGGAAATGTGCTGCCCGGCATCCAGGGTGTGGTGTTCGGGGTCGCCATCGTCATCGTCATCCTGACAGCCCCCGAGGGGCTGATCTGGAAACTCCGCGACGTTTTCGCCGGCAAGGCCGATGATGCCGCCGACGACCGCCTCAGCACCGCCGACGTGGTCGACCCGGGCCCGCTGCCCGAACGCCCTCACGCGCTCTCCGGCCCCGTGCTTCTGAAGGTGGAGGGCATCTCCAAGGCCTTCGGAGGGGTCCAAGCGGTACAGGATGTCAGCTTCGACGTGCCCGAGGGGTCCGTGATCGGCATCATCGGCCCCAACGGCGCAGGCAAGACGACGCTCTTCAACCTGCTCAACGGCTTCGTCACGCCGGACACCGGCAAGGTGATGTTCCAGGGTGAAGACCTCGTGGGCCTCAGGCCGTCGGGCATCTGCGCCAAGGGTATCGGCCGCACCTTCCAGGTGGCGCGTCCGTTCCGACGGTTGTCGATCCTGCGCAACGTCCTGGTAGGTGCATATGTAAGCACCTCCACCGACGAGGAGGCGCTGGCCCAAGCGCGCGAGGCGATCCGGCTCGTCGGGCTCGAGGGCCACGAGGACAGGCTGGCCTCGGGTCTGACCAGCATGGAGCAGCGCCTGATGGAGCTGGCCCGCGCGCTGGCTTCCAGGCCCAAGGTGCTCTTCCTCGACGAGATCCTGGCCGGGCTGGGCGCCAGCGAGGTGAACCAGATGATCCACGTGATCCGCGCGGTCTCCGACACCGGCATCACCATCCTCATCATCGAGCACACCATGCAGGCCATGCTCCGGCTGGCCGACCGCTTCGTGGTGCTCGATCACGGCGCCCTGCTGGCCGCAGGGCCACCACAGGAGGTGGTGAAGGATCCCGAAGTCATCGAGGCATATCTTGGAAAGAGGTGGCGCGACCGTGCTTGAGATCAGAGATATCGCAGCCGGATACGGGGGCGTCATCGCGCTCGACGGCGTCAATGCCACGGTGGGCGAGGGGGAGTTCGTCTCCATCGTCGGGCCCAACGGAGCCGGGAAGACCACGCTCTTCAAGGTCATCGCCGGCACGGTGCCGGCGCGGCGCGGCGAGATCCTCTTCGAGGGGCAGGATCTGCTCGCCGTGCCGGCCCATCGCCGCCCGCACCTGGGCATCGCCCATGTGCCCGAGGGTCGGCAGGTGTTTCCGTCGCTCTCGGTCGAGGACAACCTGCGCCTCGGAGCCTACACCGACGCGGGCCGGCGCGACTGGCAGCAGAACATCGACTACATCCTGAAGCTCTTCCCGATCCTGGAAGAGCGCAGGCAGCAGCATGCCGGCACGCTCTCGGGGGGGCAGCAGCAGATGCTCGCGATCGCCCGCGGCCTTGCCTCTTCGCCCAAGCTCCTGATGTTGGACGAGCCGTCGATGGGCCTCGCGCCCACCGTGGCCGACGCGATCTTCGAGGCGGTGGTCGAAATCCGCAAGGAGCGCGCGCTCACCGTGCTGCTGGTCGAGCAGAGGGCCATGGAAGCGCTCGAGAGCTGTGACCACGGATATGTGCTGGAGACGGGGCGCGTTGCGCTCGCCGGTCGCCAGGAAGAACTCCTGTCGGACGACCGTGTCCGCCAGGCCTATCTCGGGATGTGATCCCGGGGAACCAATGGAGGAGGATGAAATGACAACACGCAGAACGATACTGGCCACGGCGGCCGCAGCCGCCATGGCGCTGCCTTTCGGCGGCCCGGCGCTGGCGCAATCGGGTGATCCGGTGCAGGTGGGGCTCATCGCGCCCATGTCTGGGCCCTGGGCCCGCCAGGGCGAGTTGATGCGCCTTGGCGCGGAGCTTGCCGTGAAGGATATCAACGAGGCCGGCGGGATTTCCTCGCTTGGCGGGCGCCCGCTGGAGCTGGTGATCTTCGACGCCGGCGACAGTGCCGAGAAGGCCAAGAACGCCGCGCAGCGGATGGTGTCGCAGCACCCCGACCTTGTGGCCGTGACCGGCTCCTGGCTCTCGTCCTTCACCCTCGCGGTGTCGGAAGTGACCGAACGGGCAGAGCTGCCGATGCTCACGCTGAGCTATTCGGACCAGATCACCAACCGCGGCTTCAAGTATATCTTCCAGATGCCGATGACCGGCACCAACCAGGCCAAGAACTCGTTGCCTGCCCTGATGGGCGTGGCGGAGGCTGCGACCGGATCTCGCCCGTCGAGCACCGGCATCATCGCCGACAACACGGCCTCTTCGGAGAGCTTCGCGCACCCGATCCGCACCGGTGAAATGGCCGACCTCGGGCTCGAGATCAAGTTCGACGAAACCTTTACGCCGCCGCTCGCCGACGCCACCGCGCTGGTGCAGCAGGCCCGGTCGACCCGGCCCGACATCCTGATGATGCTCGCCACAGCCGTGCCGGATGACAAGCTCCTGCTGGAGAAGGTCAACGAGTTCCGCCTCGGTGGCGGTCGGATGCCGATCATCGCCTCCGGTGCCCATATCGGTGCACCTGAAATGGTGGACAATATCGGCCCGGAGCTGATGGAAGGCGTGATGTCAGTCGTCGGCAACTGGGGCGCGAAGGGCCAGGAAGAGATCATCGAGCGCTTCAAGGAAGCCACCGGCGAACCGTGGATGACCCAGGACAGCATCGCCACCTACGGTGACATCCAGGTGATGGCCTACGCGCTCGAAAACGCAGGCGAGGCCGACCGCAACAAGGTGGCGGAAGCCATCCGTGCCATCGACCTCGATGGCGAGGGCCCGGCGGTCTACTACCCCGGTCAGAAGATCAAGTTCGACGAGGCCGGTCACAACGTTAATGCCGACCTCATCATCATCCAGTGGCAGAGCGGCGTTCCGGTGCCGATCTATCCCGAGAACTCCGCGGTGGCAGAGCCGATCTGGCCGCAGAACTGACCGCCACAATCCCCGGACGGCGGAAGAGGAAGGGCGACAGGGCAACCTGTCGTCCTTTTTCTTTCCACTTCTCGTGATCGCAGGGCGCGCATCCCGCTGCATTGCACCCAACCCGGAGACCCCGGACAACAAAAAAGGGTGCACCTCAAGGTGCACCCTGCGCCATTGTTCGGCGTCTCTCAGATCTCGAGGATCTTGGCGTGGATCTCATCCGGGATCTCGATCCAGCCCCGCTCGATCACCGCGGCCCTGTCACGGCGTGACCGCTCGAAAGGCATCCGCACCGGCGCGCCGCCTTCCACCGGCCGGGTCGCCCGGACCGCGTCGCCATAGGCTTTGACCTCGGCCTCGAACTCGGCGGCATCTCTCAGGAGGTCGGGCTTGGCGGCGATCGTGACCATGCCGAAGCCGCTCATGTAGTCGGGCAGGTGGGCCGAGCCCGCCATCATCCCGAACATCTGCACCACCATGGCCAGCCCCGAGCCCTTGTGACCGCCCCAGGGAGCGAAGGCCCCGGCCAGCGCAGCCTCCGGGTCGGTCGTCTCGCGGCCCTCGGCGTCATAGGCTACGCCCTCGGGCAGGGTCTGCCCCAGCCGCTTGGCCAGCACCACCTGCGCATGGATGATGGCCGAGGTGCCGATGTCCCAGATCACAGGCTCGTCGCCGCAGGGAAAGCCGAAGCAGATCGGATTTGTGCCGAAGCGCCCCTCGGTGCCGCCGTGCGGCGCAACCCAGGGTGCCGCGTTCGACCAGATCATGGCGACGAGCCCCTTGGCGCAGATCTGCTCGGCGTAGAAGGACAGCATCCCCGTGTACCAGGTGTCATTGCCGCCGATCAGCGCAAGACCCGTGGTCGAGGCCTTCTCGATGGCGAGGTCCGTCACCTTCTGTCCGACGATGTAGCCCAGCTGATCGTGCCCCTCCACGAGCGCCGACACCGGCGTGTCGCGGCTCACCGTCATACCCTTTGACGGTGGCCCATAGGTGCCGTGGCGGTCGGCGATGGAGAGGATCCGCGCAAAGCCCGCGTAATCCAGCCCGCGCATCTCGCTGTCGATCAGATGCGCTACCGGGCTGTCCAGCTCCGCGTCGTCATAGCCGATCTTCACCAAGGCTCCGCGCGCAAGCGCCCGTGCCTCATCAAGTGTCAGTCTCATCAGTGCCTCCCTTAACTGGCTGGCAAAACGCTAGCAGATCAGAAGCACCGCACCTCTCACCGGGTCGGCAAAACAGATATGCGCGATGCGGGACT
>CAYVQK010000015.1:20206-33424 GCA_964454145.1 uncultured Oceanicola sp. | reverse complement strand
AGATCAAGGCGATCCGCGGCTTCATCGCCCAGGGTGTCGATGCCATCCTGCTCGCCCCCGTCGTCGCCACCGGCTGGGACGAAGTGCTCGAAGAGGCCGCCGACGCCGAGATCCCCGTGGTCCTGCTCGACCGGACCGTGGACGCGCCCGACAGCCTCTACCTCACCGCCGTCACCTCCGACCTCGTCCACGAGGGCCGCGTCGCGGGTCAGTGGCTGGCCGAGGAAATGGCCGGCGAGCCCTGCCGCATCGTCGAGCTGCAAGGCACCACCGGCTCCTCGCCCGCGATCGACCGCAAGAAGGGCTTCGAGGAGGGCATCGCAGGGGCAGAGGGCCTCGAGATCGTCCGCTCCCAGACCGGCGACTTCACCCGCAGCCAGGGCAAGGTCGTGATGGAGAGCTTCCTCAAGGCCGAAGGCGGCGAGAACATCTGCGCCCTCTACGCCCACAACGACGACATGGCCGTGGGCGCGATCCAGGCGATCAAGGAAGCCGGCCTCAAACCCGGCGAAGACATCAAGATCGTCGCCATCGACGCCGTGCCCGATGCCCACCTCGCCATCGCCAACGGCGAGATGAACGCAACCATCGAGTTGACGCCCAACATGGCCGGCCCCGCGCTCGACGCGCTCGAGGCCTACCTGGCCGACGGCACCGCGCCCGAGAAGTGGATCCAGACCGAAAGCAAGCTCTACACCGCGGCCGATGACAACCAGGCCGTCTACGAAGAGAAAAAGGGCCTCGGCTACTAAGAGCCTCCTCCGGGCCGGGAGTGCAAGCCCGGCCCGTCTTCTCCCCGCCGCCGCCCGTGCTAGGGTGGCGGCGGGGAGGGGCAAATCCATGAGACACAGGCGCATGATGCAAGACCAGCCCCCGCTGCTCCACGCCAGCGGCATCTCCAAGTTCTTCCCCGGCGCCGTCGCGCTCGACGAGGTGGAGCTGAAGCTCTACCCCGGCGAGGTCCACGCGCTCCTGGGCGAGAACGGGGCGGGCAAGTCCACCCTCATCAAGTGCCTCACCGGCGCCTACCGCCGCGACGGCGGGGTGATCCGCCTCGCCGGCACCGAGGTGGACCCCAGGAGCACCGCCGACGCGCAGGATCTCGGCATCGGCACCGTCTACCAGGAGGTCAACCTCCTGCCCAACCTCACCGTGGCCGAGAACCTCTTCATGGGTCGCCAGCCCACCCGCTTCGGCCTGGTGAACCGCCGCGCGATGAACGCCGAGGCCCGCGAGATGCTCGAAGGCTACGGCCTCCACATCGACCCGGGCGAGCCGCTCACCTCCTATTCCGTCGCCGTGCAGCAGGTCGTCGCCATCGCCCGCGCCGTGGCGCTCTCGGGCAAGGTGCTCATCCTCGACGAGCCCACCGCCTCGCTCGACCGCGACGAGGTGGAGCTACTCTTCGGTGTGATCCGACAGTTGAAGGAAAGCGGCCTCTCGATTGTTTTCATTACCCATTTCCTCGATCAGGTCTTCGAGATATCCGACCGCGCCACCGTGCTCCGCAACGGCCGCGTGGTGGGCGAGCGCATCCTGGCCGAGGTCTCCCAGCACGACATCGTCACCCTCATGCTCGGCCGCCAGCTCGAGGCCCGCGTCTCGGAGAAGAAGGGCGGCACCCCCGGCGATCTGCTGCTTCAAGTCAACGACCTTGCCAAGCGCGGCATGATCGAGCCCTTCTCGCTGAACCTTCATCGCGGCGAGGTCGTCGGCCTCGCGGGCCTCCTGGGCTCAGGCCGGACCGAAACCGCCAACCTGCTCTTCGGCGCCGTGCAGGCGGACCAGGGCAGGCTCCTGCTCGAAGGCCGCGAGACCCGCATCACCAACCCCCGCGAGGCCATCGCCCACCGCTTCGCCATGTGCCCCGAGGATCGCAAGACCCACGGCATCGTCGGCGACCTCTCGGTGCGCGACAACATCATCCTCGCCCTCCAGGCCCGCCAGGGCTGGATGCGCCGGGTGCCCCGCGCGAAGGTGAACGAAATCGCCGAACACTATGTAAAGGCTCTGGATATCCGCCTCGCCAGCCTCGACATGCCGATCCGCTTGCTCTCCGGCGGCAACCAGCAGAAGGCGCTGCTCGCCCGCTGGCTGGCCACCGAGCCCGAATTCCTCATCCTCGACGAACCCACCCGCGGCATCGACGTGGGCGCTCATGCCGAGATCATCGCCCTGATCGAAAGGCTGCGCGAAAACGGCATGGCGCTGCTCGTCGCCTCCTCCGAGCTGGAGGAACTTGTCGCCTATTCCACCCGCGTCGTCGTGCTGCGCGACCGGCGGCAGGTGCGCGAACTCAGCGGCGCCGAGATCACCGCCGAGAACATCGTCCACGCCATCGCCGATGAAGAGCGGGGGGCCGCCTAGATGTCTGCCACCACGCCCTCGCTCTTCAAGCGGATCACCCCGCAACTCATCATCCTCGCCGTGGTGCTGGGCCTCAACTTCCTGGTCTTCCCCGATTTCTTCGACGTCAGCTTCCGCAATGGCCGGATCTTCGGCAACCTCGTGGATGTCTTCAACCGCGGCGCGCCCGTGGCGCTGCTCTGCATCGGCATGACGCTTGTCATCGCCACCAAGGGCATCGACCTTTCGGTGGGCGCCGTCATGGCCATCGCCGGGGCCACCGCCGCCAGCCTCGTCACCGAGGGCCACGGCTGGGGCACCGCGCTCGTCGGCGCGCTCGCCACCGGCGCCCTCTGCGGCCTCTGGAACGGGGTGCTCGTCGCCGTCCTGCGCATCCAGCCCATCGTCGCCACGCTTGTGCTCATGGTGGCGGGCAGGGGCATCGCCCAGCTCATCACCGAGGGCACGATCCTCACCTTCAACAATCCCGGGCTCATCCGCCTCGGCGCGGGCACGGTGCTCGGCATCCCCACGCCCATCGTCATCTGGCTCACCCTCGGCACGCTCGCCACGCTCGCCGTCCGCCGCACTGCGCTCGGCATGCTGATCGAGGCGATCGGCGTCAACGAGGCCAGCTCGCGCCTCGCCGGGATCAATTCCCGCGTGCTGCTGATCTGCGTCTACCTCGCCTCCGGCCTCTGCGCCGCGCTCGCGGGCGTGATCGTCGCCGCCGACATCAAGGGGGCCGACGCCAACAACGCCGGCCTCTGGCTGGAGCTCGACGCCATCCTCGCCGTGGTCATCGGCGGCAACTCCCTGCTCGGTGGGCGCTTCTCCATCGTCGCCTCGCTGATCGGCGCGCTCATCATCCAGTCGGTCAACTCGGTGATCCTGCTCTCCGGCATGCCGCCCGAGTTCAACCTCGTCATCAAGGCGCTGCTGATCCTGGCGATCCTGGTGATCCAGTCGCCCAAGATCGGCCACCTCATCTACATGCTCCGTGCCTCGGGGCCCGAAACCCTGCCCGAACGGGCCAAACCCGCCCCGAGGGACAGCACATGATCCGCTCCACCCACCTGCCGCTGCTCGTCACGCTGGCCACCTTCGTGCTGGCCTACGCCCTCTGCGCCTCGCAATACCCGGCCATGCTCTCCACCCGCGTCGTCGCCAACCTGCTGACAGACAACGCCTTTCTCGGGATCGTCGCGGTCGGCATGACCTTCGTCATCCTCTCCGGCGGCATCGACCTCTCGGTGGGCTCCGTCATCGCCTTCACCGGCGTCTTCCTCGCCGTCATCCTGCGCGACACCTCGATCCACCCGCTCGCCGCCTTCGTGCTGGTGCTGGCCATCACCACCGCCTTCGGCGCCGCCATGGGCGCCACCATCCACTACCTCGAGATGCCGCCCTTCATCGTCACGCTGGCAGGCATGTTCCTGGCCCGCGGCGCGGCCTACGTGCTCTCGACGGACTCGGTGCCGATCACCCACGAGTTCTACGACACCCTGCAGGACATCTACTTCCGGGCCCCCGGCGGCGGCCGCTTCCGGCTGATCGGCGGGCTGATGCTGCTCACCTTCATCGTCGGCGCCCTCATCGCCCACCGCACCCGCTTCGGGCAGAACGTCTACGGCCTCGGCGGCGGGGCGCAGACGGCGCGGCTCATGGGCGTTCCGCTGGCCTCCACAACCGTCGGCATCTACGCCATCTCCGGCGGCCTCGCCGGGCTCTCCGGCATCGTCTTCTCGCTCTACACCTCGGCGGGCTACTCCCTTGCCACCGTCGGGGTGGAGCTCGACGCCATCGCCGCCGTCGTCATCGGCGGCACGCTGCTCTCCGGCGGCTACGGCTTTGTCGCCGGCACCTTCTTCGGCATCCTCATCATGGGGCTGATCCAGACCTACATCGTTTTCGACGGGACATTGTCGAGCTGGTGGACCAAGATCGTCATCGGCGCTTTGCTCTTCGCATTCATCCTGCTTCAGAAAGGCCTCACTTGGGCGACGACCACCCGACGAAAAAGAGCGACTGGCTCCGCACAGCCATCATGACGATCGTCGCCTCGGGCTCGCCCTCCGCGCGGGCCTCGAACCACACGCATTTCGTGGTGGACCAGCTCGGTCGTGCCATCGTGGCCGGCGAATACCCCGCCGACACCATGATCCCGCTCGACCCCGACCTCTGCGAGATGTTCGACGTCTCCCGCACCGTGGTCCGCGAGGCAAAGAAGACGCTCGCCGCCAAGGGCATGATCGCCTCCAAGGCCAAGGTCGGCACCCACGTCCGCCCCTCCGACGAGTGGAACATGTTCGACGAGGACGTGCTGCGCTGGCACACTTCCGTCAAGAACCCCGGCCGCTTCTACGACGAGCTCTTCGAGATCCGCCTCATCTTCGAGCCCGCCGCCGCCGCCTCCGCCGCCCGCCGCGCCAACGAGCTGGCCAACAAGGCCGAGTGCGACCGGCTCTTCACCCTCTGTGACAGCCTCGCCGGTGCCAAGAGCCGGGCCGATTTCGCCGTGGCCGACTACGAGTTCCACCACCAGGTGCTCCGCCTCTCCGGCAACCGCTTCCTGCAGTCGCTGGGCGACATGGTGCAGACGGCGCTCTACTCGCTCTTCCTCATCGAGGCCAACGAGCAGTTCCAGGAGGTGAAGGCCGAGGTGGCCGCCAACCACCGCGACATCGCTCGCGCCATCGCCTCGGGCCTGCCGGAGGCCGCGCACAAGGCCATGCTGAAGGTCATCACCGATGGCCACGACCGCACCCGCGCCACCGCCTGACTAGCGCCGCGTCACCACCAGCTCTTCATGGCCCGAGAGAGGGCAGGGCGCCCGGTCGAACCGCAGCCCGTCCAGCGCCACCACCACGATCTCGGCGGTGGTGAACACCTCCGCCCCCTCCGCCAGCAGGTGCCCGCCCGTCACCCGCCCCTCGGCATCCGCCACCGACAGGTGCAGGTGCTGCTTTCCCGCGTCCACCGTGCCCACCAGAGAGACGATCTCCAGCGGCCCGGCAAACTCTGTCGCCTCCTCCCGCCCGGCCAGCCGCAATCGCACCGCCCGCAGGCTGCCCACGCCGCTCACCACGGCCATCGCCTCCGCGCCGCAGCCCTCGAACAGCGCCCGCAGCCCCGCCACCAGCTCCTCCCCCGGCCCGAGCCGCGCCGCGATGAACCGCCCCGCCGAGGCCTCCGCCTGCGCCATCCGTACCTCCATCCCGTTCGCTCCGCCGCCCGGCCCCGGGCCACGCGGGGTTGTCATCCCGTCATGCACCATCATAAATCATCCGAAGCCTGAGCGAAAACCATCACCGAGTCCATCATGGCCAAACGCCCGATCATCACCGATGTCGCCCGCGCCGCAGGCGTCTCCGTCGCCACCGTCGACCGGGTGCTGAACGGCCGCCTGAAGGTGCGCGAGGAAACCGCCCGCAAGGTGCTCGAGGCCGCGGAGGAGGTGGGCTATCACGCCCGCAACCTGATCGCCCAGCGTATCCGCTCCGACCTGCCCGAGGTCCGCCTCGGCTTCATCCTGCAGAAGGAGAAGCAGGCCTTCTACCAGCGCTTCGCCCGCTGCGCCGAGGCCGCCGTGGCCCAGGCCGAGGGCATCCGCGGCCGTCTGCTGATGGAGTTCGCCCCCTCGCAGTCGCCCACCGACGTCTCCGCGCTGATGGAGAAGATGGCCGGCCGGGTCGACGCGCTCGCCATCACCGCCGTCAACCACGCCCGGATCAGCGAGGGGGTTGCCCAGCTTGCCGAGGCCGGCACGCCGGTGTTCTCGCTGCTGTCGGACTTCGCCCAGGGCCTGCGCCGCAGCTACGTGGGCTCCAACAACCTCAAGGTCGGGCGCACCGCGGCCTGGATGCTCTCCACTGCCGCCAGGCGTCCGGGCAAGATCGCGCTCTTCGTCGGCGGCCACCGCTGGCACGGGCACGAGCTGCGCGAGACCGGCTTCCGCTCCTTCTTCCGCGAGCACGACCCCGACCGTCCCCTGCTCGACACGCTGGTCAACCTCGAGACCCGGCAGCTGACCTACGAGGCCACGCTCGACCTGTTGCACCGCCACCCCGACGTGGCCGGCCTCTACCTCGCCGGCGGCGGCATGGAGGGCGCGATCCAGGCGCTGCGCGAAGTCCGCGCGCCGGGCGAGGTGGCCCTTGTGGTCAACGAGCTCACCCCCGAGAGCCGCGCCGCCCTGGCCGACCGCTACGCCACCATGGTGCTCGAAACCCCGCTCGACGCCCTCTGCCGCGAACTTGTCGCGCTGATGGCCCAGTCCGCGCTCTCCTCGGCGCCTGCGGTGCCCGGCCAGTTCTTCATCGACAGCGTCATCCACCTGCCGGAATCTCTCTGATCCCGTGCCCGGTCATGATGGTTTTACATCATCCCGCAGCAGAGCGCCCCGGGTTCGGCGGCAAACCTGTCAGAAATGATGCGAAAGACATGATCGGTCCCGGGTGGCCGTTGACGCGTCCACCGCGGGGTTGCATTCAACGCCCGACGCCCTTCGGGTGGCCACAGGGAGGACAGCAGGTGAAACCGCGCATCACAACCGCAGGGCAGGTCAGCCGATGACCGCCGCCAAACCGCTCGACGTCATCACCATCGGCCGCAGCTCCGTCGATCTCTACGGCGCCCAGGTCGGCGGCCGCCTGGAAGACATGCGCAGCTTCGAGAAATACATCGGCGGCTCGCCCACCAACATCGCCGCCGGCACCGCGCGGCTCGGGCTGAAGTCGGCGCTCATCACCCGCGTGGGCGACGAGCACATGGGCCGCTTCATCCGCGAACAGCTCGAGGCCGAAGGAGTCGACACCCGCGGCGTGGTGACGGACCCCGAGCGCCTCACCGCCCTGGTGCTCCTCGGCATCCGCGACCAGGAGCGTTTCCCGCTCATCTTCGTCCGCGAGAACTGCGCCGACATGGCGCTCTGCGAAGACGATATCGACCCCGCCTTCATCGCCGAGGCCCGCTGCGTCACCGCCACCGGCACCCACCTCTCGCACCCGCGCACCGAGGCCGCCGTGCTGAAGGCCCTCAAGCTCGCCCGCGAGACCGGCGCGCAAACCGCGCTCGACATCGACTATCGCCCCAACCTCTGGGGCCTCGCCGGCCATGACGCGGGCGAAAGCCGCTTCATCGAGAGCGCCGCCGTCACCGCCAAGCTGCAATCCACGCTGCACTACTTCGACCTGATCGTGGGCACCGAGGAAGAGTTCCACATCGCCGGCGGCAGCACCGACACCATCGAGGCCCTCCGCGCCGTCCGCGCCGTGTCCAAGGCGACCCTCGTCTGCAAGCGCGGCCCGATGGGCGCCGTCGCCTTCACCGGCGACATCCCCGACACGCTCGACGCAGGCGAAAGCGGCCCCGGCTTCCCGATCGAGGTCTTCAACGTGCTCGGCGCCGGCGATGGCTTCATGTCGGGCCTGCTGCGCGGCTGGCTGCGCGGAGAGGATTGGCCCACCGCGCTCACCTATGCCAACGCCTGCGGGGCCTTCGCCGTGTCGCGCCACGGCTGCACGCCGGCCTATCCCTCCTGGGAAGAGCTGGACTTCTTCCTGAAGCGCGGCGTGATCCGCCCCGACCTGCGCAACGACGCCGAGCTGGAGCAGATCCACTGGGCCACCAACCGCAAGGGCGACTGGCCGTCGATGCACATCTTCGCCTTCGACCACCGCGCCCAGCTCGAGGAGATGGAAGGCGCGACCACGCAGAAGATCGGCGCCTTCAAGCAGCTCTGCCTCGCCGCCACCCGCGACGTGGCCCAGGGCCGCCCCGGCTACGGCATCCTCTGCGATGGTCGCCTCGGCAAGCAGGCCCTCATGGCCGCCGCCGAGGGCGATCTCTGGATCGGCCGGCCGGTCGAATGGCCCGGCTCCCGTCCGCTGCGCTACGAGCCCGAGCTCGGCCCCGATTTCGGCGGCCTCCAGCAATGGCCCGCCAACAACGTGGTGAAGGCGCTCTGCTTCTGCCACCCCGACGATGATGCCGAGATGTGGGAGGATCACCTGTCCTCGCTCACCCGCCTCGCCGCCGCCGCCCGCCGCAACGGGCTCGAGTTCCTGCTCGAGGTCATTCCCTCCAAGGTCGGGCCGGTCACGGATCACACCACGCCGCAGATCATCGAGCGCATCTACGCCGCCGGCATCCACCCCGACTGGTGGAAGCTCGAGCCCTTCCGCTCCGAGGCCGCATGGCAGCAGGCCGTCGCCGCCATCGAGCGGCACGACCCCCACACCCGCGGCATCGTCGTTCTCGGGCTCGACGCGCCGGAGGCCGAGCTGGCCGAGAGCTTCGCCCTTGCCGCCCGCCAGCCGCTGGTGAAAGGCTTCGCCGTGGGCCGCACCATCTTCGGCGAGGTCGCCCGCGCCTGGATGACCGGCGGGATCGACGACGCCACCGCCGTCGCCACCATGGCCGCCAACTACACCCGCCTCTGCACCCTCTGGGACGAGGCCCGCGCCGCCGTCAGGGAGGACGCCGCATGAAGACCATCCGCCTCACCGCCGCACAGGCCCTCGTGCGCTACCTGACCGCCCAGCTCACCGAGAGCGGCGAGCCCTTCATCGCCGGCGTCTGGGCGATCTTCGGTCACGGCAACGTCGCCGGTCTGGGCGAGGCGCTGCACGCCTCCCGCGATGCCATCCCCACCTGGCGCGGCCACAACGAGCAAACCATGTGCCACACCGCGCTGGCCTACACCAAGCAGCTCGGCCGCCGCCGCGCCATGGCCGTGACCTCCTCCATCGGCCCCGGCGCCACCAACATGGTCACCGCCGCAGCCCTTGCCCATGTGAACCGCCTGCCGCTCCTTCTGATCCCAGGCGACGTCTTCGCCAACCGCGGCCCCGACCCGGTGCTCCAGCAGATCGAGGATTTCAACGACGGCACGGTTTCGGCCAACGACTGCTTCAAGCCCGTCACCCGCTACTTCGACCGCATCACCCGCCCCGAGCAGCTCCTCACCGCGCTGCCCCGCGCCTTCGCCACCATGACCGACCCGGCCGATTGCGGCCCGGTCTGCCTCGCCTTCTGCCAGGACGTCCAGGCTGAGGCCTTCGACTGGCCCGAGAGCTTCTTCAAGCCCCGCACCTGGGCCATGCGCCGCATCCGCCCCGATGCCTACGAGCTTATCGAGGCCGTCGAGGCAATCCGTGCGGCCAAGAACCCGGTCATCGTCGCCGGCGGCGGCACCCACTACTCCGGCGCCTGCGAGGCCCTCCAGGCCTTCGCCACCCGCCACAACATCCCCGTGGTCGAAACCCAGGCCGGCAAGTCCGCCCTGCCGTGGGACGATCCGCTCAACCTCGGCCCCGTCGGCGTCACCGGCGCCTCCTCCGCCAACGCCGCCTGCGCCGAGGCAGACCTGGTGCTCGGCGTCGGCACCCGCTTCCAGGATTTCACCACCGGCTCCTGGGCGCTCTTCGCCGCCAACCCGACCCTCATCTCCCTCAACGTCGCCGCCTATGACGCCATGAAGCACGGCGCCATGCCCCTGATGTGCGACGCCCGCGAAGGCCTCGAACAGCTCACCAACGCCCTCGGCTCCCACAAGGCCACCGGCCCCGATGCCGCCCTCAAGCCCGACTGGTTCGCCGCCGTCGACCCGCTCACCGACGCGCCCGCCGAGGGCAACGAACTGCCCACCGACCAACAGGTCATCGGCGCAGTCCAGCGCGCCAGCCACACCGACACCGTGGTGATGTGCGCCGCCGGCACCATGCCGGGCGAGCTCCACAAGCTCTGGAAATCCCCGCGCCCCGGCGCCTATCACATGGAATACGGCTTCTCCTGCATGGGCTACGAGATCGCCGGCGCCATGGGCATCAAGCTGGCCCAACCCGAGCGCGACGTGATCTGCATGGTCGGCGACGGCTCCTACATGATGGCCAACTCCGAGATGGCCACCGCCGCGATGATGGGCATCCCCTTCACCGTCGTCCTCACCGACAACCGCGGCTACGGCTGCATAAACCGGCTCCAGATGGGCACCGGCGGGGCGGAGTTCAACAACCTCCTCGAGCACACCATCCACAGCCAGCCCTCCAGCATCGACTTCGCCGCCCACGCGGCCTCGATGGGCGCCGAGGCGGTCAAGGTGTCCACCATCGAAGAACTCGAAGCCGCCCTCGCCACCCGCGACAAGGCCCAGGGCCCCTACGTCATCGTCATCGACACCGACCCCTATCCCTCCACGCCCCACGGCGGCCACTGGTGGGATGTAGCGGTGCCCGAAACCTCCACCCGCGACGAGGTCAACGAGGCCCGCAAGGCCTACGAGACCGCGCGCAAATCCCAGATCGCAGGATAACAAAATGCCCGTCCAGATCGGCATCTCCCCCATCGCCTGGCAGAACGACGACCTGCCCGACCTCACCGCCGCCTACACCATGGAGCAATGCCTGAAGGAGGCGCGCGAGATCGGCTACACCGGCGTCGAGCGCGGCCGCCGGATGCCGCAGGACACCGAAGGCCTGCGCCACTACCTGAACATCAACGACATCGCCCTCTGCGGCGGCTGGTGCTCGGGCAACCTGCTGATCAACGATCTCGCCACCGAGAAGGCGGCCATCGCCGAGCAGGTCACCCAGTTCGCCGCGCTCAACAGCCCCTGCATCGTCTACGCCGAATGCTCCAACACCGTGCAGGGCGATCCGGCCACCCCGGTCAACAACCGCCCCAAGCTCTCGCGCGACGAGGTGCTTGCCTATGCCGCCAAGCTGGGCGAGCTGGCCAAGTGGGTGGCGGGGCAGGGGCTCACGCTCTCCTACCACCACCACATGGGCTCCATCATCGAGGACGCCGACGATGTGAACTGGCTCATGGAGGGCAGCCCCGCCGAGGTCACGCTCTGCTATGACACCGGCCACCTCGCCTTCGGCGGTGCCGACCCGCTCGCCATGCTGGGCCGCTGGTCCGACCGCGTGCATCACGTCCACTACAAGGACATCCGCCCCGGCGTGGTGAAGCAGATCCGGGATACCAACGGCTCCTTCCTCGATGCCGTCATCGCCGGGGCCTTCACCGTGCCGGGCGATCGCGAGGGCTCCATCGACTTCGCCGCCATCACCGACAAGCTCGCAGCTATGAACTATTCGGGCTGGATCGTCGTCGAGGCCGAGCAGGATCCGGCCAAGGCGCCGCCCTATGAGTACTCCAAGCTCGGCTACGAGACGATCATCGCCGCCTGCCGCAAGGCCGGGCTGGAGATCGCGCCGTGAAGGGCCTTTTCGACCTCCAGCACCCCTGGATGCGCCCGCTCTGGCGCCGCGTCCTGGTGACGGCGCTCAGCTTCGCCTGGGCCGGGGTCGAGCTTGCCACGGGCAACCCTGGCTGGGCCGCGCTCTTCGCAGCCGCCGGGGCCTGGTGCGCCTATCAGTTCTTCGTGGTCTGGACAGACCCGCCGGAGGACAAGGAATGAAGGACGCCGCCTACTATTCCGCCGAGAGCTGCGACCTCGCCGCCTTCCGCGAACAGACCTCCCGCCAGCTCACCAAGGCCGACGCGCCCAACGCCGCCGCCATCGAAAAGAACGTGCCGCTCTACGACGTGCCCAACCGCACGCTCGCCGACCCCAAGGCCCGCACCGCGCTGATGGCCGAATGGGCCTCGGTCCTGCGCGACCATTCCGGCGTGCTGGTCATCCGCCAGGCCGTCCCCGACCACGCCGCGCTCGACGCCGCCACCGCCCAGTACGAGGCGATCATCGCCGAGGAGAAGGCGGCAAGCGGCACCAAGGCCGACCACTTCGCCGCCGCCGGTGCCAATGACCGGATCTGGAACTCCCTGCAAAAGCTCTGCCTCCGCGCGCCGGAAGTGTTCGCAAAAAGCTTCGCCAGCCCCGCCATCGGCGCCGTTGCCGAGGCCTGGCTGGGCCCCGGCTACCAGATGACCGCGCAGGTCAATCTCGTCCGCCCGGGCGGCAAGGCGCAGACCGCCCACCGCGACTATCACCTCGGCTTCGCCACCGGCCCGCAGGCTGCGCTCTATCCCGCCCACGTCCACCGGCTCTCGCCCTTCCTCACCCTGCAAGGCGCCGTCGCCCATTGTGACATGCCGCTGGAATCCGGCCCGACCAAGCTCTTGCCCTTCAGCCAGCTCTACGGCCCCGGCTACATGGCATACCGCGAGCCCGAGTTCGCGGCTTATTTCGAGGAGGCCTGCATCCAGCTTCCGCTGCAGAAGGGCGACGCGCTCTTCTTCTCTCCGGCGCTCTTCCACGGCGCAGGCGACAACGTGAGCGCAGACATCCAGCGCATGGCCAACCTGCTGCAAGTCAGTTCCCCGATGGGCCGCGCGATGGAATCGCTCGACCGCCTCGCCATGTCCATCGCCCTCTACCCGGCGCTGCAGAAGCTCAAGCTCTACCCGCTGGCCGAAGCCGCCGTCATCGCCGCCTGCGCCGAGGGCTACAGCTTCCCCACCAACCTCGACACAGACCCGCCCATCGGCGGCCTCGCCCCCGAAACGCAAGCCGCCCTGCTGCGCCGCGCCCTGCTGGACGAGTGGACCCCCGCCGCCTTCGCGGACGCGGCCCGCGCGCAGGACGCCCGCCGCCAGCCCTGAAAGGACACCCATGCCCGACCTTCTCCGCAAGCCCGCAGGCGACACAGGCAAGATCCAAGAGATCACCATCGCCAACGCCAAAACGCCCAAGTCCCCCGACTGGGGCTATGTGGGCTTCACCTGCTACCGGCTGAAGGCGGGCGAAAGCGTGTCCGAGGCCACGGGCGACCTCGAGGCGATCCTCGTCATGGTCGAGGGCAAGGCCCGCATCGAGGCCGCGGGCGAGGATTTCGGCGAGCAGGGCGAGCGGATGGACGTCTTCGAGCAGACCCCGCCGCATTCCGTCTACGTCCCGAACGGCGC
>CAYVQK010000015.1:0-20106 GCA_964454145.1 uncultured Oceanicola sp. | reverse complement strand
TTCCCATGACGTCGTGCTCGTCCCGCGCGGCCACCACCCCTGCGGCGCGCCCCATGGCTACGAGATGTATTACCTCAACGTGATGGCCGGCCCGATCCGCAAGTGGAGGTTCAAGAACCACCCCGACCACGACTGGATCGCCCAGCGCGACGCTTGAGGCTTCGTTACCCCACCGCGCAGCAAGGTTTGCGCCGCCGCCGGGTCAGGAGGTGCATCTTGCGTATGCATGGGTTGTGCATCGGCTGTGCATCAGTTGTGCATCGGGTGTTGCTCATTAATCTTTGCGTAACTTTCGCATTCCGCAAACGGGTTAACGCGCCGCGCGGCAGGTCTCCGGGTGGCTTGTCCGGCCTCACCCGACAGGTGTTTTCGTCCGGATTTCGCCGCTTGGGCTGGCAGGTTTCGCGGCTCGGGAGTAGGGTCGCCCCATGGCAGATCTGGATGACACGATAGAGCTCCTGAGCGAGCTGGTGGCCTATCCCACCGTCTCCTCCGACAGCAACCTCGCCTGCATCGACGCCCTCGCGCAGAGGCTCGAGGACGTCGGCGCGCGCGTCGATGTCTTCAAGGATGAGACCGGCCAAAAAGCCAACCTTTACGCCACCTTGGGGCCCGACGTTGAAGGCGGCATCCTGCTCTCCGGCCACTCCGACGTGGTGCCCGTCGAGGGCCAGAACTGGACGACCGATCCCTTCGCCCTGACGCCCCGCGACGGCCGCCTCTACGGCCGCGGCACCTGCGACATGAAGGGCTTCATCGCCGCCTGCGTCGCCATGGCCCCGCAGCTCGCGGCGGCCATCAAGACCCGCCCCCTCCACTTCGCCTTCACCCACGACGAAGAGGTCGGCTGCCTGGGCGCAAAAGCCCTTGCCAACCAATTGAAAGACCGGGAAATTCTCCCTTCCCTCGCCATCATCGGCGAGCCCACCTCCATGCGCGTCGTCGAAGGCCACAAGGGTTGTTGCGAGTACACCACCCGGTTCCAGGGCCGCGGCGGCCACGGCTCCGACCCGGCCGCCGGAGTGAACGCGGTGGAATACGCCGCCCGCTACATCGCCCGCCTGATGGAGCTGCGCGAGGCCCTGAAGGCCCGCACGCCCCCCGAAAGCCGCTTCGAGCCGCCCTGGACCACCATCAACACCGGCGCGCTCATCGGCGGCTATGCCCACAACGTCATCCCCTCGGAGGCGGAGGTGCAATGGGAGATGCGCCCGGTGATCGACGCCGACGGCCACTTCGTCCGCGCAGAAATGCAGCGCTATATCAGTGACATACTGCTTCCGGAGATGAAGGCCGTGGCGCCCGAGGCCGACATCACCACCGAAACCATCGGCGACACCCCCGGCCTCATGCCCGCCACCGACGGCGAAGCCGCCGCTCTCGCCTGCGCCCTCACCGGCTCCAACGGCGGCGCGCTGGTGCCCTTCAACACCGAGGCGGGCATCTTCCAGAAGCTCGGGATCGACGTGGTGATCTGCGGCCCCGGCTCCATCGAGCAGGCCCACAAGCCCGATGAATTCCTCGAGATTTCCCAGCTGGAGCAGTGCCTCGGGATGCTGCAGCGCCTCGGCAAGCGCCTCTAGGCCTACTCCGCCGCGGGCCTCATTCCCAGCGCGGCCAGCACGTCATCGGTATGCTCCCCCAGCTTCGGCGCGCCGCGGCCATGGCCCGGGCCATCATGGGCAAACTTGAACCCCGCGTTCAGCACCTGCGCCCGCCCGTCTCCGACCGGCACGTCGAGGAACAGCCCGCGCCCGTCGAGCTGCGCCAGCTCCAGCGCCTCGGTCGTCGTGCGGACCTTGCCCGCTGGCACGCCAGCAGCAGCCAGTTTCGCTTCCAGCGCTTCGGCGGTTTCGCGAGCAAAACAAGGCGCCAGCGCCTCCTGCAGGGCCGCGTCGTTCTGCAGCCGCGCCTCCGGCGTGGCAAAGCGCGCATCCTCCAGCAGCGCCTCGCACCCGAGCGCCGCGAACAGCCGCTCCACCTGCACCTGCTGCACCGCCCCGATGGTGATCGGCGCATCGGCGCAGGCAAAGGTATCGGCCGTGGGGGCCCCGGAGAAGCCGCGGTTGCCGCTCCGGGTGGGAGGGGTGCCGCCTTGCAGCATCGCCCCCACGACCGAACTCATCATCACCATGGTGGCGTCCAGCATGGAAACGTCGATGACCTGCCCCTTGCCCTCCGGATCGGCCCGCTGCTGGGTGACGGCGGCGAGGATCGCAAAGGCGGTGAGCAGGGCGCAGTAGGTGTCCACGATGGGGAAGCCCACGCGCAAAGGCTTTTCGTTTCCGGGGCTTCCGGTCAGCGTCATCAGGCCCGAGACCGACTGGATCACCTGGTCGATGGCCGGGTAGTCCCGCATCGGGCCCTCCTGGCCGAAGCCCGAGACGGAGCAGTAGATCAGCCCGGGGTTGGCCTCTGTCAGCGCCTCTGCGCCAAGGCCCAGCCGCGCGGCCACGCCGGGGCGGAAATTTTCCACGAACACGTCCGACTGAGCGACGATCGCACGGGCCGCATCGCGACCTTCACTGGATTTTAAGTCGAGGATGACAGATTTCTTGCCAGCGTTCGCGCCGATGAAGGGTTCGGCCATGCCCCTCCGCTCCGGATCGCGGGTGTAGAAACGCATCGCATCGCCCTGCGGCGGCTCCACCTTGATGACCTCGGCACCGAGCAGGCACAGGAATTGCGTCGCCAGCGGTCCGGCGATGACATGACTGAAATCGGCGATGCGCAGCCCGGCCAGCGGTTGTGCCATGTGATCCCTCCTCCCTGAGCCGTCAGGTACCTGCCTTCGGCCTCATAGTTCATTTTAGAAACTATTCGTGGGAGAGGGTCAAGCAGGCTGCTGTTCGAGGTGCGAGATGAGGCGCCAGGTTAGGGCGAAGTAGGTTTCGCGCTCCTCCGGCGTAAGCGGAGCGAGAAAGGTGTCCTGCAACGCGATGATGTCGGGCATCACCGCGTCGAACAGGCGCTGGCCCGTGACGGTGAGATGAACCGCGTTGTACCGCTGGTCGCCCTCGCCCTTGCGCCGCTCGATCAGGCCGGTGCTCTCCAGCTCGTTCACCAGCTTGGTGAGGGCGGATTTCTTCAGCACCACCGCGCCCGCGAGATCCTTCTGCGAGACGCCGGGGTTGAGACCGATGAGGCTGATGAGCGCGATGCCGCCCGCGGGCACGTCATGCTCCTCGAACACCCGCGCATTATGCCCGCGCAGATGCGCCCTGAGCGCACGGGTCGCGAAGGAAAGGTCGCGCGCCAGGGGCCCGAGCGTCAGCTCGACAGTGGGGGTTTCATCGCTCATGCCGTCCACTCCGGGCCCGCTCCGTGTTTTGCCTCAGCTACACAGCGATGTTTGGCCTGTCAAATTCGCCGGTTGACAGCTCTGCGAAATTGGTTTCCTAAATGAACTAGTTTGCATGCGGAGGGAATGTGGGCGCGAGGGAGGATCTGACGAGGGCTTTCGAGGGCCGGGCCGAGGCGGTGACGGGCGACGCGCTCGTCGGGCTCTTCGGTGACGGCTGCCCCGAGGCGCTCGTTGTCGGGGCAGGGGGCCGACCCGTGGAGATCAAGGCCGCGCCGCTTGGCGAGGTGCCCGAGGTCGCCTCCGCCCAGGCCGTGATCGAGCCCTTCATGGATGGCTTCGCACGACGTTTCCTGCACCGCTTCGCTGCCGGGGTTTTCGACAACTATGCCGCAATTCTCTTCGCGCGGGATGACGTTGCCGCCCTCGCGGCCTACCAATACGCGCTGGAGATGCGGCGGCAGGGCATGGTCGGGCCGGGGCCACGGCTGATCCTGTGGAACCTGCTTCACGGTACGGGCACCGCGCTCCACGCCTTCAATCTCGCGGAAGCGGGAAGGGCGATGGGCGAGTTGCACGAGGCCCTTGGCACGACCCCGGATGGCACCCGTACCCAAGGCGCGCTGGCAGATGAAGCGGCCCGGCAGGCCAATTGCGCGGCACTTGAGAAAAGCGGCCTAAGTGCCCGAGATAAGTTCGTTTTCCGGAATGCAGGCCGCTGGCTGCCCGCCCCGGTACACGCAAGACTTCTTGGCCAAGTCCCGCTCCCCGCCGTCGCATCCGGCCCACGCGCCGTGCTCATCGGCAGCGCCACCGATGTCCCAGCGGTTCATTGGCTATGCGACGATCTCGGCCTCTCCCTCACCGACCTCACACCCTACGGGTCGCACTGGCCGGCCTGCCACGCGGGCCCACCCGATCAGTCCGGCCTGCTCCGCGCCGTCGCCGAGGCGCCTCTGAACATCCGCACCAACCCGCCCGCGCGGTTCTCCGCCGCGCTCGACGCCGGGCTCCAAGGCTGCGACCTCGTGATCTCCAGCGTCGATACAAATGACGACAGCTTCGGCTGGGAGCTTCCACGCCTCCGCCACACCCTCTCCGTGCCCCTGGTCGACCTCGGTTTCCGCCCCTTCCGCCCTTGCGAACAGTGGCTGGCCAAGGCCCGCGGCCGCATAGAGGAGGCAATGGCATGAGCTGCGCCCGTGACGCCACCGGCTACCAGCGCGACTGGCTGAAGGGTCTGCGTGACCGCATCACCGCAGGCGAGCCCTTCGCCTTCGTCAATGCCGACACGCCGCACGAGCTGTTCCACTTCATGGATGTGCCGATGGTCACCAACCAGTGGTGGTCGGCGGTGATCTCGGCCAAGCAGCAGGCGCCTTACTACTTCGATTTCATGGAGGAGGCGGGCTTTCACGCCCACCTTCCGCGCTACTCCTCGCTGGGCCTGATGGCGCAGATCGAGGGTGATGCCAGCCGCCAGCCCTGGGGCGGGCTGCCGCCGCCCGCGCTTCTCTGCGCCCGTGCCTCCTCCGACGAGCACCCGCGCATCTTCCAACGCTGGTCCGAGGAAACAGGGGCGCCGCTTCATCTCATCTCCGCCCCCGCAGTGCCCGACCCGGCGCCGGAGTGGTGGGCGCTCGCACGGGAGGACTGGGAAGGCCTCTACGGCACCGCCCGGCTCGATCTGGTGGTCTCCGAGATGCGCGAGCTGATCGCGGCGCTGGAGCAGCTCACCGGCCGCCGCTTCGACGAGGGGCGGTTCGCGGCCTACATGGAGGCCATCGACGAACAGGAGAAGATCCTCGAGGAGGTGAGCGAGATGATCGCCGCCGCGCCGCGAGTGCCCATGGGCATCGGGGAGCAGATGCCCAACGTGATGATCCCGCAATGGCACCGCGGCTCCGACTGGGCACTGGCGCATTGCAGAGCCTTCCGCGACGAGGTGGCAGGCCGGATCGAGCGGGGCGAGGGCGTCTGTGACAACGAGCACATCCGCATGATGTGGATCGGCGCGGGCCTCTGGTTCGACACGGAGTTCTACCGCGCTTTCGAGCAGAGCCACGGCGCCGTCTTCGCCTGGTCGATGTATCTCCCCTTCGCGGCAGATGGCTACATCCGCGCAAGCCACGGCGATCCGCTGCGGGCGCTCGCCGCGCGGGTGAGCGCGATGAACGAGCAGCTCCACCAGCCGCCATGGGTGAACGCCTGGATGGTCCGGGAGGCAAAGCGCGCGCGCATCGACGTGGCGCTCATGCTCATCCCCGAGCACGATCGCTTCTCGGGCTATGGGTCGCTCTTCGCCAAGCGTGCGCTGGAGGAGGCAGGTGTGAAGGTTGTGGAGATATGGTCCGACATGGTCGATCCGCGCAACTGGGACCGGTCGGACATGGAAGCGAAAGTGGCGAAAGCCCTGGAGGAGCTGTGACCGGCATTGACTTAGTTCACTCTGTGAACCAACCTGACAGAAGCATCGCATGCGTGGAGGAGTCGCCTGCGATGAGGGGAGGACGCCAGTGCGCGCGCTGACAGGTCTCAAGATCGCCGATTTCAGCTGGGTCGGGGCCGGCCCCCGGTCCACGAAGGATCTCGCCGACAACGGTGCGACCGTTGTGAAGGTGGAAAGCGCCCAGCGGCTGGACCTCGGCCGCAAGTCCCCGCCTTTCGCCAAGGGCGCGCGCGGCAACCCCGACGCCTCGGCCTTCTTCGCCCAGACCAACACCTCCAAGAAGAGTGTCACCATCAACCTTACCCTGCCGGAGGGCCAGGCGCTGGCCCGCAAGCTGGTGGCCTGGGCCGACGTGGTGGTGGAGAACTTCGGGCCCGGCTACATGGACCGGATCGGGCTGAGCTGGTCCGAAATCTGCGCCGTGAACCCCGGCGTGATCCTCGCCTCGGTCTCGGTGGCCGGTCGTACCGGACCGATGTCGGGATTTCGCGGCTACGGCAACTCCGCCGCCGCCCATTCCGGCCATGCCGACATGACGGGTTGGCCCGGCTCGGAGCCGCACATGCCCCCCTATGCCTATGGCGACGTGGTGGCACCCATGTTCCTGACCGTGGCGATCCTGGCCGCGCTGGAAGAGCGCGAGCGGACCGGGCAGGGCAGCTGGGTGGATGTGAGCCAGATCGAGCCGATGGCCCATGTCATTGCCGATCTCTTCGCCGGAATGCCCGCCGAGAAGCCGGGCAATTCCGACCCGCTGATGCATCCGCATGGCGTCTACCCCTGTGCGGGCGAAGACAGCTGGATCGCCATCGCCTGCGAGGACGACGCCCAACGGGCCGCCCTTTCTGCTGTGCTGGGCGAAGGTGACATTGGCGCGAGAACTGCGGACGAGGATGCCTTCGCATTGGCTGAGAGGCTTGCCGCCGCAGGCATCCCCGCCGCGCCGGTGCGCGATGGCAAGGCGCTCTCCGAGCATCCGGTGCTCCGCGCGGCAGGTCACTTCGTCGAGGTGGATCACCCGGTACTCGGCCCCTCCGCAATGCCGGCGCCGCCGATGATGATGGGGGCCACGCCCCATGCCGTCGGCCCCGCGCCGCTGCTGGGCGAACACAACTCCGAGGTGTTCGAGGGCTTTCTCGGGCTCGCGCCGGAAGAGATCGAACGGCTCGAAGTCGCGGGGGTGATCGCATGAGCCAGCTCGATGGGATCCGCGTGGTCGTTCTGGCCGACAGGCTGGTGGACACGGGGGCCCGGATGCTTGCCGAACTGGGGGCCGAGGTGGTGCTGGCCGAGGCGGGCAACGGACTGACACCGGAGCGAGAGAGGGCGTGGCGGCGTGATCTCCGGAGGGCGGACAAACCCCTGGCAGAGCATATTGCCGAAGCCGACATCCTTCTCGACGACCGCCGCCGGATCACCCAACGGCCCGAAGTGGACGCGGCTGCCAAGGCAAACCCCAACCTCATCCACGTCGTCGCGACCGGTTTTCCCGGCGGCGATTCCCGCCCGGTGACTGACCTCACCCTGATGGCCGAGAGCGGCCTGATGCACGTCACCGGCACCCCCGATGCACCGCCCCTGCGGCTCCCGGGCGAGCAGGCCTACGCGCTCACCGGCATCCAGGTGGCGACCGCCGCGCTCATGGGCCTCGCCGCCCGGCGCCGCATCGGCCATGGCCAGCGCGTAACGGTCTCGGCACTGCAATCGGCGGCGCTGGCGAACTACCGCGAGGCGGTGATGTACGACTGGACAGGCCGCATCGGCAGCCGCAAGGGCAACATGCTGGTGCGCGGCTCCTCCGGTGTGCGGCAGGTCTGGCCCTGTGCCGACGGCTACGTGACATGGTCGATGATCGACAACCCCGGAATGATGCGTGCCGTGGTTTCGCAGATGGAGGCCGAGGGCGTGGCCGGGGAGCTCACGGACATCGACTGGGAAAGCATCCTCGTTGCAGAAACCGATCAGGCGGTGATCGACCGTTGGCAGGGCATCGTGGGCGCCTTCTTCGCGGCCCACAGCCGCGCCGAGCTGGGCGAATGGTCCCTGAAAGAGGGCTGGGGCCTTTCCACCATCGCCACGCTTGCCGAGGTCCGCGACAGCGCGCACCTCAAAGCGCGCGGTTTCTTCCGCGACGGGCTCCCCGGGCCGCTGTTCAAAACCCACCCACCGGTAGCGGCGTCATGATCGGCGCTCTCTCGGGCCTCCGCGTGCTGGATTTTTCCAGGCTCCTGCCCGGGCCCTACTGCACCTGGCTGATGGCCGATCAGGGCGCAGAGGTGATCCGCGTCGAGAACCCGCGCGAACTGGCCAAGCAGGCCAAGGTCTTCGGCTGGGACAAGCTCTCGCCCGAGGGCATGGCCCGCCAGCGTGGGCGCGACATGCTGGCACGCGGCAAGCAGTCGGTGATGCTGGATATCGGAGATGAGAGAGCCCAGAAGGCGCTGCGCGACCTCGCCGCGACCTGTGACATGGTGGTGGAGGACTATCGCCCGGGCGTGCTGGAAGGGCTCGGTCTCGGATACGACCGGATGGCAGAGGCCGACAAGGCGCTGGTGTACATCAGCCTCACCCTCACCGGTGCGACCGGCCCGCTTGCCGGGAAGCCGGGACATGACCCCGTGGCCCTGGCGCTCTCCGGTGTGCTCTCCCGTTGCGGCGAAGACCCGGAGGCGCCCGGCCTGCCGGGCATCCCCGCGGCCGATATCGCGACCGGCGCCCACGCGGCCTTTGCCGGGCTCGCGGCCTGGCATGCTGCGAAGGCGACGGGGCAGGGACGTCACATCGACGTGGCGATGGCTGATTGCTCCATGACCATGCTTTCCAACATCGTCGCGCGCTACGAGACCCCCGCTGACGCCCCGCCGCGCGGCACCCGCCGGGCCGACCTGGGCCTGTGGAAATGCGCAGATGGGGCGTGGATCTGCACCACCGACATGGAGCCGCGCTACTGGGCGACGTTCTGCGAGGTGATGGGCGTGCCCGAGTTCACTGCGGCGCAGCTCGACCCAGCCCGTCGCGACGAGATCCGCGGCACCCTGGCAGACCTCTTCGCCCAAGAGCCGCGCGCTCATTGGCTCGCGCACTTAGAAGCGGCCGGCACCCAGTTTGCCCCCGTCAACGACGTGGCCGAGGCTCTGGCGGAGCCGCACTTCCGCGCTCGTGGCATGGTGGTGGAACTCGAGGCCGGCGGCAGCATCCTCACCCAACTCGGCCCGCCTGTCCGCCTCGGCGGCGAACCTGCACCGACACCCGCCCATGTGCCGGGCGCAGACACCCACGCCGTGCTCTCCCGCCTCGGGCTGAGCAACGCCGATATACAGGCGCTCATGGGCCCCGCAGCCCGCGCCGACCAGACCGGGCAACCAAGCCCGGCGCCAACAACGTCCTGACATCCAAGGGAGGAACCTCATGAAACTTGTCAGAACAGTCACCGCAGTCGCCGCCACGCTCGTGGCGCTTCCGGCCATGGCGGCCGATTTCACCCTCACCTACGCCTCGCCCTACACGGAGACGCACCCCTATGGCGCTGCCGATGCCGAGTGGATCGCGCGGATCCAGGAGCAGACGGGCGGGCGGCTCGAGATCACGCCCTACTGGGGCGGGTCGCTCATATCGTCGCGCGAGGGTGTCGATGAACTGGCCGCCGGCGTGGCCGACATGGCCTATATCGCACCCATCTACGCCCGGTCCGGCTACGACATGAACCGCCTCGTCCCGGGCATGTTCTACGGCTACACCGAGCCCAAGGACGTGCTCGACGTCTACATGAAACTCTGGGCGGACTACCCTGTTTTCGCTGAAGAAC
Source organism: uncultured Oceanicola sp. (assembly GCA_964454145.1). Lineage (GTDB taxonomy): Bacteria > Pseudomonadota > Alphaproteobacteria > Rhodobacterales > Rhodobacteraceae > Vannielia. The sequence goes on along the minus strand of CAYVQK010000015.1, from coordinate 10,551 downwards.
TCGAGGGCGTGAAGGTGCTGGGCTACAACGTCGGCACGCCCATGCACATCCTGCTCCGCGAGAAGCCCGTGGAGACTCTGGACGACCTCCAGGGCCTGCGCATCCGCTCCGCGGTGGACTTCATCGCCCCGCTCGCCGCCTACGGTGCCGAGGGCGTGACGATGCCGATGACCGAAACCTATCCGGCACTCGAGAAGGGCGTGGTTGACGGGGTGATCGCGCCTTACGAGGCGCTGAAGTCGCTCTCCTTCGCGGAGGTGGTGAAGTACTACTCCGAACTTCCGCACAGCCGCGGTGCCTATCCCTCACGTGGCATCAACACCGCCGCCTGGGACAAGCTGCCGGCAGACATCCAGCAGGTGCTGGCCGACAACGTCGAGTGGCTGAGCATCCGGACCATGGAGCTTGCCCAGGAGGCGGAAGACGCCGGAAAGGCCTATGGTGAGGAGAAGGGCGTGGTCTTCAACGACGTCTCCGACGAGGCAAAGGCCGAGTACGCCACCCATTTCGCCCCGGCGATGGAAGAGGTGGCCAAGGAACTCGATGGCATGGGCAAACCCGGCACCGAAGTTCTGAAGGCGATCCGCGCCGCGCACGGCGACGCGATGTGAGGCAACGCATCCGGCGGAGGGCAGATGCCGTCCGCCGGGCGCCGGAAAGGGCAGGGCATGCAGGCTGCAGAACGCATATTGGGCCGGATCGTCTCGGTTGCGGCGCTCTTCGGAGTGGCGGCGCTGGTGGCGCTCATGGCACTGACGGTCGTCACCGTCACGTTCCGGGCGATGAGCATCGCCTTCCCGGGCACCTACGTGCTGGCCGAGCTTCTGCTCATTCCTGCCGTGGCCTTCTCGCTGACCTACGCCGCCTGGCGCGGCGCCCATACACGGGTGGAACTGCTGACAGACCGGCTGCCACGCCGGGTCTCCGGCCCGCTGACCGGGCTGATGATGGCGCTCGGTTGCGGCTTCTGGGGCTTCGTGCTGTTCGCGGCCTATGAAGAGGCGGTCAAGCGCGGCGCCCAGGGCGAGCGCACCCCCTTGCTCGATATCCCGGTCGCCCCGTTCCGATGGCTCATGGTCGCGGCGCTGGGCCTGCTGATCGTGGTCATCCTCTTCCGCGCGCTACAGGCCGCCCTCGGCGAGGAGCCTGCCGAATGACCCCCGTTCTGGCCGGTTTTCTCGGCGTTGCCATGCTCTTCGGCTTCCTTGCCCTGGGCATGCCCATCGGTTTCGCCATGGGCCTCGTCGGCGCCTTCGGTTTCGCCCTGCTGATCACCTTCAAGGCCGCGCTGATCAAGGTGGGCGTGGTGGCCTTCGATCTCTCCACCAACTATGCGATCGGCACAGTGCCGCTGTTCCTGTTCATGGCCCATATCCTTTTTGCCTCGGGCATCGGTCGCGACCTCTACGATTTCGCCGCACGCTGCCTCGGCCACCGCCGGGGCGGGCTGGCCATGGCGACCATCGGGGCCTCGGCGGGCTTCGCCTCGGTCAACGCCTCCTCGCTGGCCACCACGGCAACCATGGGCCTCGTGGCCCTGCCGGAGATGCGAAAGCACGGCTACTCCAATGCGCTGGCGTCCGGCTCGGTGGCGGCAGGCGGCACCATCGGCTCGCTCATCCCGCCTTCCGGGATGTTCATCATATACGGCATCCTGACAGAGACCTCGATCGGCGACATGTTCGCCGCCGGGATCGTGCCCGGGGTGCTGCTCGCGCTGTTCTACATGGCCGTGATCGGCATCCGCTGCTGGATCAACCCGGCGGCCGGCCCGGCGGGGCCGAGGTTTTCCTGGGCCGCCCGGCTGCAAGGGTTCCGGAAGACGGGAGACGTGATCCTGCTCTTCTTCCTCGTGATGGGCGGGATCATCTGGGGCTGGTTCACCCCCACCGAGGCAGGTGCGATGGGCGCTTTCGGCGCCCTGGTGATCGCAGGGCTGCGCGGGCGGCTCGGCTTTGCCCAGGTGCGCGAGGCTGTCTATGACACGCTGAAGACCACGGGCATGATCTTCGGCATCCTCTTCGGCGCCCTGGTGTTCAACGCCTTCGTCACTGTCACCACCATCCCGCACCACGTGGTGGGCTGGGTCGCCGAGTCCGGCCTGCCGCCGCTTGCGGTGCTGCTGCTGATCCTGCTCGTCTATTTCTTTCTCGGCATGATCCTCGACGCCTCCGCGATGATGACCCTCACCGTGCCGCTCTTCTTTCCCCTCGTGATGGGGCTCGATCTCTGGGTCGTCGGCGACGGCGCGAAGGCGGTGTTCTTCGGGGTGCTGGTGGTGCGAATGACGGAGATCGCCCTGATCACCCCGCCGGTAGGGATGAACGTCTACGTGCTGTCTGGCGTGGCGCGCGACATTCCGCTCTCCACCATGTTCCGCGGAACCGCGCCCTTCGTCCTGGCGGATGTGCTGCACGTCGCGCTGCTGCTCCTCGTGCCAGCCTTGATCCTCTGGTTGCCGGGCCTCTGAGCGGTGCCTCCCTTCTGTTGTTGTCGACGAAGGCTCCGTGCCTTCAGGAGTACTCTCTAGGCCGCGTCCCGGCCCAGGGTGACCGTGTTGCGGCCATGCGCCTTGGACGACAGTAGGGCGCGATCGGCCTGGTCGATGATCGCCTCCAGAAGGGTCTCCGAGCCATCTTCACCCTCCATCAGCCGCGTGCCTCCGCCGACGGCGACGCCGATGGATACCGTCTGCCGCACGGATCCACGCGACGACGGTGGCAGCGGGATCGGCTCTGCCTCGATCAGGCGGCAAAGCCGGTGGGCCGCGGCACGGGCGTCCTGCTCGTCGGTGTCGGGCATCGCCACCAGGAATTCTTCCCCGCCGATCCGCGCGACCATGTCGATGCTGCGCAGGTTCGAGGAGATCCGCTTGGCGACCGCGCAGAGGACGGCATCCCCCGCCGCGTGGCCATAGACGTCGTTCACAAGCTTGAATCGATCGAGGTCGAGCGCCATGACGGCAAAGCTGCGGCCGGTCTCCGCGGCGCGATCGCGGATACGGGCAAGGTGAGAGAGGGCATAACGGCGGTTGAAGAGCCCGGTGAGCGGGTCGGTCACCGCCAGTTTCAACCCGTCGCGGACCCGCCGGCGCAGCCTGTCGCCCTCGCGTTTGCGGGCCACGAGGGTTGTGAGGCGAATTTGCAGCTCGCGCGCATCCAAAGGCTCACTGATGATGTCGGCAGCGCCGAGGTCCAGCGCCATGGCCTCCATCGCAGGGTTGTCTCCCGAGGTCACCATGAGCACCGAGGCGTGCCGCGACCAGCGGCGCGACCTGAGTTCGCTCATCAACTGAAGCCCCTCGCCCGGGTGCCGCAGGTCGGACGCGATCACGTAGATATCCTGAAGGGCCGGGGTCGTTCCACTCAGCACGGCGGGGCGGTCGAGGATCGAGATCCGGTGGGGAAGGGTCTTGTTCAGCTCGTCCCGCCACCGCTGCGCCGTCGCCACCTCGCGGCAGACGAGGGCGATGCGCGCCGGACGGTCGAAGCCCTCGGGCTCTTCGGCAAACCCCAGGGCGCGGCTCGTGGTGCCGCGCAGGCGCAGCTCCTCGGACACCTCGCGCATCCGCAGGAGATTTCGGACCCGGGCAAGCAGGAGGGCTTCGTCGATCGGGCGGGGATGAAAGGCGTCTGCCCCCGCCGAGAGGGCAGAGAGCGTCAGCTCGGTGATCGTGACTCCTTCACGCGGGGTGCCCGTCGCGATGATCGGGATCTGGCCCAGCTCTTCATCTGCGCGGAGGCCACGGCAGGCTGCGATGCCCGGCGAGTCCGGCGCGTCACATCCGAGCATGACCAGTCGGGGCCGTATCGTCCGCACCAGTGCGACGATATCCTCGCCCGTGCTGCAGGCGACCACATCGTAGCACGCCGCGGCGAGCTTGACCTTCAGCACGACACGATTGGTCGGCACGTCATCGACGATCAGGACTTTCCCTGGCATCGTTTCATCCTTCCGCGCTAACCGTGCCTTTCCCCTGTGCGATCCAGTTTGTATGGAGATGGTTAAGAAAACCTTTCCAAACGTTAATGGAGCCGGGAATGGATCGTGAAACCGCCGAGACCCTGGCGCTCCGGGCGCTGGCCTGGCTGGCGGGGAACGACGATCTTCTGCCGGTGTTTCTGGGCTCTACCGGCGTTTCGGAAAGAGAAGTGCGCGCGCGTGCTGCCGATCCGGAATTCCTTGCCTCGGTGTTGGACTTCGTTGCCATGGACGACGCGTGGATTGCAGGGTTCTGCGATTCTGAGGGTCTGGACTACGGCATACCGATGCGCGCCCGGGCGGCCCTGCCGGGTGGCGACCTGCCGAACTGGACGTGAGCGCCATGCACCTTCCCGGCCTGCTCTTCGACAAGGATGGCACTCTCTTCGACTATCAGAAGAGCTGGGGCGGCTTCACCGTGAGCTTCATCGAGGGCTTGGCGGAGGGTGATGCCGAGCTTGCGCAGATGCTCGCCGACGCGATGGGGATCGACCTCGAGACGGCTCGCTTCTCACCCGACAGCGTGATCGTTGCAGGGACGCCGGAAGAGGTGATCGTTCCGCTGCTCCCCCTGCTGCCCGGTTGGAGCTTCGCCGCGCTGACCGAGCGGATCAATGCGTCGGCAGCGGTGGCGCCGCAGGTGCCCGCCACCGAGCTGGCGCCCCTTTTCGACGAGCTGCGCGGCAAGGGTCACGTGCTGGGCATCGCGACAAACGATGCCGAAGCCGCGGCGCGGGCGCATTTGGCGGCTGCCGGCGTGGCAGATCGCTTCGCCTTCCTCGCGGGCTACGATTCGGGCCATGGCGCCAAGCCGGGCCCAGGCATGTGCCGTGCCTTCATCGAGGCGTCCGGGCTGAAACCGGAGCTCTGCGCCATGGTGGGTGACAGCCTGCACGATATGGCCGCGGGCCGGGCGGCAGGCATGATCTGCATCGCCGTCTGCACCGGGATCGCGCCGGCGGAAGAACTCGCGCCACATGCCGACGTGGTCTTGCCGGACATCGGGCATCTGCCGGGATGGCTGGCGCGCCTCTGACGGAAATCGCCGCGCCGTCGCTCATTTGCGACATTCGGCGTCGCAACGGGAAAACCGGGCATCTGCACACAGGCGCAACTTGAGCTCAAGAGCCGGGGAGCGCTGCGATGGACCACACGACAATGAAGCGACGCCGCGCCGGGGGCCGTGCCGCCAACCCGCGCCGGAACCGCCCGGAAGTGATCGCCCAAAGCCCGTGGCGCATCCCGATCAACACCGACGCGCCGACCGAACCGCTGACAGAAGAAGGCGTGCAGGCGATCCACGAGGGTGCCATGCGCATTCTGGAGGAGATCGGTATCGTCTTTCTGAACGAAGAGGCCCTCGAGATCTTCGCCGAAGCCGGCTGCACGGTGGAAGGGCAGGCAGTGCGGATGGGCCGCGACTGGGTGATGGAGATGGTGGCCAAGGCACCCTCGGAGTTCACCATCACCCCGCGCAACCCCGAAAAGGCCCTGCCGATCGGCGGCAAGGCCATTCTCTTCGGCAACGTGTCGTCACCCCCCAACTACTGGGATCTTTCGCTCGGCACCAAGGTGTCGGGCAACCGCGAGCAATGCGCCAACCTGCTGAAGCTGACTCAGTATTTCAACTGTATCCACTTCGCCGGTGGCTATCCGGTGGAGCCGGTGGACCTGCACCCCTCGGTCCGCCATCTCGACGTGCTCTTCGACAAGCTCACGCTGACCGACAAGGTCGCCCATGCCTACAGCCTCGGGCCGGAACGCGTGGAGGACGTGATGGAGATGGTGCGGATCGCGGGTGGGCTCACCCACGAGCAGTTCGAAGCGCAGCCGCACATGTACACCAACATCAACTCGACCTCGCCGCTGAAGCACGATTGGCCGATGATAGACGGCTGCCTGCGCTGCATCCGGCGTGGACAGGCGGTGATCGTCTCTCCCTTCACGCTGGCGGGCGCGATGGCACCGGTCACGATGGCGGGGGCAGTGGCCCAGAGTATCGCCGAGGCGCTCTCCGCCATCGCCTTGTTTCAATACGTGCGGCCGGGGTGCCCCTGCGTGATCGGCACCTTCACCTCCAACGTCGACATGAAGACCGGCGCGCCCGCCTTCGGCACGCCCGAATACATGCGGGCCACCCAGATGACCGGCCAGCTTGCCCGTTTCTACGGTCTGCCGCTCAGGGCCTCGGGCGCCTGCACGGCGAACGTGCCGGACGGGCAGGCGATGTGGGAGACCTCCAACTCGCTATGGTCAGCGGTACAGTCGGGCACCAACATCGTCTACCACGCGGCCGGCTGGCTGGAGGGCGGGCTGGTGGCTTCGCCTGAGAAGTTCATCATGGACTGTGAGGTGCTCCAGATGATCCAGCGCTACTTCGAGCCTGAAGTGGTTGCGACGGGGCCCGAGGACATTGCCGTGGAGGCGATCGCAGAGGTCGGCCATTACGGCCATTTCTTCGGGATCGACCACACGCAGGAACGCTACGAGACGGCCTTCTACCAGCCTATCGTCTCCGACTGGTCGAACTTCGAGGCCTGGCAGGCGAAGGGCGGGGTCTGGACGGCGGAGCGGGCGCATACGCTGTTCAAGGAGATCATCGCCAGCTTCGAGCCGCCTCCGATGGAGGTGGCGATCCGAGATGAACTGGAGAACTTCGTGGCGCGCAGAAAACGAGAAGGCGGCGCGCCGACCGACTTCTGACGATGGAGCCCGTAGGGCTGGCGGGGCTTCGGCCTTTGTTAACTCCGGCAGGCTAGGTTGCATTGCAGGTTAAGCAGGTGCAGCCATGCATGGTCTGATCAATCGCGCGGTCCAGTGCTTCGTCCGCGATACCTACGGCGCGGATGCGTGGGCGGACCTCGGGACTACTGTGGGCGTGGGGCCTGAAGGCTTCGAATCCATGCTGACCTACGATGACGAGATCACCTTTCGGCTGCTCGAAGCGCTGTGCCGGCTGCGCCGGCGCCCTACCGATGACATCCTCGAGGATCTGGGAACCTATCTGGTCACCCATCCCAACACCCGTGCCATCCGGCGGTTGCTCCGCTTTGGCGGGCAGAGCTTCTCGGAGCTGCTCTATTCGCTCGACGATCTCCCTGACCGGGCGCGGCTTGCGGTTCCGGAGCTGGACCTGCCGAGCCTGAGCCTGACAGAGGTGCAACCCGGGCGCTTCAGGCTGGTCGTCTCTTCCAGCCGTCCCGGCTTCGGTCCGGTGCTGGCCGGCATCCTGCGCGCCCTTGCCGACGACTATGGTGCTTTGGCCTTCCTGGAGCTTCAGGGTGCGACTGAGGGGCGTGAGGTGATCCTGATCGACCTTCTGGATGCCGAGTTCGCCGAGGGAAAACGATTCTCGCTCGGGGGTGAGGAGACGGTCGGCAAAGAGGGCGCCCGATGAGCGGCGACATCGGACGGGGCGCACTGGTTGCCGCAGACCGGGGCGATGCGGGCGTGTTCAGGCCCATCCTTCGGGAGGCGCTTGACCGGCTGATGCCCATGCACATGCAACTGCGAAACTCCGGGCACATCGTCCATGCCGGACCAAGCCTTCAGAAGCTGCGGCCTGGCACCCCCCTTGCCGGACGCCGTTTTCTCGATGTCTTCGACCTGAAGCGACCCGGCGGCATCATGCGGGTGAGCGACCTTGCCGGTGCCGAGGGCGGGCGGCTGAAGATGGCCTTCCGTGACGCGCCGCGCACCGGGCTGGTCGGGCTGGTCGCGCCGCTGCCGATGGAAGACGGGATCATCGTCAACCTCTCCTTCGGCTTCAACGTGATCGAGGCGGTGCAGGACCATGACCTGACGAACGCCGATTTCGCTGCCACCGATCTCGCGGTGGAGATGCTCTACCTCGTCGAGGCCAAGACGGCGGCGCTGCGGGAGTGGAAGGCGCTGAACCAGCGGCTGCAAGGGGCGATGACGGCGGCCGAGCAGCAGGCCTCCTCCGACATGCTCACCGGCCTCGCCAACCGGCGCGCGATGGAAGAGGTGCTGGCCCGCCTCACAAGCGCGCGCACGCCGTTCGGGTTGATGAACCTAGACCTCGACTTCTTCAAATCGGTGAACGACACGCTGGGTCATGCCGCGGGCGATCACGTGCTGCGCCGCGTCGCCGAGATCCTGCGCGACCAGACCCGCGCCAACGATGTGATCGTCCGGTCGGGCGGGGACGAGTTCGTGCTCATCTTCGTGGGTCTGGCCAAGCCGGATCGCCTCGCAGACCTCGGCCGCCGGATCATCGCCCGGCTTGAAGAGCCGATCCTCTTCGAGGGCGAAACCTGTCGGATCTCCGGCTCCATCGGGCTGACGGTGAGCGACTTCTACCGGGTCACCGTGGCCGAGGAGATGATGCAGCACGCCGATATCGCGCTCTATGCCTCAAAGCGCAACGGCCGTGGCCGGGTGACGGTTTATGACCCCGGGCTTCCGGGCATCGGAGAGGGCGTGAGCGGCGATTGACAAGCGAGGCGCAGGGCGGCCCCATGGGGTATGACCTTTCTTCGTGGCCACTGGCAATTGCTACTGATCCTGGCGCTCGTCTTCGCGCTCTGGCGGACGCCGGTGGTCTATCCGCTCCGCATCTTCGTGGTGTTTCTGCACGAGCTGTCGCACGGGCTTGCCGGCATGGCGACGGGGGGCAACATCGTGGATATTTCGCTCGATCCCCGCGAGGGAGGGCAGGCACTGATCCGGGGCGGCAACCGCTTCATCACACTCTCGGCGGGCTACCTTGGCTCGCTGGTGCTCGGCGCCTTGCTCCTCGTCACGGCGCTGCGCTCGAAGTTCGATCGCCCCGCGCTGGCCCTCTGCGGCCTCGCGCTTCTCACCGTAGCGGCGCTGTGGGTGCGCAGCCCTTTCGCGCTTCTCTTCTGCGCCGTGACCGGCGCCGTCCTGCTTGCTGCGGCGCGCTACCTGCCGCACCAAGTGGCCGACCTCACCCTCCGCGTGATCGGCCTCACAAGCCTGATCTATGTACCCTATGACATCTTCGACGACACCATCCGCCGCTCGGCGCTGCAGTCCGACGCGCGGATGCTGGCGGAGGAGTTTGGCGGGCCGACTGTGATGTGGGGCGGGCTCTGGCTGATCCTCAGCCTCGGGGTGATCTGGCTCTGCCTGCGCTACGGGCTGGGGCCCGCGAGCAACATCAGCTTTCGACGTTCCGGCAGTGAGGGGGAGAGGACGGCTGGTACCCCGTAGGGGAATCGAACCCCTCTTTCCAGGTTGAAAACCTGGCGTCCTAACCGATAGACGAACGGGGCAGGGTCCAGCCGTGGGGGGGTGTTTAGGCAAAGCCCCGGGGGAGCGCAAGAGTATTTTTGTGCCCGGAGCGGTGATTTTTTCGGAAGCCCCGATCGCCCGGCAAACAAGGGCCCGAGCACGCTGCAATCAGGCCCGCGCGGCGTCTTCCAGCCGGAGTTGCGGGCGGGATCGGCCCTGCCAGTGGTTCACTTCGAGCCGGCCTGCGAGGTGCCATGCGCCACCACGCGCTTCGAGCATCGCCTGGCCCAGCGGCGTGTCGGCCAGCCGGAAGCCGATGGCATCAAGACGCTGCCCCATGGCGGTGCGAACGGAGATCTTGAGGTGGTTGTCGCCCACCACGCGGGCATCGGCCAGCGCGGCCTCGGGAAGGGCGAAGCGGGGCGCAGGGGCGGAGGCGCCGAAGGGGCCGGCCTGCTCCAAGGCCTCGATCAGCTCGACGGTTGCCGCTGTCGGCAGGATCAGCCCGTCGAGCCGCAGGTCGCGCGGGCCGTCGGCGCCGGCGCCCTGGCGCGCGAGAAGCTCGGAAAGGCGGGCCATTGCGGGCTCCAGCTGGGCCGCTGTGAGCGACAGGCCGGCCGCCATCCGGTGGCCGCCGCCGCGCTCGATCAGCCCCTCGTCCTCAAGCCTGTGCACGCAGCCGCCGAGGTCGACGCCGGTGATCGATCGGCCCGAGCCCTTGCCCTCGGCGCCTTCCATGCCGATCACCACGGCGGGCCGGCCGGTGGCTTCCTTCAGGCGCGACGCGACGATGCCGACGACACCCGGATGCCAGCCTTCGCCGGCAGCCCAGACGAGGGGAGCCTCGAGCCCGCGGGCCTCGGCTTGTTCCAGGGCCGCCTGCTGAACGGCGGCCTCGATGTCACGGCGTTCCTTGTTCAGCGTATCCAGCCGCTCGGCCAGCTCGCGGGCTTCGCCGGGATCATCCGTCGCGAGGAGGCGCGCACCCAGGTCGGCCCGTCCGACGCGGCCACCGGCGTTGATCCGGGGGCCCAGAAGATAGCCCAGGTGGTATGGTGTGGGCGCCCGGTTCACACCTGCCACGTCGGAGAGCGCTGAGAGGCCGGGGTGGGCGCGGTTGGCCATGATCTTGAGGCCCTGGCGCACGAGCGCGCGGTTGACCCCGATGAGCGGGGCGACGTCGGCCACGGTGGCGAGCGCCACGAGGTCGAGCAGGCCCATGAGGTCGGGCAGGGTCGCGACGCCCGCCTCGCGGCGCTGGCGGTTGGCCTCGACGAGGCAGAGGAAGACGACGGCGGCGGCGCAGAGATGGCCGAGTTCGCCGGTTTCGTCCTGGCGGTTGGGGTTCAC
>CAYVQK010000014.1:2503-34304 GCA_964454145.1 uncultured Oceanicola sp. | reverse complement strand
GGTCGAAGGCAATCACCCGGCCTACATCCTCTACACCTCCGGCACCACCGGCCAGCCCAAGGGCGTGGTGCGCCACACCGCGGGCCACATCGTCGCGCTGAACTGGACGATGAAGAACGTCTACAACGTCGACCCCGGCGATGTGTTCTGGGCCGCCTCCGACGTGGGCTGGGTCGTCGGCCACAGCTACATCTGCTACGCCCCCCTGATCCACGGCAACACCACCATCGTCTTCGAGGGCAAACCCGTCGGCACGCCCGACGCCGGCACCTTCTGGCGGGTGATCTCCGAGCACAAGGTGAAGAGCTTCTTCACCGCTCCCACCGCCTTCCGCGCCGTGAAGCGCGAAGACCCGAAGGGCGAGCTGGTCGGCAAGTACGACCTCTCCTGCCTCGGCCAGGTCTACCTCGCCGGCGAGCGCGCCGACCCCGACACCATCGAATGGGCCCAGCGGATGCTGAACGTGCCCGTCATCGACCACTGGTGGCAGACCGAAACCGGCTTCCCCATCGCCTCCAACCCGGTGGGCATCGAGCTGCTGCCGGTCAAGCTCGGCAGCCCCTCCGTGCCACTCCCCGGCTACGACGTGCAGATCCTCGACGAGGGCGGCCACCCGATGAAGCCGGGCGAGCTCGGCGCCATCGCCATCAAGCTGCCCCTGCCCCCCGGCACCCTGCCCACGCTGTGGAACGCGGAGGCGCGCTACAAGAAGGCCTATCTCGAGCACTTCCCCGGCTACTACGAAACCGGCGACGCCGGCATGATCGACGAGGACGGCTACCTCTACATCATGGCCCGCACCGACGATGTCATCAACGTCGCCGGCCACCGCCTCTCCACCGGCGCGATGGAAGAGGTGCTGGCCTCCCACACCGACGTGGCCGAATGCGCGGTGATCGGCGTCAGCGACAGCCTCAAGGGCCAGCTGCCCATGGGCTTCCTCTGCCTCAACGCGGGCACCAACAAGCCCCACGAGGATGTGGTCAAGGAATGCGTCACCCTGGTGCGCGACAGGATCGGCCCGGTGGCTGCCTTCAAGCTCGCCTGCGTGGTCGACCGCCTGCCCAAGACCCGCTCCGGCAAGATCCTGCGCGGCACCATGGTCTCCATCGCCGACGGAAAAGACTACAGGATGCCGGCCACAATCGACGATCCGGCGATCCTCGACGAAATCAGGGAGGCCCTCGCCACCTTGGGTTACCCCGCGTAACGAGGGCCAAAACCGGCCATGGGTCTGGAATACCTGCCTTTAAAGACAGGTAGTGTGACAGATAGGATTTGTCTAAACCTGACGTCCGTGCAACCTTTGCGGGAATCCACGAACGACGGCTTTGCGCCACTCACGGCGGAGTCCATTCATGGCTGAAGACTGGCTGCCCGGCCCCCCACCCGCCACTCGAGGCGGAGAGGCCGACAGCACATTGGAACTGTTCTCCCACGACATCCGCTCCGCCGTGGCGGATGTGGTGAGCGGATTGCGTCTTGTCGACTTCTCCCAGCTCGATCCGGCCACCGCCGCCCAGCTCCAGCGCGTCTCCACCGCCGGCGAAAGCCTCGCCCGGCTGCTCGACAGCGCGCTCACCCAGCTCGGCCAGGGCCAGGTGGCGCTCGGCGGGCGCGGCGCCGCGCCCGAGCCGGTGCCGCTGCTCGCGGTCATGCGCAACCTCGAGCGCCGCTGGTCCGGCCACGCCCGCGAGCGGTCGATGTCGCTGCGCATCGACATCGCCGCCGACCTGCCCACCGTGCTCCACCTCGATGCCGGCGCGCTCGACCGGGTGCTGGCCAACCTGCTGTCCAACGCCTTCAAATATGCCGACTGGGGCGAGGTGCTCTTCTCGGTCGACATGCGCACCGGCGACGAGCTGCGCTTCCGCGTCCGCGACCGGGGCCCCGGCTTCTCCGATGCCGCTCTGGCCCGGCTGTTCGAGCGCGGCGGCCGGCCGGGCGGGCAGACGAAGCCCGGCAGCGGCCTCGGGCTGCACATCGCCAAGGAGGTCGCCACCCGCCTCGGCGGGCAGCTCCAGGTCTCCAACGCCCGCGACGGCGGGGCCGAGGTGGCGCTGCTGCTTCCGCGCCAGGCCTGGGCCTGGCACCCGCCCGCCGGGGCCGACCTCGCCAGCCCCGACACCCCGCCCCGCCTGCCCGACCTGTCGGGCCTCACCGCGCTGGTGGCGGAGGACAACCCGACCAACCAGCTCCTCTTCACCCAGATGCTCGACCACCTCGGCGCCGCCTGGAAGCTCGCACCTGACGGCGCCGAGGCGCTGCGGCTGCTCTCCGGCGGCGGCTTCGACTTCGCGCTGGTCGACATCGACATGCCCGAGCTCTCCGGCACCGAAGTCATCGCCCGCACCCGCGCGCTGAAGGGCGACACCCGCCTCATCCCCATGCTCGCCGTCACCGCCTACGTGCTCCAGGAGCACCGCGAGCGGATCTACGCCGCCGGGGCCGACGGGATCCTCGCCAAGCCGGTGGGCTCGCTCGCCGCCTTCGGCCAGGCCATCGCCACGCTGATGCTGCGCACCCGCGGCACCGCCCCCGAACACATCGACACCACGCCGCCGCCCGCCCCCGCCGATCCGGAGGGCGAGCCGCTGGACTACTGCCCCGAACGGCTCGACAGGCTCGTCGCCATTTCCGGCGACGACGGCGGCCGCGAGTTCCTCACCCGCCTCCACGCCGACCTCTGCCGCTGCCGTCTCGGGCTGATCGAGGCCGGCGCGGCGCGCAACGCCGACGAGATCCGCGCCCAGACCCACGTCATCATCTCGCTCTCCGGCGCCGTGGGAGCGCGGTCGCTGCAGGATCTCGCCAACCTCGCAAATGCCGCCGCCCACCGCGCCGAACCCACCGAAACCCTCGCCCGCACCCTGGGCGAGATCGACGTGCGCCTCGGCCGCCTCATCGCCGCCATCACCGCCGAGATCGGCCGCCGCTTCGGCGACAGGGCGGAGGCCGACGCCGAAGCGGACGCCAGTGGGGCCGCAAAATGACACCGGTCCTGCTGATCGAGGACGTGGCCTCGATGCAACTCGTCTACGAGTCTGTGCTGAAGAGTGCCGGCCATGCCGTCTCCAGCGCCTCCACCGCCGCCGACGGGCTGCGCCAGTTCCGCCAGCACCGCCCCGGCGTCGTGCTGGTCGATCTCATGCTGCCCGACCGTGACGGGCTCGAGCTGATCGAGGAGTTCATCGCCGCCGATCCCTTCACCCACGTCATCGTCATCACCGCCAACGGCTCGATCAACCGCGCGGTGGAGGCGATGCGCGCCGGGGCCTGGGAGTTCCTGGTGAAGCCTTTCGACGAGGCGCGCCTGCTCGATGCGGTGGCCGGCGCCTATGCCGACCACGCCCGCGCCACCGGCCAGCGCAACGGCCACGGCCAGGCGCCCGAGCCCGTGCTGCGCCTGCCCGCGCCCGAGCAGACCGGCCTCATCGGCTCCTCCACCGCCATGCGCGAGGTGATGCACAAGATCGGCTCGGTCTCGCGCTCGATGGCCACCGTCTTCATCTCCGGCGAAAGCGGCACCGGCAAGGAGCTCTGCGCCCGCGCCGTGCACGACATGTCGTCCCGCGCCTCGGGCCCCTTCATCGCGCTCAACTGCGGCGCCATCCCTGCCGACCTGCTGGAAAGCGAGGTCTTCGGCCACCTGAAAGGCAGCTTCACCGGCGCGCTGGCCGACAAGCCCGGCGCGGCGGCGGCCGCCGACGGCGGCACGCTCTTTCTCGACGAGATCTGCGAGATGGACCTCGGCCTGCAGACCAAGCTCCTGCGCTTCCTGCAAACCTCCACCATCCAGCCCGTGGGCGCCACCAAGCCGCGCAAGCTCTCGGTCCGCATCCTCTGCGCCACCAACCGCGACCCGCTGGCCGAGGTGCGGGCCGGCCGTTTCCGCGAGGATCTCTACTACCGCCTCCACGTGGTGCCCCTGCACCTGCCGCCCCTGCGCGAGCGCGGCCGCGACGTGATCGAGATCGCCCGCCACGCCCTGGCCGAATTCGCCGCCGAGGAGGGCAAGGGCTTCACCCGCATCTCCCCCGAGGTCGAGGATCTCTTCTGCGGCCTGCACTGGCCCGGCAACGTGCGCCAGCTCCTGAACGTGTTGCGCAACGTGGTGGTCCTGCACGACGGCGAGGAGGTGACCCTGCCGATGCTGCCCATGGAGCTCCACCACGAGGTCGAGGCCCGCGCCGAGGCCGCCCGCGCACCCCGGGCCGCGCCCCCGCCCCCCGCCGCGCCCAACCCCGAGATCGAGGGGCTCATCGGCAAGTCGATGGCCGAGATCGAGCGCCTGGTGATCGAGGAAACCATCGCCCGCGAAGGCGGCTCCGTCCCCCGCGCCGCCCGCATCCTCCAGCTCTCCCCCTCCACGATCTACCGCAAGCGCGAGAGCTGGGAGAAGGACTGACAGGCCACCCCGGGCCACGCCCGGCTCCTCATTGCTCTCCAAATATCCCCGCCGGAGGCACAGTCCTCTTTCGGCGTGCCGGAACGGAACAGCGCCCCGCGCAGCCGCTCAGGCGAACTGCTCGCGGATCAGCCGCTCCTCCAGCCCGTGGCCCGGGTCGAACAGGATCCGATGGGTGATGCTCTCGTCGGAGCGCACGATCACCGTCACCACGTTCTCCACCGCCCGGCTGTCGGCCTCCGCCCGCACCGGGCGCTTCTTCGGCTGCAGCACGTCGAAGCGCACCTCGGCGGCCATCGGCAACAGTGCCCCGCGCCAGCGCCGCGGCCGGAAGGCGGCAATGGGCGTCAGCGCCAGCACCTCGGCGCCGATCGGCAGGATCGGCCCGTGGGCGGAGTAGTTGTAGGCCGTGCTCCCCGCCGGCGTCGCCAAGAGCGCCCCGTCGCACACCAGCTCGTCCATCCGCACCCGGCCATCCACCTGGATCCGCAGCTTCGCCGCCTGCGGTCCCTGCCGCAGCAGGCTGACCTCGTTGATCGCCAGCACCTCCTGGGTCGCCCCCTCGGCGGTGAAGGCCCGCATCCTGAGCGGATGCAGCACCTCCTCCTCCGCCGCCTCCAACCGCTCGATCAGGCCGGGCTCGGCGTATTCGTTCATCAGAAAGCCGATGGTCCCGCAGTTCATCCCGTAGACCGGCGTGTCGAGGTGCTGGGTGTCGCGCAGGGTCTGCAGCATGTGCCCGTCGCCGCCCAGCGCCACGATCACCTCGGCCTCGTCGGGGGCCACGTCGCCATGCTGCCCGGCCAGGTGGCGCCGCGCCTCCTCGGCAATCTGGGTCTCTGCGGCCAGGAAGGCGATCTTCTGCAACGGGCGGTCCTCCGGGTTTCCCCAAAGACTTCGCGCGCCGGCATCGGAAACACAAGACCGCCGATATGCCGCCAAATCGCGCCGCTGCGCCGCTTTGTGCCCTTTTGCCCCGGCCCGCCATCGGCTACACCCCGCGCAACCGTTCCCTTATCCAAAGAGGCCTGCCCCATGAACGCGCCCCACCGAGACAGCGGATTTTTCACCGAGACCCTCGCCTCCCGCGATCCCGAGATCGCCAAGGCCATCACCCAGGAGCTCGGTCGCCAGCGCGACGAGATCGAGCTGATCGCCTCGGAGAACATCGTGTCCAAGGCCGTGCTCGAGGCCCAGGGCTCGGTGCTCACCAACAAGTACGCCGAGGGCTACCCGGGCAAGCGCTACTACGGCGGCTGCCAGTTCGTCGACATCGCCGAGACGCTCGCCATCGAGCGTGCCAAGGAGCTCTTTGGCTGCGGCTTCGCCAACGTCCAGCCCAACTCCGGCTCCCAGATGAACCAGGCCGTCTTCCTGGCGCTCCTGCAGCCCGGCGACACCTTCATGGGCCTCGACCTCAACTCCGGCGGCCACCTCACCCACGGCTCGCCCGTCAACATGTCGGGCAAGTGGTTCAACGTGGTCTCCTACGGCGTCCGCCAGCAGGACCAGCTGCTCGACATGGAAGACATCCGCGCCAAGGCCCGCGAGCACAAGCCCAAGCTCATCGTCGCCGGCGGCACTGCCTACTCCCGCGTCTGGGACTGGGCCGCCTTCCGCGAGATCGCCGATGAAGTCGGCGCCTACCTGATGGTCGACATGGCCCACATCGCCGGCCTCGTCGCGGGCGGCGTCCACCCCTCGCCGCTGCCCCACGCGCATGTCTGCACCACCACCACCCACAAGTCGCTCCGCGGCCCGCGCGGCGGCATGATCCTCACCAACGACGAGGACATCGCCAAGAAGGTCAACTCCGCTGTTTTCCCCGGCCTCCAGGGCGGCCCGCTGATGCACGTCATCGCCGCCAAGGCCGTGGCCTTCGGCGAAGCGCTGCGCCCCGAGTTCAAGAGCTACGCCGCGCAGGTGGTGAAGAACGCCCAGGCCATGGCCGACCAGCTCCAGAAGGGCGGGATCGACATCGTCTCCGGCGGCACCGACAACCACCTCTGCCTCGCCGACCTGCGCCCCAAGGGCGTCACCGGCAAGGCCGCCGAGGCCGCACTTGGCCGCGCCCACATCACCACCAACAAGAACGGCGTGCCCTTCGACCCCGAGAAACCCTTCGTCACCTCCGGCATCCGCCTCGGCGCCCCGGCGGGCACCACCCGCGGCTTCGGGGAGCCCGAGTTCCGCCAGATCGCAGACTGGATCGTCGAGGTCGTCGACGGCCTCGCGGCGAACGGCGAAGAGGGCAACTCCGAGATCGAGGAAAAGGTGAAGGCCGAGGTCTCCGCCCTCTGCGCCCGCTTTCCGCTCTACGAGTGAGCGGCCCCTCCCTGTAGGGTGGGCAATCTGCCCACCGCCCGGCCTCCAGAACCCCGCCCCTTCGGCGGGGTTTTTCGTGCCGGCCCCACCGCACGGCCCATTGATTAACGCGCCCCATGTCATCCGACATGTGCATGGGTTGTGCATCACCTGTGCATCAGGTGTGCATCGGGTGTTGCCCGCCGAAAATCGGGGTTAACGGGCAATCCTTACCCCGCCGCACGCCCCCAGTCGGCGCCCTGCATTTCCCGCAGCCGGCTCGCCGTCCGCTCGAATTCGAAGGTGCCTTCCCCTTCCAGGTAAAGGCTTTCCGGCACATCCGCAGCCGAGCAGATCAGCCGCACCTTCGCCTCGTAGAGCGCATCCACCAGCGTCACGAACCGCTTCGCCTCGTTGAAGTTCGACCGGCTCAGGCAGGGGATGTCATCCACCATCAACACCCGCACCGCCTCGGCGATGGCAAGGTAATCCGCAGGGCCCAGCGGCCGCCCGCAAAGCTCGTAGAAGCTGGCCCGCGCCACCCCGTTGGAAAACCTCGGCAGCTCCACCTCCCGGCTCTTCACGATCAGCTTCAGCGGCGCCGCATCGGGCCCCGAAAGATCGGCCCAGACCTCGTCCATCTGCCTGCGCGCCTCGGGGCCAAGCGGCGAGAAATAAACGGGATTTCCCGACAGCCGGTCCTGCCGGTAGTCCACCTCGGCGGCCAGTTCCCGCACCTCCATCCGGGTCTCCAGAAGCTCGATGAAGGGCACGAAGAGCTGGCGGTTCAGCCCGTTCTTGTAGAGGTCTTTCGGCGGCCGGTTCGAGGTGGTCACGATGGCCACCCCCGCGGCAAAGAGCTTCTCGAAGAGCCGCCCGACGATCATCGCGTCGGTGATATCGGTTATCTGCATCTCGTCGAAGCAGAGCAGTTCGACCTTCCCGGCCACGTCCTCGGCGACGGGCCGGATGGCATCGTCCACCCCGGTCTTGCGCACCTCGTGCAGCGCGCCGTGGATCTCCTGCATGAAGGCATGGAAGTGCACCCGGCGCTTCTTCGCGCTGTTAACGCTTTCGTAGAACAAATCCATCAACATGGACTTGCCCCGGCCCACACCGCCCCAGAGATACAGCCCCTTCACCGGCTCGGGCGTCGATTTTCCGCCGAAAAGGCTCCTCAGCCCGCCTTTCGGCTCCGGCCGCGCCTCCAGCGCGGCCCGCACCCGCTCGAAGGCGGGCAAGGCGGCCCTCTGCGCGGGGTCGTCCTTCAGCGTGCCGTCCGAGACACGGCTGTCGTAGAGGTCGGGCAACGTCGTGCTCATGCTTCCTGCTACCTCGGGTTCGGCCGGATGAGAAGGCCAATGCGCCGGTCCGGGGGCCGCCCATGACGCCCCGTGACGGCCTTCATCACGAAATGCGATTTGACCTGTTCGTGAACAAGTTCAATTTACCGTCATGGAAACCCGCACCCCCCTCCTCACCCCGGTCCTGATCGGCGGTTGCATCGTCATCCTCGTCGGTTTCGCCATCCGGGCCAGCTTCGGGGTGTTCCAGATCCCCATCGCCGAAGAGTTCGGCTGGCCCCGCGCCGAGTTCTCCCTCGCCATCGCCATCCAGAACCTCGCCTGGGGCATCGGCCAGCCGATCTTCGGCGCCATCGCCGAGAAGATCGGCGACCGCAAGGCCATCATCATGGGCGCGGTGCTCTATGCCATCGGCCTCGTGCTCTCCGCCGCCGCCTTCACCCCGCTCCAGCACCAACTGCTTGAAATCCTTGTCGGCTTCGGCGTCGCGGGCACCGGCTTCGGGGTCATCCTCGCGGTCGTGGGCCGCGCCTCCTCGGATGACAACCGCTCCATGTCGCTCGCCATCGCCACCGCCGCGGGCTCCGCGGGCCAGGTCTTCGGCGCGCCGCTGGCCGAGTGGATGCTCACCTTCCTCACCTGGCAGCAGGTCTTCCTCGTCTTCGCCGTCGCCATCATCGCCGTGCTCGCCGTGCTGCCGATGATGCGTTCGCCGCAGCAGGCCAGCCGCACGGAGCTGGAAGAATCGATCGGCCAGGTGCTCGTCCGCGCCGCGAAGGATCCCTCCTTCACCCTGATCTTCCTGGGCTTCTTCTCCTGCGGCTATCAGCTCGCCTTCGTCACCGCCCACTTCCCGGCCCTCGTCGCCGAGATGTGCGCGCCCATCCAGGCCGGCGGCATGCTCGCGGGCCTGGGCATCTCCACCACCTCCGCCCTCGGCGCCGTGGCCATCTCGCTGATCGGCCTCGCCAACATCATGGGCACCCTGGCCGCGGGCTGGGCCGGCAAGCGCTACACCAAGAAGTACCTGCTCGCCGGCATCTACACCGCCCGCACCATCGTGGCCGGGGCCTTCATCCTCTTCCCCATCACCCCCGCCACCGTGCTCCTTTTCTCGCTCTTCATGGGCGCGCTCTGGCTGGCGACCGTGCCGCTCACCTCGGGCCTCGTCGCCCATATCTTCGGGCTGCGCTACATGGGCACGCTCTACGGCATCGTGTTCTTCTCGCACCAGCTCGGCAGCTTCCTCGGCGTCTGGCTCGGCGGGCGGATGTATGACATCTATGGCGACTATACGATGGTCTGGTGGATCGGCGTCGGCATCGGGGCCTTCTCGGCGCTCGTGCACCTCCCGATCCGCGAAAACCGCACGCCGCCACAGGGACTTGCCGCTTGATCCGCACGCTGATTGCCGCCTTCCTCCTCCTCGCCCCTCTCGCCGCCACCGCGCAAGACACGCTCTCCTGGGCCCGCGCCCAGCCCCAGCCGATGCGCACGGTGCTGCTGAAGATCGCCAAGGATCCGGCCTTCGTCGCCACCCTCTCGCAATGCCCGGCCAGGGCCTTCCGCGCCACCTCCACCCGCTACCGGAGCGACAGCTCCTGCGCCCGCAAGCCCAACGCCTGCCTCAACAGGTGCCTGAAGGGTGATCAGTCTTCCTGCTTCAACCTCGCCAACGCGATGCAGACAGCCGCGCCGCTCGAGGAGGAAAGCCAGTTCACCTACCCGCTCTACATGCGCGCCTGCGCGCTCGGCAACGCCAACGCCTGCGTCAACGCCGCCGCCACCGCCCGCAACGGAAGCTGGCGCCCCGGCACCCGGCCCGCGCAGGCCACGGCGCCCGCCTGCCAGCTTGCCACCTATACCGAGGCCTGCACCAACGGTGCGGCCTGGGGCTGCTACATGGAGGGCAACATCTACCGCGACGGCGCCCCCGGCACCCGCCGCAACCCGGACCGGGCCGAGGCGCTCTACGCCCGCGCCTGCAACCTCGCGCCCGACTCCGGCGCCTGCATCCGCTAGAGCGTCGCGGTAAAGCCCGTCAGCGCCTTGAGCACCTCGCGCGGGTGGGTGTGCGGCAGCCCGTGGCCCGCCGCAGTCACCGTCACCTGCACCACGCCCGGCGCGTGCCGCGCCATCTTCTTCGGCGCCGCCTGCGAGATCAGCCGGTCCTCCCCGCCCCAGACCGCCAGCATCGGCAGGCTCCGCGCGTCCAGCGCCTTCAGGGTCGGGGCCATGTTCTCTTCCAGCATGTTCCGGATCGAAGAGAGCACCGCCCGCCGGTACCCCCGCGTCCGGCTCTCCGCTGCCAGCCGCGCGGTGATGTTCTCCACCGATGACGGCCCCTGCGCCGCCGCCCGCCGTGCCTGCGCCCGCAGCCCGAGCCCCGAGAACACGGCCCAGAGCCAGTCACCCACCACCGGGGTCGCGGCGCAGAACCGGGTGAACCTGTCCATCCGGTGCCCGAGCCCCGCCGGCGCCAGCATCGCCAGCCCGCGCACCTGCCCCGGGTAGGCCTCCGCGTAGGCCGCAGAGATCGCCGCGCCCATGGAGTAGCCCACCAGCAGCACCGTCTGGTCGGGTGCCTCGGCCTCGATCACCCCCGCGAGCTGCCGCAGGAACAGCGCCCTGTCCTGCACCCCGGGCACCATGTCGGAGCCGCCCCGGCCCCACAGATCATGCCGCACCACCTGCCAGCCCTGCACCACCAGCCCCTCGGCAATCGCGTCGAACACCCAGGCCGGCGTGGTCAGCCCATGCACCAGAACCGCCACCGGACGGCCCCTCAGCCCGTCCACCGTCACATGGGTCAGCCCGTCATCGAGCCGCAGCAGGCGCCCCGGCAGTCCCTGCCGCGCGGCGCTGCGCGACCGGCAGAGCAGCCAGGCCAGCACCGGCGGCAGAGCGAGCCCGGCGGCAAGCCCGGCCAGAAGCCAGAGCCAGAGGCTCACGCCCCGACCCGGTCGAGAATGTGCCGTGCCGTCATCAGGTCCAGGTGCGCGCCACCGCCGTTCTTGGCGATGGTGATCTCCTCCTCGCTCTCCCGCCGGAAGGCCTCGAGCTGGTAGTAATCCGCCACGATATCGGCCTCCGAGATCACTCCCCGCTCCAGCGGATCCCTGATCTCGCCGATATGGCCCACCGTCGTGTCGCGGCTGTCGACGAAGAGCCGCGCCCGCTTCAGCGCCGCGTCATCCACCTCCCGCATGTCGGGCCGGTAGGCCCCGATCAGGTCGAGGTGCTGCCCCGGCCTCAGCCACGCACCCTTCAGCACCGGCTCTGTGCTCATGGTCGCGGTGGCGATGATGTCGGCCTTGCCGACCGCCGCCTCCAGGTCGCCCGCCACGTCCGCGCCGGTCAGCTCCGCCAGATGCGCCGCGCGGCCCGCCGTGCGGTTCCACAGCGTGAACTGCGCGCCCGGAAAGGCCGCCGAATAGGCCTCGATCAGCGAGGCCGCCACCGAGCCCGCGCCCAGGATCAGGATGTTCCGGCTGTCCTTCCGCGCCAGCCTCCGCGCCGCCAGCAGGCTGTCGCCCGCCGTCTTCCACTTGGTCACGAGGTGAAAGTCCACAAAGGCCTCTGCCTCGCCTGTGGTGTCGGAAAACAGCGTCACCGCCCCGTTCACCGCGGGCTTGCCCGCCGCGGCATTGCCCGGAAAGATCGTCGCCGTCTTCACCAGCGATCCCATCCCGTCGATCCAGGCCGCCCGGCTCAGCATCGTGTCCTCGCCCCGGTAGAGAAAGCTGTCCTCGATCTCCGCCTTCGGCAGCCTGTGGCCCTCCGCCAGCGCGTCGGTCAGGGCCAGCCAGTTCAGCGCCGCCTCGCCCTGTTCATAGGTTATAAACTTCGGTGTGGTCATGTTGCCTCCTCCCGGGCCAGCAACCCCTCGGCCACCAACCGCTCCGCCAGCCCCTCCGGCCCCTCGAACAGATGGGTCTGCCAGCCCCGCGATTTCGCCACGCGGATGTTGTCCGGCCGGTCGTCGGCAAAGAGCAGCGCTTCGGGCGCCACGCCGCAATCGGCCTCGACGGCGGCGTAGATCTCGGGGTCCGGTTTGGCCATTCCCATGTGGCCGGAAATATAGCGCCGGTCGAACTCGGCCAGAAACGGGTAGTGGCTCTCGCCAAGCTCGAAGCTCTGGATCCCGAAGTTCGACAGCGCGAACACCGGCACCCCGCCGGCCCGGAGCGCGCGCAGCAGCCGCACCGAATGGTCGATCGCGGGCCGCGCCATCTCGATCCAGCGGTCGTGCCACAGCGTGATCTCCGGCGTCCAGTCGGGGTTCGCCTCGGCGGTCTCCATCACCATGTCCCGAAAAGTCTCGCCCCGGTCGACCCGGTCGTTCATCCCGTGCAGGTCGACCTCGGCAAAGAGCCGCTCCCGCCGCTCCCGCCCGATCTCGGCGTCGTAGAACCGCTCGGGATTCCACTCGATCAGCACGTTTCCGATGTCGAAGATCACCGCATTCACGGCCATGCTCAGTCCTTTCCGGGGTTGTTCGGGCGAACTCAACCATCTGACGTCACGGCCCTCAACCCCCAGCGCACGCCCCGGCGGTTGCCGCGCCCCGTCACGGGGCTAAACTGCCCGCAAACGGCAGAGGAGGCCCCCATGGACGATATCGTGATTCTCGACGGTGCCCGCACCGCCATCGGCACCTTCGGCGGCGCCCTCGCCGCCACCGCGCCCTCCGCGCTCGGTGCCACCGTCGCCCGCGAGGCCATGGCCCGCTCCGGCGTCGAGCCCGGCCAGATCGGCCATGTCGTCTACGGCCACGTCATCAACACCGAACCGCGCGACATGTATCTCTCCCGCGTCGCCGCGATGGACGCCGGCATTCCCGAGAGCACCCCGGCGATGAACGTCAACCGCCTCTGCGGCTCCGGTGCGCAGGCCATCGTCTCGGCCACCCAGGCCCTCGCGCTGGGAGATGCCGACTTCGCCATCGCCGGCGGCGCCGAGAGCATGAGCCGCTCGCCCTACATCATGCCCGAGGCCCGTTGGGGCCAGAAGATGGGCGATATCAAGAGCCTCGACATGATGCTTGGCGCCCTCAACTGCCCCTTCGGCACCGGCCACATGGGCATCACCGCCGAGAACGTCGCCGCCGAGCACCAGGTCAGCCGCGCCGACCAGGACAATTTCGCGCTCGAAAGCCAGACCCGCGCCGCCTCGGCCATCGCCGAGGGCCGGTTCACCAGCCAGATCGTGCCGGTCGAGATCCGCGTGAAGCGCGAGATGGTCCCCTTCGCCACCGACGAGCACCCGAAGGCCACAACCGCCGACAAGCTCGCCGCCCTACGCCCCGCCTTCCAGAAGGACGGCACGGTGACGGCCGGCAACGCGAGCGGCATCAACGACGGCGCGGCGGCCCTGGTGCTGGCCCGCGCCGAGGCCGCCGAGAAGGCCGGCCTGAAGCCTCGCGCCCGCGTCATCGGCTATGCCCACGCCGGCGTCAGCCCGCATGTCATGGGCATCGGCCCGGTCCCCGCCGTGCAGGCCCTCTGCGCCCGCACCGGCCTCTCGGTGGATGATTTCGACGTGATCGAAAGCAACGAGGCCTTCGCCGCCCAGGCCATCGCCGTCAACCGCGGCCTCGGCCTCGACGGCGCGAAGGTCAACCCCAACGGCGGCGCCATCGCGCTCGGCCACCCCGTCGGGGCCACCGGCGCGATCATCACCGTGAAGGCGCTCTACGAGCTTGAAAGAACCGGCGGAAAGCGCGCGCTCATCACCATGTGCATCGGCGGCGGCCAGGGCATCGCCCTCGCCATCGAGGCGGTCTGAGGCCTACTCGAAGCCGAAGCTCTCCAGCACCCGGCCGGTGAGCGAGGCGGGGAAGTCGTCGGGCGATCCGATCGGCACCGCCTCCTCCGAGATCTGCGCCAGCGCCACCACCCCGGCCTCGCCCGCCGGGTTGGGCAGCCCCACCATCCGCCAGTGGATCTTGCCATAATCGGCGTGCTGGTAGGTGCCGAAGATCTCCACCGCGCCGTGCCCGCCCACCGTGACCTTGCGCACGTTCTGGCGGCTGGCCTCGGGCTTGTTGTCCACGAACTGCCCCACCGCGACGGCGAGCATCATGTTCATCAGGTATTCCATCCGCGCGTCTTCCTCGGCGTCCGGCAGGGTCAGCTCGCTGAAGCTGACGGATTCGATCAGCCCGCCGCCCGGCGTCGAGAAGACGAACTTCACCAGCCCCACCTGCGGCGTCTCCACCACCCGGCTCTCGTAGCTTCCGTCGCCCGAAAGCGGCACCACGACGGCAAAGGGCGCGGCCTCCGGCTTGCCATGCTGGCGAAGATACTCCGCGTCGACCTTGAAGGTCTCACCCGCCACCACGTCCTGGTTGGAGCCGAGGTTCAGGGTGAAGCCCGCAAGCTCCGCGGCCTGCGAGGGCGCATCGAGCGACTGCGCCCCGAGCGGCGCGGCGAGAGCGAAGGTGAAGGCGGTCAGAAGGCAAGGCAGGCGCGTCATCGAAAAGCTGTCCGGTCGAGGAATATGAATAGCGTCACTCTAAGCAGGCCGGGGCTCCAAGGGGAAGCCCCCGACGGCGCAGGTCACTCTCCCGTGACGCCCTCGGCCGTCTCGTCCACCGGCGCCGCACTCAGCCGCAGGGTCGACAGCGCCTTGCCGGTCAGGCTCGAGCCGAAGTCGCCGCCCTCGATCTGCAGATGCGCCTGGTTGATGTGGCTCACCGCGTAAAGGCTCTCGGCCCGGTCCGGGTCGGGCAGCGCGATGAAGCGATAGGTGTATCGCGCCTCGTCCCGCGGATCGAGATAGGTGCCGCGCAGTTCCATCGCCCGGTAGCCCTCGCCCGGGCCCACGCGCACCTCGCGCACCGGCTCGGCGGTGACCTCCTCGAACTTCTGCGACAGCAGCGCCGGCCCCTGCTGCTCCAGCTTCGGCCCGATCGCGGCCAGCCGCGCGTCCATCTCGCCCAGCGGAATGCGGATCGGCGCCATGAAGAGGCTCTCGAGAAAGGTCTCGTCCTCGGCCCTGAAGTTGAACTGCACCACCCCGCCCTCGGGCAGCTCCTCCACGCCGATCTGGTGGCTCTGCTCGGGGCGCTTGGGAAGGATGATCTGGAAGGCCACGCCGGGCACCTTGCCGGTGCGCTGCACGAAGCCCCTGTCCACCTTGTAGGTGCGCCCGATCACCACCTGCTCGGCCACCGCGGCCACGTCCTCGGCGGGGCCGCTACGGCGCATCGCCTCACGCGCCACCAGCGCCACACCCGCCACCAGGACGGCCAGGATGATAAGGTTTATCGGACGAAACATCGGCCACTCTGCTCGGTTTTCCGCGACCATATTGAAGCGCCGCCCGCCCTGCAATGCGGAGTTGCGCCGCGCCGCGCTTCAATGCTCTATGAACCCAAACAGGGGGCAGGGCATGGCAGAGATCTCGGCGAAAAAGCGCATCTGGGGCTGGTTCTTCTTCGACTGGGCCAGCCAGCCCTACAACACCCTCCTGCTCACCTTCATCTTCGCGCCCTACGTGGGCTCCGTGCTGGAGGACGGCAGCCGCGCCCAGGCGGCTTGGGGCTTCGGCGTGGGGGCGGCGGGCTTGGTGATCGCCATCCTGGCCCCGATCCTCGGGGCCATGGCCGACACCTCCGGCAAGCGGGTGCGCTGGATCTGGGGCTTCTCCCTGCTCTACGTTCTCGGCGCCTGGGGCCTGTGGTGGGCCGAGCCGCAGGACTTCGACCTCACCCGCACGCTGATCTTCTTCGCCATCGGCCTGATCGGGATGGAATTCGCCACCATCTTCACCAACTCCATGCTCCCCGACCTCGGCACCCGCGATGAGATCGGCCGCATCTCCGGCAACGGCTGGGCCTTCGGCTACGTCGGCGGCCTCTTCGCGCTGGTCATCATGCTGGTCTGCTTGGCGGAGAACCCGGCCACCGGCAAGACCATGGCCGGCCTCTCCCCGCTCTTCGGGCTCGATCCGGAGACGCGCGAAGGCACCCGCGCGGTCGGCCCGCTCACCGCGCTCTGGTATGCGGTCTTCATGATCCCCTTCTTCCTCTGGGTCCGCGACCCGCGCCGCGAGAAGCCCTCGGTCGGCGCGGTGAAGAAGGCCCTGCGCGGGTTGGGCCACACCCTGCGCACCCTGCCGCAAACGCCCTCGCTGCTGGCCTATCTCACCTCCTCGATGTTCTACCGCGACGCGCTGAACGGCATGTACACCTTCGGCGGCATCTACGCCGCCGGCGTGCTCGGCTGGACCGTGGTGCAGACCGGCATCTTCGGCATCCTCGCCATCATCACCGGCGCGCTCTTCGCCTGGATCGGCGGCTACCTCGACGCCGCGAAGGGCCCCAAGCCGGTGATCGTCACCTGCGTTCTGGTGCTGACTGCCGTCGCCGTCTCGGTGGTGCTGGTCAGCCGGCAGTCGGTGTTCCTGATCCCGGTGCCCGAGGGCAGCATCCTCCCCGACATTGCCTTCATGGCCCTCGGTGCAGTGATCGGCGCGGCCGGCGGGGTGCTCCAGGCGGCTTCCCGCACCATGATGGTCCGCCAGGCCAACCCGGCCCGGATGACGGAGGCCTTCGGGCTCTACGCGCTCGCGGGCAAGGCCACCTCCTTCCTCGCGCCGCTCTCCATCGGCGTGGCGACCACGCTCAGCGGATCACAGCAACTTGGCGTCACGCCGCTCATCGCACTGTTTATCATCGGGCTCGTTCTGCTACTCTGGGTAAAACCGGACGGAGCAGTGAAGCAATGATGATCCGAGCAGCCCTTGCAGCCCTTTCCCTTTTCGTCGCCAACCCGCTGACCGCGCCCGAGGCGCAGGCCCAGGCCAAGGCCAGCCAGCTCTTCGCCTCCAAGTCGCAGCCCGCCCGCGGCAAGGCCGAGATCTTCGGCTTCTACTCCAAGGGCTGCGCTGCAGGCCTTGTCGAGCTGCCCGAGACCGGCCCGCGCTGGCAGGCGATGCGGCTGTCGCGCAATCGCAACTGGGGCCACCCCGAGACGATCGCCTTCATCGAGCGGCTCTCGGCCGCGGCGGTCAAGTTCGGCTGGCCCGGCATCTACGTCGGCGACATCTCGCAGCCCCGCGGTGGGCCCTCGCCCTCCGGCCACGCCTCTCACCAGACCGGCCTCGACATCGACCTGTGGTACACAAGGCCCTCGAGCCTCCGCCTCTCCCCCGCCCAGCGCGAGAGCCTCGGCGCCACCATCGTGCGAACCTCCGATCAGAGGTCGCTCAACCGCAACTGGACCGGTGTCCATGCCGCCCTGCTCGAAACCGCCGCCCGCGATCCGATGGTCGATCGCATCTTCGTCACCCCGCCGATCAAGATCTCGCTGTGCCAGAAGGCCACCCGGCGCGACAAGGCCTGGCTCCAGAAGATCCGTCCCCTCTACGGCCACCACGATCACTACCACGTCCGGCTCAAATGCCCCCGCGGCGCCTCCGGCTGCGAAGACCAGACGCCCACGGTCGACGAACTCTCCAACGGCGGCGACGGCTGCGACGACACGCTGATGTGGTGGGTCACCGACTACCTGAACCCGCCCAAGGTCAAGGCCGACCCCAACGCGCCCCGGCCCCCGCGCCAGCGCCACCCGCGCGAATACGTGATGGCCGACCTGCCGCGCTCCTGCGTCGGCGTGCTCAACGCGAACTGACCAAACCAGCCCGATGCGCCAGCATTCCAGACTCGGCCTGAGCCTCCTTGCGCTCGCGCTCTGCGCCGGCCTCGCCCTCGCGGCGGGGCAGAACGGCCAGCGCGTGGTGTCGGTGAGCCTCGGCAGCAGCAATGAGGACACCCGCTTCGGCGGTTTCTCCGGCATCGAGGTCTCGGAGGACGGCACCCGCTTCTGGGCCCTCTCCGACCGCGCCGCGCTGGCCGAGGGGCGGCTCCTGCGCAACGAGGCCGGCACCCTCACCGGCGTCGAGATCACCGGTCATTCCCGCCTGACCGATCCCGACGGCCACCCGGTGAACGGCTATGAGAGTGACTCCGAGGGGCTCGCCCGACGGGCCGACGGGCGCTTCTACATCTCCTTCGAAGGCTACCATCGGGTCTGGACCTGGCGCGGCGAGGACATCCTGCAGGGCGGCGAGGCGGCCTGGCTGCCCCGGCACCCCGACTTCAAGACCATGCAGAACAACTCCGCGCTCGAAGCCCTCGCCATCGGCCCCGACGACGCGCTCTACACCCTGCCCGAGCGCTCCGGCAGCTACTCCAGGCCCTTCCCCGTCTACCGCTACGACGGCACCGCCTGGCAGGTGGCCGGCCATGTCGAGCGCGATGGCGAATGGCTCCCCGTCGGCGCCGATTTCGACGACCGCGGGCGCCTCACCCTGCTCTGGCGCCACTTCACCGGCTACGGCTTCTCCAGCCGCATCACCCGCCACGAGATGACGGGCGATCTCTGGCCGGGCAAGGTTCTCTACCAGACCCACGCCCTCACCCACGGCAACCTCGAGGGCCTCTCGCTCTGGCGCGACGGTGCGGGGCAGCTGCGCGCCGTCATGGTCTCCGACGACAACTTCAACTCCT
The DNA here is from genome assembly GCA_964454145.1 of uncultured Oceanicola sp. GTDB lineage: Bacteria > Pseudomonadota > Alphaproteobacteria > Rhodobacterales > Rhodobacteraceae > Vannielia. The sequence continues at coordinate 15,772 of CAYVQK010000014.1, read as the reverse complement.
ACCAGCGGAGCGAGATCGTCGAGGTCACCCTGCCCGACTGAGCCCTTGCAATGCACCGGGCCCGGCGTTAGAAGCCCGCGTCCCGCAGGGTGCGGGGCCAAGTCCCCGACCACCTTGCTAAAACGGGCCACATCATGAAGACCAATCTCGCAATCGGCGTTCTCGCCATGGCCGCCGTCGTGGTGGCCTCCAACATCCTCGTGCAGCACCTGCTGGGCGACTGGCTCACCTGGGGCGCACTGACCTACCCGGTCGCCTTCCTCGTGACCGACACGATGAACCGCCTCTACGGCGCCCCCACCGCCCGCAAGGTGGTGATCGCGGGCTTCGTCGTCGGCGTCGCCTGCTCCTTCGTCGGCTCCCAGATCCAGGGCGAGTTCGGCCCGCTGGTCACGCTCCGCGTCGCGCTCGGCTCGGGCCTCGCTTTTCTTTCTGCCCAATTGTTGGACGTTGCGGTGTTTGACCGGATGCGTGCGCGGGCATGGTGGCAAGCCCCCCTCGGCTCCACCCTCGTCGGCAGCACGGTCGATACGGTGATTTTCTTCTCCCTCGCCTTCGCCGCCACCTTCAACGGGCTCGAGCCCGGCAACGTGCCCGGCTGGGCGCAGGAGGGCGTTCCCCTTTTGGGACAAGGCCCCGTCGCCCCCCTCTGGGTCTCGCTCGCCGTCGCCGACTGGGGCGTGAAGCTGGCACTCGCCGCACTCGCCCTCATCCCCTTCCGCCTCATCACCGCGAATTTCGCGCGTGCAGAAAACGTTTGACAGACGCACAGGTCGTGATTCACCCTGAAGGTGCGTTATTTCAACAGCTGAAAGGAGGTGATCCAGTGTCGAGAGCTACATTGGAGAGAGGTGTCGGGACAACAGCGGAGGTTCGCGCGTAGGGCAGCCCCTGCGGCGTGAATGTCGCTTTTGGCCGAGGGTCTAACCGGACCTCGCCTCCAACACAGTTCGATAGGGCCGTTCCGAACTTCGGGGCGGCCCTTTTGATCAGGGAAGTGCGGAATGCCGATCAGGATCAACGATCAGATTTCGATAGAGGATTGGGAACTGGCCGAGGTCTTCACCACCTCCCAGGGCCCCGGCGGGCAGAACGTGAACAAGGTGTCCACGGCCGTCGAACTGCGCTTCGCCGCCGCCAACTCGCCCCACCTGCCCGATCCGGTGAAGAACCGCCTGCGCCGTCTCGCGGGCCGCCGCTGGACTGAGGCGGGCGAGGTGCTGCTCTTCGTGCAGGACACCCGCTCCCAGGCCCGCAACCGCGAACTGGCCCGCGAACGGTTGGCCGAACTGATCCGCAAGGCGCTGGAGAAACCGAAAAAGCGCATCCCCACCCGCCCCACGCTGGGCTCCAAGAAGCGCCGCCTGAAGGCCAAGAAGGTCCGCGGCGAGGTCAAGGCCCTGCGCGGCAAGGTCGATCCCGACTAGCCGCCGCTATCCCAGCGCCGACCAGAGCATCTTCAGGCTCGACAGGAACAGGAACGCCGCAAAGGCCAGCTTCAGCCGTGCCGGATCGAGGCTGTGCGCGATCTTCGAGCCCACTGGCGCCGTGAAGACAGAGGCCGAGAAGATCAGCACCGCCGCCGGCACCGAGACATAGCCCAGCGAATATGGCGGCCGCAGCGGCACGCCCCAGCCCGACCAGATGAAGCCCAGCACCGCCGGCACCGCGATCACCAGCCCGAAGGCCGCCGCCGTACCCACCGCACGATGCACCGGGAAGGAAAACGCCGTCAGCGTCGGCACCGAGAGCGTCCCGCCCCCGATCCCCATCAGCGCCGAGAACACCCCGATGAACCCCGGCACCAGCCCCCGCGTCACCGGTCCCTGCGGCAGTTCGTCGGCCAGCACGATCTTCTTCGGCAGCGCCATGTTGATCGACACCAGCAGCGCGATGATGCCGAAGATCAGCGTGAGCCCCGTCGAGGCGATCACCTTCGAGAGCAGACCGCCCACCAGCGCCCCCACGAAGATCACCGGCGCCCAGCTCCTCAGCAGCTCCGGGTCGATCGCCCCCTTCTTGTGGTGGCTCCGCGCCGAGCTGATCGAGGTCGGGATGATCGTGGCCAGCGAGGTCGCCACCGCCACATGCATCGCCACCGCCTCCGGCACGCCCAGCCAGTCGAACAGCCAGAACAGCACCGGCACGATGACGATCCCGCCGCCCACGCCCAGCAACCCGGCCAGCACCCCGGCCACCGCCCCCGTCGCCACCAGCCCCACGGCCAAGGCGACGAGCAGCCCCATCGAATAGGTATCGCTCAAACGACAACCTCCAGCGCTTCCTGCTGCCCAACGTCGAACACCCGCTTGTAGCGGGCGATCTCCTCGGCCGGCCCCATCGCCTTCCTCGGATTGTCCGAGAGCTTCACCGTCGGCCGCCCGTTCGCCTCCACCGCCTTGCACACAAGGCTGAACGGCGCCAGCGCGTCGCCCGGCGTGAGCCCGCGGAAATCGTTGGTCAGCAAGGTGCCCCAGCCGAAGCTCACCCGCACCCGGCCGCGGAACTGCGCCGCCAGCTCCTCGATCTTCTCCACGTCGAGCCCGTCGGAGAAGATGACGAGCTTCTTCGTCGGATCCTCGCCGCGGCTCTTCCACCACCTGATCGCCACCTCGGCCCCCTCCGCGGGGTCGCCCGAGTCGATCCGGATGCCGGTCCAGCCCGCCAGCCAGTCGGGCGCGCGCTCGAGGAAGCCCTCGGTGCCGTAGGTGTCGGGCAGGATGATCCGCAGGTTGCCGTCATGCTCCTCGTGCCAGTCGCTGAGCACGTCATAGGGCGCCCGCGCCAGCTCCGCGTCGCTCTCCGCCAGCGCGGCATAGACCATGGGCAGCTCATGGGCATTGGTGCCGATCGCCTCCAGGTCGCGGTTCTTGGCGATGAGGCAGTTCGACGTGCCGGTGAATTTGTCACCGAGCCCCTCCACCATCGCCCGCACGCACCAGTCCTGCCAGAGGAAGCTGTGCCGCCGACGCGTGCCGAAGTCGGCCAGCCGCAGACCGTCGATCCGGCGCAGCCGCTCGATCTTCTCCCAGAGCTTGGTCATCGCCCGGGCATAGAGCACCTGCAACTCGAAGCGGGCCATCTCGTTCAGCACCGCGCGGCTCCTCAGCTCCATCAGCACCGCCAGCGCCGGGATCTCCCAGAGCATCACCTCCGGCCAGGCCCCCTCGAAGGTCAGCTCATACTGGTCGCCCACCCGCTCCAGGTGGTAGGCGGGCAGCCGCAGCCCCTCGAACCACTCCATGAAATCGGAGCGGAACATCTGCCGCTTGCCGTAGAAGGTGTTGCCGCGCAGCCATGTGCTCTCCCCGCGCGTCAGCGAGAGCGAGCGGATGTGATCGAGCTGCTCGCGCAGCTCCCCCTCGTCGATCAGCTTGGCCAGCGGCACGGAGGTCGTGCGGTTGATCAGGCTGAAGGTCACCTGCGTGTCGGGCCGGTTGCGAAACACCGACTGGCACATCAGCAGCTTGTAGAAATCCGTGTCGATGAGCGACCGCACGATGGGGTCGATCTTCCACTTGTGGTTATAGACGCGAGTGGCGATGTCGACCATTTGCTCCTCCGGCACGGCACCGGGCCGTTAAAGCAACAGGGGAGCGCAAGGGCAAGGCGTCACCGGCCGATCCGGGCCAGGTCGCGCTTGCTGCGCCGTATCTCCGCCTCCAGCTCCGCGGGCTTGTGGCGCGAGGCCGCGAGCGCCGCGTCCAGCGGCTGGCCCTCCACCGCCGCCGCAGCCAGCCGCGCCAGCGCATGGGTCGAGACCCGCCGCGCGCCCTTCAGCGCCGCCCGGCTCAGGCCCAGCGCCGCCAGGTAGCCATGGTAGGGGCCCAGCGTGCCCGGCCCGGGCACCGCATGTCCTTGCGAGACCTGCTCACAGGCCTGCGCATCGGTGGACACGTAGCTGCGGCAGATCACCGGACGCGCGTCATAGGCCCGGCAGGCCCGCGTCTCCGGGTCCAGCGCCGGGCAGGCCCTGGGGTGCCAGGCCCGCCCGTCCGGCGCGCCCGCGTGCGGCGCCAGCGCCGCGTGAAGCCGCCGCGCCTCCGCCTCGCTGATGGTGCCGCCGTCCTCCCCCGACAGGATGCAGCAGAAGGCACAGCCCTCGGCGCAGGCCAGCCCCTGCGGCCGCGCCGCCTGCGCCAGCCCGGCCTCCGCCAGCTCCACCGCCGCGCCGCCCTCGGCCAGCGCATCGGTCGCGGCCTCCGTGCCGCGCTCTGCCTGGGCAAGCCGCAGCCAGGAGGCCAGCGCCCCCCGGGTCCGATCCGCAAGCTCCGGCCCCGTGGCGACCCGCGCCCGCGCCAGCCGCCCGATCAGCCCCTCGGCACTCAATCCACCACCACGCCGGCGCCGCGCATCCCCTCCATCGCCGCCTTCAGCGAGCCGTCAAGGTCGATCGCGCGGCAGAGGTCCGTGCGCACTGTCACTGTGAAGCCCAGCCTCGCCGCATCCACGGCGGAGAAGTTCACGCAGTAATCCGTCGCCAGCCCCACCATCGTCAGCTTCTCGATCCCCCGCGTCCGCAGGTAGCCCTCGAGACCGGTCGGTGTCTCGTGGTCGTTCTCGAAGAAGGCCGAATAGCTGTCGATCCGCGGGTTGTAGCCCTTTCGCACGATCAGGTCGGCCCGCGTGGTGTCGAGGCCTTCATGAAATTCCGCCCCCGCGCTGCCCTGGATGCAATGTTCCGGCCAGAGCACCTGCGGCCCGTAGGGCATCTCGATCATGCTGAACGGCGCCTTGCCCGGGTGGCTGAGGGCGAAGCTCGAATGTCCCTCCGGGTGCCAGTCCTGCGTCAGCACCACGGCCGGGAAATCGGCCATCAGCGCGTTGATCCCGCTCACGATCTGGTCTCCGCCCTCCACCGCCAGCGCCCCGCCGGGGCAGAAGTCGTTCTGGACGTCGATCACGATGAGGGCGCTGTCGGGCATGGGCGGTCTCCTTGGTTGGGCCGAAGGTAACACCCGCACCACGCGGGTCAATCTTGCCCGGCTCGGCGCAGGCGGCTATGCCCCGGCCATGTTCACCGTCGCCGCGCTCTACAAGTTCGCCCCCTTCCCCGACCCCGCCGCCCTGCGGGGGCCGCTGAAGGCACTTTGCGAGGCCGAGGGGCTCTGCGGCTCGCTGCTGCTGGCGCCCGAGGGCATCAACGGCACCGTCGCCGGCCCCCGCGCGGGCATCGACAGGCTCATCGGCCACATCCGCACGCTCCCCGGCTGCGCCGACCTGGAGTGGAAGGAAAGCACCGCCGACGAGCGGCCCTTCCGCCGGATGAAGGTGCGGCTGAAGCGCGAGATCGTCACCCTCGGCGTCGAAGGCGTGGACCCGACTGCCTCCGTAGGCACCTATGTCCCGCCCGCCGAGTGGAACGCCCTCATCGAGGCCCCCGACGTGGCGGTGATCGACACCCGAAACGATTACGAGGTCGCCATCGGCACCTTCGAAGGCGCGGTAAACCCCGAAACCGCCAGCTTCGGCGAGTTCCCGGCCTGGTGGGAGGCCAACAAGGACCGCTTCCACAACAAGCGGGTGGCGATGTTCTGCACCGGCGGCATCCGCTGCGAGAAATCCACCAACTACCTCAAGTCCCAAGGCGTCGAAGAGGTCTTCCACCTTCAGGGCGGCATCCTGAAATACCTCGAGGAGGTGCCCGCCTCCGAGAGCCGCTGGCAGGGCGAGTGCTACGTCTTCGACAGCCGGGTCTCCGTCGGCCACGGCCTCGCACCGGGCGACTACCGCCTCTGCCACGCCTGCGGCCGCCCCGTCTCCGCCGCCGACCGCGCCGCACCCGACTACGAGGAAGGCGTGCAATGCCCCGCCTGCACGGGCGAATATTCCGAAGAGGACCGCGCCCGCTTCCGCGAACGCCAGCGCCAGCTTGCCCTCACTCGCGCCCGTGCTAGCTCCGCCGAATGACCGAGCTCGACCTCCGCACCCGCGATTGCCTCCCCGACGCCCTCCGCGTGCTCCTCGCCGACTTCCCGCGCGAGACATGGGAGGGCCACAGGCACTTCACAGGGCTTGTGGAGTTCTGGCTGGATCGGCACCTGATGTTCCGCCGCCTGATGGAGCTTCTCACACAGGAGACCGAGAGCCTGCTCGATGGCGGCGACCCGGCCCGCTTCGGCGCCGCCCTGCCCCGCTACGGCGGCATGCTGCTCCAGCAGCTCCACGGGCACCACCAGATCGAGGATGCGCATTACTTCCCGATCCTCGAGCAGAAGGCCCCCGAGATCGCCCGCGGCTTTCACCTGATGGAAGCTGACCACCAGCAGCTCGACCCCGCCCTGCAGGACTTCGCCGACACCGCCAACGCGGCCCTCGGCCGGATCGCGGAAGGCGGCAACCCGAAAGACGCCACCGCGCCCTTCGCCACCTCGCTGCAAGGCCTCGGCAAGCTGCTCGACCGCCACCTGACCGACGAGGAAGAGCTCGTCGTGCCCGTGGTGCTCAAGCTCGGCCCCGAGATGATCGGCTAGGCCCGGCCCCCTCAGCCGGAAAACCGCTCCCGCGCCGCAATCGCCCCCGCCCGCAGGATCGAGGCGTCGAGCGTCAGCGCGATGAACTGCGCCCCCGCCTCCTCGGCCTCCTTCTGGAAGGTTGGATCGAGCGTCAGGATGCCCGGCGCCTTGCCGGCGGCCTTGATCCGCCGGATGCCGTCGAGAATGGCGGCCTTCACCTCCGGGTGCGTCGGCTGACCCGCCAGGCCCATCGAGGCGGCAAAATCCGCGGGCCCGATGAAGATGCCATCCACCCCGTCCACCGCCGCAATAGCCTCGGCCTGCTCCAGCGCTTCCTTGGTCTCGATCTGCACCAGCAGGCAGATCTCGCGCTCGGCTTCCTGAATGTAATCCTTCACCGCGCCATACCGGCTCGCCCGCGTGGTGCCGCCCACGCCGCGCACGCCCTTCGGCGGGTAGCGCACGTGGCGCACCGCCAGCTCGGCTTCCTCCACGCTCTGCACATAGGGAATGAGCAGTGTCTGCGCGCCCTGGTCGAGCAGGCGCTTGATCTCCACCATGTCGTTCCAGCCCGGCCGGCAGATCGCGGTCGCAGGATAGGGCGCCGCCGCCTGCATCAGCGGCATCAGCCCCGGAATCGTCACCGGCGTATGCTCGCTGTCGAGCAGGATCCAGTCGTAGCCCGTGGTCGCCAGCAGCTCCACCACGCCCGGATCCGGGATCGTGCACCACACGCCCAATTGCTGCTTGCCCGCCGCCAACGCGGCCTTGAAGACGTTCTTCGGCATGTCCATGGTGCTCTCCCTCCTGAAATCGCCGCGACTATCCGCGAAATGCCCACGGAAGCCAAGCCGATGCGGCACCGGGATAAAATTGCCTGCCCCCCGCCACAATACCGCCAAGCCACATTGCTACGCACGGGGTCCGAAACGGAAGGCTGCCCCATGTCCGACGCCAGTTTCTGGTCCTATCACCTGCCCTACCGCCTGTCGCGCCTGCGCCGTCGGCTCATCGCTTTTTCGGCGCTGCCCTTACTCGGCGCCGCACTCTCCGTCGCGCTCCACCCTAGCGTCGCGCCACTGTCCGACCCGACCACCCTGCTCTGCGTCATGGGGCTCTGGACCGGCTTCATGGCATGGCACCACGCCACCTTCCCCGGTGGCTGGACAGAGGCACTGCCGATGTCGCTGATGTTCACCGGCCTGCTTGCCACCACCGGCGACATGACGGTGCACGCCGAATCCCCGGCTCTGCTGGATGCCACCGTGCAATGGCAGATCATCCGGTTCTTCGTGACCTTCCTCGCCGGAACCTTCCTGCTGGTCTGGCTCCTGCCGACCACGCTGATGGCCCTCCCTCACCGCACCTTCCGCCACCGGCACAGCACCTGGGTGCCCGTCGCACCAGACGCGCTCGAGGAGGCGATGGTCATGAAGCCCGGGCAGACCAAGGGCCACCACCGCTGCGGCCAGCCCGACGCCGACGGTTACATCCCGGTCTGGTTCACCGCCAACATCCCCGACGCCGAAACGTTCGAACCCCGCCCCTGCGAGATGGGGTACAAGATGCGGACAATGGAGTCGGATGACGGCGAAATCGTCATCCACACGGTTCTGCCCGAGACCGGACGCAGTTCCATGGCCCGCCAGCGCTTCATCCCCGAGGATGGCGGCACCCGGTACGAGATGGACGAGGTCCACGACAACTTCAACCATTTCACCCGGCTGCTGTTCTGGCTCGACGACGCCCAGGCGGATTACCTCACCGCCTTCGTCGACGAGATCGAAGGCCGCCCGCCTCGCGCGATCAAGCAGCAGGTGCAGGACATCATGATCTCCCGCCTCGCCGGCTGGATGGTCAGGAACGACCTGGCCGGGCCGCAGCCCTAAGCTGCGCGGGCGGCAAATCCGCGCTCCAGCGCGATCAGCCGTTCCTTGCGCCAAAGCCCGCCGCCGTAGCCGGTCAGCGCACCATCCGACCCGATCACCCGGTGGCAGGGGATCACCAGGGCGATCTGGTTCGCCCCGTTGGCCCGCGCCACCGCCCGCACCGCCTCGGGCCGCCCGATCGCTTCCGCCACCTGCGAGTAGCTCCGCGTCTGCCCCGCCGGGATCTCGCGCAACGCCGCCCAGACCGCCCGGGTGAAGGCCGAGCCATGCAGCGCCAGCGGCGTGCCGAAGGCGGCGCTCTCGCCTGCAAAGAACCGCCCCAGCTCCGCCGCCACCTGCTCGGTCGGCGCCGGCCGGCCAAAGCCGAGCGATCCCTTCGCCCCCGCGTGCAGCCGCTGCAACTCCCGCGGCAGCGCCTTGCGCCCGACAAACTCCAGCAGGTGCAACGCCCGCGCGTCGCTCACCGCCACCATCGGCCCCAGCGGCGTGTCGATCCAGTCGGCCATCAGCAGCGGGCGCTTCTCGAAGGCCCCCGGCACCATGCCCAGCATCCGCCCGAAGGCCGCGCGAAAGGCCGAGGCGCTCTCGAAGCCCGCGTCCAGCTGCGCCTCGATCACCTTGCCGCCCTCGCCAAGCACCTCGAGCCCGGCGAGCAGCCGCCGCTGCCGCGCCATCTCCAGGAAGGTCGTGCCGAAGGCCCGCTTGAAGGCCCGACGCACCGTCGAGGGGTCATAGCCCTCCGCCGCCACATCCGCCTCGCTCCAGCGCCGCGCCGGATCGGCGGCCAGCGCCTCCACCAGCGCCGTCACCGTCGGATCGTCGGTCAGCGCCTCCAGCGGCCGGCACCGCCTGCAGGCGCGATACCCGGCCTCGATGCAGGCCTGCGCCGTCTCCCGAAACTCGCAGTTCTCCCGCAACGGCTTCCGCGCCGGGCAGGTCAGCCGGCAGAAGATCCCCGTCGAGCGCACGCACACCAGCGCCCGCCCCTCATAGCTCGCATCCCGCGCCATCAGCGCGGCATAGAGCGTGTCGTCATCTGGCAATCGAAACAGCATGCCCCAAGCCTACTGCGCACCGCATGACCACGCAGCCGGAAATCGGGCGCCTATTTCGCGCCTGCGGCAAAGCGGCACTGTAACTGGCCGGGACCGGCTGCCACCATAGATGCAACGCAGATACAGCAAACCGACCGAGACAGATGTTCGACGCCTTCGACGCCACATTCCTCGCCCGCCTGCAGTTCGCCTTCACGGTGTCCTTCCACTTCCTCTTCCCGGCCTTCACCATCGGCCTGGCCTCCTACCTCGCCGTGCTCAACGCGCTCTGGCTGGTCACGAAGCAGGAGCGCTTTCTCAACCTGTTCCGCTACTGGGTGAAGATCTTCGCCCTGGCCTTCGCCATGGGCGTCGTCTCGGGCATCGTCATGTCCTACCAGTTCGGCACCAACTGGTCGGTCTTCTCCGACAAGGCCGGACCGGTGATCGGCGCGCCGATGGCCTACGAGGTGCTCTCGGCCTTCTTCCTCGAAGCAGGCTTCCTCGGCATCATGCTCTTCGGCCGCGACCGCGTCGGCCCCGGCCTCCACATGGCCGCCACCGCCATGGTCGCCGTGGGCACCTTCATCTCCGCCTTCTGGATCCTCTCGGTCAACAGCTGGATGCACACGCCCACAGGCTTCAGCATCGACCCGGAGACTGGCCAGTTCATGCCCGAGGACTTCTGGCAGATCATCTTCAACCCCTCCTTCCCCTACCGGCTGATGCACACCGTCACCGCGGCCTACCTCACCACCGCCTTCATCGTCGGCGGGGTGGCCGCGTGGCACCTTTTGCGGGATCGCCGCCTTGGCCGCCTCGCGTCGTCCGAGGCGCGCACCATGTTCTCCATGGCGATGTGGATGGCCGCCATCGTCGCCCCGGTGCAGATCTTCCTCGGCGACCTCCACGGTCTGAACACGCTCGAGCACCAGCCGGTGAAGGTCATGGCGATGGAAGGCCACTACGAAAGCCACCCCGAGGGCGCGCCCCTCTTTCTCTTCGGCTGGCCCAATGACGAGACGCAAACGCTCGATTACGCCGTCGGCATCCCCAAGCTGTCGTCGCTGATCCTGAAGCACGATCTCAACGCCCCGCTCGACGGGCTCGACACCGTGCCCGACGAGGATCAGCCCCCGGTCTTCATCGTCTTCTGGGCCTTCCGCATCATGGTGATGATCGGCTTCGCCATGCTCGGCCTCGGGGTCTGGTCGCTCCTCGCCCGCCTCCGCGGCCGCCTCTACGACTGGCCCATGCTCCACCGCGCCGCGGTGCTGATGGGCCCCTCCGGCCTCGTCGCCGTGCTTGCCGGCTGGGTCACCACCGAGGTCGGCCGCCAGCCCTTCACGGTCTACGGCCTCCTGCGCACCGCCGACAGTGCGGCGCCGCTCGATGCCCCCGCCGTGGGCGCCTCGCTGGTGGCCTTCATCGTGGTCTACTTCGCCGTCTTCGGCGCCGGCACCTGGTATATCCTGCGCCTGATGTCGCACGAACCGAGCCCCGCCGAACCGCGCCTGAAGGACGTCACCACCGGCCCCACCCACGCCGCCGGCCGCTCGCCGGTGCCCAACGCCCCGAAGGAGGAATGAGCCATGCCCCTCGCTGAAGGCATCTCCTTCGACCTCACGGTGATCTGGGCCTTCCTCATCGCCTTCTCGGTGCTGGTCTACGTCATCCTCGACGGCTTCGACCTCGGCCTCGGTATGCTCTTCGCGTTGGAGCCTCGCCGCAAAGACCGGGACGTGATGATGAACTCAGTCGCCCCCGTGTGGGATGGCAACGAAACCTGGCTTGTCCTCGGCGGCGGCGGACTCTTCGCCGCCTTCCCCCTGGCCTACGCACTGATCCTCCCCGCCGTCTACGTGCCCGTCACCGCCATGCTGCTCGCGCTGATCTTCCGCGGCGTCGCCTTCGAGTTCCGCTGGCGCACCGAACGTTGGAAGCCGCTCTGGGACGTGGCCTTCATCTCCGGCTCCGCCCTGGCCGCGCTCTGCCAGGGCATCATCCTCGGCGCACTCCTCCAGGGCATCGACATCGACGAGGCCGCCCGCGCCTACTCCGGCGGCTGGTGGGACTGGCTCACCCCCTTCACCGTAGCCGTCGGCCTCGGCGTCATGTCGGGCTACATGCTGCTCGGCGCCTGCTGGCTTGTGCTCAAGACCTCCGGCCCCCTGCAGAACCGGATGCGCCGCTGGGCCCTGCTCTTCGCCCCGCTCACCGTGGGCTTCATCGCGGTCGTCTCGCTCTGGACGCCGTTCCTGCAGGAAGGCTACTACAGCCGCTGGTTCTCCGGCTGGGGCTGGGGCCTCGCGGCCATCGTCGCCGCGCTCACCGCCGCCGCCTTCTTCCTCCTCATCACCCGCCTCCGCACCGCCGCGGCCGAGGTCTCGCCCTTCCTCCTCGCGCTGGCGCTCTTCACCCTCTGCTTCGGCGGGCTCGGCGTGTCGATGTTCCCCTACATCGTGCCCACCGAGGTCACGATCTGGGAGGCCGCCGCGCCGGAGAAATCGCAGATGTTCATGCTGGTCGGCGCCGCCGTGCTGATCCCGATCATCCTCGCCTACACCGCCTTCGCCTACTGGGTCTTCCGCGGCAAGGTGGACCCAGACGCAGGCTACCACTGATGCGCCGGGCGCTCTGGTTCGTCGCGCTCTACGCGGGCTCCATCCTGGCCCTCGGCCTCGTCGCCCTTGCCATCCGGGCCGCGCTCGGTCTCTGATCGGGCGCATGAAAGCCCCGCCTGCCACCCGCGCCGAATACCGCGTGCTCAGCACCCATGACACCCGCTGGAAGGACATGGACCCTTACGGCCACCTCAACAACGTGGCCTATTACGAGCTTTTCGACACCGCGGTGAACGGCTGGCTGGTGAACCAGGGCCTGCTCGACATCCTGCACGGCGACCAGATCGGCGTGATGGTCGAGAGCGGCTGCCGCTTCCTCGCCGAAATCCGCTTCCCCGAGCCGGTGACGGCCGGCATCCGCATCGCCCACATCGGCACCAGCTCCGTGCGCTACGAGATCGGCCTCTTCGCAGGCGACAGCGACCAGGCTGCGGCGGAAGGCTTCTTCACCCACGTCTATGTCGACGCCACCACCCGCCGGCCCAAACCGCTGAACGACGCGCTTCGCACGGGCCTCTCGCAACTGCTGTAGGGTGGGCAATCTGCCCACCACACTGCCCGCCACCCCCTCAGTCGTGCATCCCCTTCCCCTCGAGGATCGCCCCACGCGCCTTCTCCACCCGCGAAACCCGCGTCTCCGCCCTCTTCGCTCCGCCAAAATGCAGCGCCCAGCCGCGCCGCCGCCCGGGCGTGAGCCCCTCCCAGGCCTCCCGCAGCTCATCGTCCGAGGCCAGCGCCTCCTCCAACTCCTCCGGCAGGTCGAAGTCATCCGGCGGAAGCTCCACCTCCCGCCCTTCCTCCACCAGCTTCACCGCCTGCGCCACGAACCCCTCGATGGCCCCCCGCGCCGCCTCGACCTCCTCGACTGCATGAAACTCCATCACCCGCGCCGCCCGGCTGTTCGGCCCCGGCGGCACGAGAAGCCCCTCCGGGTCATCCAGCAGCACACCGCGAAAGAACGACAACCGGCACCGCCCGCCATAGCCGCCCGGCATGCACACGTTGGTCCCGTTCCACACGTAACAGGGCTGCCGCCACTTGAAAGTCTCGTCCAGCGGCCCTGCGAGCAGAACCTCGCGCACCGCCTCCATCTCCGCCTTCCAGTCCTCAAGCTTTCCGTAGAAAACCCCGGCCCGCCGATCTTCACTGCCCATGCCACCTCCGTTGGTCCGGACTTGTCCCGGCTCCGTCCCGTCGCCAACCCGTAGGTCGGGACTTGTCCCGACTCCCACCCAACCCCAACCCCCGCCAAATGTCAGCAACCGGA
>CAYVQK010000014.1:0-2403 GCA_964454145.1 uncultured Oceanicola sp. | reverse complement strand
GGACTTGTCCCGACTCCCACCCAACCCCAACCCCCGCCAAATGTCAGCAACCGGATTGCAACTCCCCGCCGCCCGGCCCAATCCTGCCGCCATGACCGCGCTCACCATCACCAACGCACAGGCCCGCGCCCTCTGGCTCACCACCCACGGCCTCGCCAACCCGCCTACAGGCAAGCTCGACGCGCCCGGCATCATCCACGATCTTGGCTTCGTCCAGCTCGACTCCATCCAGGTCGTCAGCCGCGCCCATCACCACATCATGTGGAGCCGCAACGCCAACTACCGCGAGCCGGTGATGGACAAGCTCCTCGGCCGTCACCGCGCCGTCTTCGAGCACTTCACCCACGATGCCTCCGTGCTGCCGATGGAGTTCCTGCCCATGTGGCAGCGCCAGTTCCGCCGCATGCGCGAGCGCATCTCCCGCTCGGCCTGGTGGGGCCGGATGGACCCGGACCTCCTCGCCTCCGTCAAGGCCCGCGTCGCCGAAGAAGGCCCGCTCTGCACCCGGGATTTCGAGCACGTCCACGAGGGCCCCAAGGAGATGTGGCACCGCCCGCCGCACAAGAAAGCACTCGATTTCCTCTGGTTCTCCGGCGAACTCGCCACCTGCCACCGCGACGGCTTCACCAAGCACTACGACCTGGCCGAGCGCATCTTCCCGGCCCATCTCCGCGAGATCGACCTGCCGGACGCGGAACAGATCGACTGGCTCTGCCACGCCGCCCTGCACCGCCTCGGCTTCGGCACGCCGGGCGAGATCCGCAAGTTCTGGGATGCCACCACAGTGGCCGAAACCGCCGCCTGGGCCGATCAGGCCGCCAACCTCGTGCCGGTCGAAGTCGAAACCGCAGACGGCGGCTCCCTCAAGGCCCTCGCCTGCCCCGACATCGAGGCCCGCATCGAGGCCCTCACTGCCCCGACCAGCCGCCTACGCATCCTTAACCCCTTCGACCCGGCGATCCGCGACCGCACCCGTCTCCGCCGCCTCTTCGGCTTCGACTACACCGTCGAAATGTTCGTCCCCGCCGAAAAGCGCCAATGGGGCTACTATGTCTTCCCACTGCTCGAAGGCGCCCGCTTCGTCGGCCGACTCGAGGCCAAGGCCGACCGCCGCACCGGCACCCTCACAGTCCTCAACCGCTGGTCAGAGCCCGGCGTCCGCCCCTCGCAGGCCCGCGAAGACAAGCTCGACGCCGAACTGGCCCGCCTCTGCCGCCTCGCCAACCTCGAAACCGTCACCTGGGCCAGCGTCCGCTGACGTAGGGTGGGCAATCTGCCCACCACCCCGATGCCCTCAGCGCGCCAAAGGCCCGGCGAAACCCGCTCTCAAAAGTCCAGGTTCTCCACGCTCAGAGCGTTCTGCTGGATGAACTCGCGGCGGGGTTCCACCACGTCACCCATCAACTTGGTGAAGAGGTCGTCCGCCTCGGCCAAGTCCTCGATCTTCACCTGCAAGAGCGTCCGCGCCTCCGGGTCCAGCGTGGTTTCCCAGAGTTGCCCCGGGTTCATCTCGCCAAGCCCCTTGTAGCGCTGCAGCGACAGCCCGCGCTCGCCCTCCTCGAGGATCGCCTCCAGCAGGTCCAGCGGGCCATGAATGGCGGTGTCGCGGTCCTTCCGGCTGAGCTTGCCGATCTCGCGGTAGGTGTCGCGGCTCTCCTTCGCCACCTGTGCCAGCCTCCGCGCCTCGCCCGAGCGCAGCACTGCGCCGTCGAGCGTGCGGATCTCCTCGACCCCGCGCAGGATGCGGGCGAGCCTTATGCCGTGGTCCTGGGTGATCCGCCCCTGCCAGCCGCGCTCGTACTCCACCGCCACTTGGTCCAGCCGGGCGGCAATGGCATCGGCCACCGCCTGAAGGTCGTCATCTGCGCGGCCCTGGTCGAAGGCCCCGGCCAGCGCCGCCTGCTCGAGGATGCGCTGCGGGTAGTGCGTCGGGAAGGCCTGCAGGATCCGGCGGAACTGCCGTGCCGCATCGGCCACCCGCGCCAGGTCCTGCCCGGCGATCTCCTCGCCCGACGGAAGCCGCAGCACGGCCCCCTCCACGCCCTGCCCGATCAGGTAATCCTCCAGCGCCGGCATGTCCTTGAGGTAGACCTCCGACTTGCCCCGCGCCACCTTGAACAGCGGCGGCTGCGCGATGTAGAGATAGCCCCCCTCGATCAGCTCCGGCATCTGCCGGAAGAAGAAGGTCAGCAGAAGCGTGCGGATGTGCGCGCCGTCCACGTCGGCGTCGGTCATGATGACGATCTTGTGGTAGCGCAGCTTCGAGATGTTGAACTCGTCTCGCCCGATGCCCGTGCCCATCGCCATCACCAGGTTGCCGATCTCCTGGCTCCCCAGCATCCGGTCGAAGCGGGCGCGCTCCACGTTCAGGATCTTGCCGCGCAGGGGCAGGATCGCCTGGGT